>JAOAIM010000085.1 GCA_026414705.1 Verrucomicrobiia bacterium | reverse complement strand
ACGGCAGCACCACCAACACCGCCCCGCGCATTGATCCCGAAACCCACAGCCGACACAAACCCGGCACGCGCGGCGACCTGTGCGTGGATTGCCACATGCCCCAAACCGTTTATATGCAGCGGCACGCGCGGCGCGATCACGGCTTCACCGTGCCCGACCCGCGCCTGACGATCGAACTGGGCATCCCCAACGCCTGCAACCGCTGTCACACCGAACGCAGCGCGCAGTGGGCGCTCGATTCCATCGTGCAGTGGTATGGCCCGCGCACCAACGATCTGGTGCTCCAACGCGCCCGCGCCGTGGCCCGCGCGCGCGCGGGCGATCGCGCCGCCGTCGAACCGCTCCTGCACATGCTCCGGAGCGAAACCAACGGTTACTGGCGCGCCGTCGCCGCCAACCTGCTCAAATTCTGGGCGGGCGAAACCAACGTCACCGCCGCGTTGCTCGCCGCGTTGAACGACACCAACGCGCTGGTGCGCGCCATGGCGGTGCGCGGGCTCGAGCCGGTTGTCAGCTCCGGCCGGGCGGCAGTGCTTGAGGCGTTGCGCGCCCGGCTGGATGACCCGGTGCGCGCGGTGCGGGTGGAGGCCGCCTGGGCGCTGCGCCATTCGCTCAACACCAACGCGCCCGCCGGACGCGATCTGCTCGCCTACCTGCGGCACAACTTCGATCAGCCCGCCGGCGCGCTGCAAATGGGCGTCTTTTTGATGGACCGTGGCGACGCGGCGGCGGCGCTGGGTTACTTCGAGCGCGCGGTGCGTTGGGACCCGCACTCAGCGCCATTGTTCCACGCGCTGGCCGTGGCGCTGGGCGCGCTGGGCCGACCCGCCGACGCGGTCAGGGCGCTGGAAACGGCCTGCGAACTGGCGCCGCGCGAGGCCGAATACCGTTTCAAGCTGGGTCTGGCGCTCAACGAAGTGGGCCGCTTGAGCGACGCTGCAGCGGCACTGGCCGAGGCGACGCGACTGGCCCCCGACTATGCTCGCGCGTGGTATAACCTGGGTTTGGCGCGCTCGGCGCTGGGGCAACCGGAGGCGGCGTTGGAGGCCTTGCTGCGCGCCGAGTCATTGGAGCCGCACGTGGCCGAATATCCGTATGCGCGGGCGACGGTGCTGGCGCGGCTGGGCCGGGTTGAGGAAGCGCGTCGCGCGGCGCAACGGGCGCTGGAGATTCATCCACGCTTTGCCGAGGCGCAGGCCCTGTTGCAACACCTGGGCCGGTAGCGAGCGGCCCGGTAGGGGCGGTTGACCGGGCCGCCGGAACGGCGCCCGGGGGTAATCGGGGGTTTCCTTCAACCAGCGCTCGATTTCCTGCTGCCAGGCCACCCAGTTGGTGCCGTGATCTTCGTGCAGATAGAGCTCGAGGATTTCGCGGGCCTCCTCGGCCTTGGGGTGATCGGGCGTGCGCGCCGTTTGCAGGAGCAGAGGCAGCTTGATTGAGTCGGGCCGGTTCAGCGCGTCGGAAAAAATGATGTCCTGCACCACGGGCGACGTCTGGACGTTGGTCAGGTAGCGACCGAATTTGTCGAAGTCCTCATCGGCCAGAAGATTGGCGATGTGCTGGGCGGTTTCGATCTGGCCCGCCTCGGGCATCAGCGGGAAAAGCTCGAGCATTTTGCGCGCTTTCTCGTCCACCTCCGAATCATCGCCCAGGATTTGATCCACGCGATCAGCCCAATCGAGCAACAGGTTGGTGGTGGACGCGACCGGGGCTGGCGCAGTCTCCGTCGGAGGGGTCGGCTGCGTTTCACCGCGCGCCACCGACGGAGGCGCACTGGTGCCCGGCGCGGCCACCGGCCCCGACTCAGCGGGCTCGACCACTGGCGTTGCCGGGGTTTTCGGCTCGCGCAGCACGGCAAACCAGATCACCCCCAGGGTGATGAGCGCGACGATTAAAACGGCAAGGATTTTGGCTTTCATGCTCGGGCTTTCGATCTCGTTTCTGGCGTCAGCCAAGGCTACGGATTTGCCCGCGAAAAACAACCCCCGGTGAGCGCGGCGCGCTCTGCGGGCTTTTCGATACGCGGCCCGAACGCCAGCCGGCGCGGGGGCGACGGCCTGTCGGGCGCTCCCTCGGTGGTTCGCCCCCGGCTCCGCCGACTCCGGCAGAGGCCGCGGGCGGCGATGCCCAACTTTTGCGCGCGAACCGAGTTGCGGGTTGAACGCCCCGGAAGGTTCGGCCGTCCAATCGCTCGCCCGGACGCTCGCTCAAGCCGCGCGAGCGCTGTCGGGCGACGACGCCTGAACGCTGAAAAAATTTGTGGCAAAACCGGATGGCTTTGCTAGATTCGCGCCCCCTTGCACCAGAGGCGGCTTGCGGTCGGGCCTTTAAGCGGGTTTCAAAGCCTGACGCAGGAACGGCCGAAGTGATGGAGTAAGAACCGTGACAACAAAGAAAAAGACGACTCGGAAACCAACACCCCGGTCCGGTTCGCCCGGCCCGGCCACGGCAGCGAGCATTTTGGGCCGCCCGGTGGCGCCCAAACGCGGCAGCGAAGTGCCCAAACACATCAAACCCGAATGGCAAAAATATTACCTGCGGCTGCTGGAACTGCGCGCCCAATTGCTCCGCCAGATGGACGGCCTGGCCAAACAGTCGGCCGAGGAAATCCCCAGCTACAGCCTGCACATGGCCGATTCGGGCACGGACAATTTCGACCGCGACTTTGCGCTGAGCCTGTTGTCCTCCGACCAGGACGCCATTTACGAGATCGAAGAGGCGCTCAAACGGATTGAGAAGGGCACCTACGGCATCTGCGAGCTGACGGGCAAGCGCATCCCCAAGGCCCGGCTCGACGCGATTCCCTGGACGCGGTTCACCGTGGAGGCCCAGGCGCAACTCGAACGCGAGGGCGCGCTGCGCCAGCGCCGCCTCAGCCCGTTGGGCAGCATCGAACTCGGCGGCGCGCCCGAGGTCGAGGAAGAGGAGGAAACCGAGGACAAGCTCAAGGAAAAGGAGTAGGCCATGCCGCGCGAAATCATCACCCTCGAATGCACCGAAGCCCGCAAGCTGGGCAAACCGCCGTCCCGCTACACCACCACCAAGAACAAAAAGACCAAGAGCGAACGGCTCGAGTTGATGAAATACAACCCGTTCCTCCGCCGCCACACCCTGCACCGCGAAATCAAGTAGCCCATGCCCCGCAAAACCAATCTCGACAAACGCGGCCGGGCCGACCGGCGTGTCCCGCTCGAACCGCGCGCCCCGCGCCCCAAACCCAAAATTGATTTCAGCGTCGAGGCGCTCGACTTCAAGAACGTGAATCTCCTGCGGCAGTTTGTCACCGAGCAGGGCCGCATCCTGCCGCGCAAATACACCGGTCTGCCCGCGCACTATCAGCGTCGGCTGGCCCGCGCCATCAAGCGCGCCCGCCAGATGCTCCTGATGAAGTAGAACCGCCCGCCAGGCCCGGACACCGCACCGAGCTGTTCCGGGCCGTTTGTCCGCTCGTGTTCAGCCCGCCCGGCGCTTGCCTTCGCCCGGGCCCAACGGCAATTTCGGAGCGCCTGCTCACGCATCGCGCGGCTCTCGCAGGCGCAACGGTTGAGGAGTGATCATGGATTACGGGATTCTCCTTTCGAGCATCGCGCTGGGGGCCGTGACGTTTTTCGCCTTCAGGCTCGACGAGCCGCGTCGCATCCGCCTGCTCAATGCCTTCACCGGCGCGTATCTGCTGAGCCTGACCCTGCTGCATTTGCTGCCCGAGCTGTATCACACCCACGCGCACGAGGCTGCGCTCAGCCCGCTGTGGATCGGGGCGCTGATGCTGACGGGGTTTTTTTTGCAGGTGGGACTGGACGTGATTTCGGTGGGCGTCGAACACGGCCACACGCACGTGGTGCGGGAGGGGCGCGTGCCCTGGGGCGTGATTCTGGGCTTGTGTTTGCACGCGTTTGTGGAGGCGCTGGCGCTGGCCGACCGGCATCGGCACTTTGACCCCGCGTCGCGCCAGTTGTTGCTGGTGAGCATCGTCGTGCACAATTTCCCGGTCTCGATCGCGCTGCTGGCGATGTTGTGCCAGAGCGGAATGACGCGTCGCACCGCGCTCGGCTGGCTGGCGGTGTTTGCCGCCATGGGCCCGCTGGGCATGTTTCTGAGCGCGCACACGGCACTGGCCGAACACACGCGCGAGTTGACGGCGCTGGTCATCGGCATCTTTTTGCACATCGCCACCACGATCCTGTTTGAGGCCAGCGACCTGCACCGGTTCAATGTCGGTAAACTGGCCGCGATTGTCCTCGGCACCGGGCTGGGGATCGCGACGGTGCTCCTGCACTGAGGCCGCGCGCGCCGAAGGCGCCAACGGCCAAACGGCCACTCAAGGTTGAGGTTTTGAGAGTGCGCAGACCTGACGGTCGCGCGCGTCGGTTTCGCACTCGAGCGTCAGGCCAGTTCCTCAGATTGCCAGTCGCTCCATTGCAACCATGCCTTGATCTTCCGGCGCTCGTAGCGGTGCTTGAGCGCTTTTTTGGGGTGATGCTCGGTTTTGCGAAACGGGTGCTTCGGATTGCGAACCGCTTCCACGATGGTGTCGAGCGTCTTGCGCATGGTGGAGCTGCTGTTGAGGGTGAACGACGTGAAGCGCCGCAGGCCGCTCCTTGCGCGGCGGGCCGAACGATGGTTGGCGTCGGCGTTGCACGTCTCTAACCGTAAGACCGGACGCACGGCGAACCGTTCAAACATTCGCGGCTGCGGGCCGACCGCCCCCGGCGGCGCGGAGGAATGTGCCGGATTGCCATTCGCCCCGGACGCGCGCGCGGACCAGGCGCAGGCCCAGTTCGCCGTAGGCCCGAATCACGGACGGGAATTCCGACTGCAAAATCCCTGCCAGAACCAGCGCGCCCCTGGTTTTCAGATGCGCGGCGATCCGACGGCGCTCCGCCAACAACAGCGGGGCTGTCAAATTCGCACACACCAGCTCGTAACCCCGGGGCGGGCGTCGGGCTAGCGCGCTCAAATCCGCCTGAAAGATTCGCACGGCGCGGGCCAGGCCATTGTTGCGGGCGTTGGCGCGCGCCACGCGTACCGCTTGCGGGTCCACATCGAACGCCGCCACCGGCGCGTAGCCCAGCTTCGCTGCCGCGATGGCCAGAATGCCCGAGCCCGTGCCGATGTCCAAAAACGCCTGTGGCTGTCCCGTTTTGCGCAGCCGGACCAATTCGCGCAAACACCACTCCGTGGTCGGATGATGCCCCGTGCCGAAACTCAGCCCCGGATCGAGCACCACTTCCACCTGACCCGGACGCGGCCGCGCCCGACTCCAACTCGGGCGGATGAGCAGCGCGCGACCGATTCGCAAGGCCCTAAAGTGCCGCTTCCACGATTCGGCCCAATCCTCCTTGCGCAACAATCGGCGCTGAATCCGCGCGCGTCCGACGTCCAGGCCGCACGCCGCAATCTGTTGAATCGCCTCGCGCAGGGCGCGCTGCGTCCGCTTCCATCCGGCGAGCCGCCGGCCCGGATACGCCGCCACGCGCGCCCGGGCGTGGCCAGGTCGGGTTTCAATCACCGCCGCTGCCCCCAGCGCGCGTTCCAGCGCCTCGGCGACCGCTTCAGCCGCCTCCAACGTCGTGTTGACCTGAATTTTCCACACGGCTCAACGCCGTTGCCGTCGCAGTCTCCAACCGCCACGGGACACGATTCAATCTCAATCCGGCGGTTGGCAGGCTTGCTTCAGGGTGCAGACGCACGGTGTTCACGGGCCAGGCCGCTCCAGGTCGCTCCGCCGCATCTTCAGTCGCCCCGGCAAAATCCCTCTGCCCCGTGCCTCCGCCCGTTGGTTGCGGACGCCAGCGGACGCCGCGTCCTCGTCGAGCAGACTCTGCAACCGCCGGTCGCCCTCATTGGGCCAGTTGTGTGTTTTCTGTCCAGTTCCCGGCCGCTGACCGGCGGCTCCGGCGCGGTTGGGGTGAGCGCGGCGCATGGCGCGCGGGAAACTCGAATGGAGCAGGTCACCCCCAATCGGTTGGTCGCTCGAGCTGGCCGATCAGGGCCGGCGGTGCGGGGCGGTGAAGGCTTCCATCCGTTGCCGGGCTTCTTTGAGTTGCGGGCGGGTGAGATTTCGTTCGAGCGCGTCCCGGGCCTCGGCAGCATCGGCCAGGCCCTGCGCGGCGGCGAGACTCAACCATTTGTAAGCTTCGACCGGGTCGCACGCCACACCGTCGCCATCACGATGGCGAAGGCCGAGGTTGTATTGAGCCAGCGCATGGCCTTGAGCCGCAGCGCGCTGATACCAGTTGATGGCCTCGGGCAGATCGCGCGGCACGCCTTTGCCCAGCAGGTAAAGCACCGCGAGGCTGTATTGCGCAAAAGCATCGCCCTGCTCCGCCGCGCGGCGATACCAACGGGCTGCCTCGGCTTCGTCGCGCGGCACGCCCTGGCCCGCCTCGTAAAGTTCGCCCAACGCCGCCTGGGCGCGCGCGTGGCCCCGCTCGGCGGCCTGGCGATACCACCGGGCTGCCTCGGCGTAGTCCGGCTTGCCGCCCTGCCCGCGCGAATGAGCCAGACCGAGTTGGCACTGCGCCTCCGCGTCGCCGCGGGCGGCTCGTTCGCGGAGTTCATCGAGGTTCAGGGGCAGCGCGGCGGTGGGCGCCTCGGCGGGTCGTTCCATCCGGGACGACCACCAGCCGAACAGCCAGGCGCCAACGGCAACGGCGGCTGCCAGGGTCAGTAAAACGCTCAATCGGGCTCTCATCGCGTCAGCCGACGGCATTTTTCCCGGCGCGTCAATCAGTTCGAGTCAAAAGCGGCTTGGGCATCTGCCACCAGGCGGTTGCTCTGGGCGATTGACTTCGCCGCGCGACCGATTCAAGGTAGCTCCAACCCCTAAGAATGCGTTGCAGAAGCGTCGCCATGTCCTCCGGACGGCCGGGCGATCGGCAATCCGCCACGCCCGATTCGCGCCGCGACTCAACCTGCTCAAACGTCTTCCGGCCATGAGCCTCGACATCCATTCACCAGCGGTGTGTTTTCATCGTCCGCTCATTCGGGTTTCGGCGAAGCAACGGACGCGCGGCGCATTCACGCTGATTGAACTGCTGGTGGTCATCGCCATCATCGCCATCCTGGCCTCAATGCTGCTCCCGGCGCTGACCCGGGCCAAGGACAAGGCCAAGGCGGCTCAATGCCTGAGCAACCTGCGGCAGATCGGCGCCGCCGCCACGATGTATGCCCAGGAACACCAGGACACGTTTTTCCACTTGGGCAACGGGGTCATGCCCAACGACGGTCAATGGACCATCAACCCGCAGTCCGACGTGCTGCTGCCGGCCAATCATCCCAACGCCTACTGGGCGCTGGGCTACGCCGATTATTTTGCCAGGGCGCGTCGGCTCTTCCGTTGCCCCTCGGCCAGGTATGTGGACGAATGGCGCGAAGACGGGCGCCGGTTCGACTCCGACTGGTGGCGAAATGCCTGTTACGGAATCCATCAATTCTTGCTTCTCAATTCCGGCTATCCCGATACCAGCGGCGCCACCGAACCGGCAGCCGTCAAAAAGGTCACCAGCTACCAGACGCCCTCGAAGATGATTTTCTGCCAGGATGCCGCCGAATCCAAAATGGAAGGCGCCGAGGACAGCATCGGCCTGTTCCCCGGCGCCCTGCAGATTCTCTCGCAATGGATCGGCTATCCGCCGCCATACGGTGGATTGTCATCCTACTATGGCGGGCATCGCTTCGAGACCGAATGGTATCGGCACAACCTGGGATGCCAGACGCTGTGGGTGGACGGCCACGTCTCGCGGATCAAGTTCACCGGACTGCGTGTCGGCATTGACTACCGCCACTACATCGGCGTGAACCCGGTCAAGCCTGTCGAGTGAAGGTCTGACCTCAAAACCCTCGTTGGAATCGCCCCATGAAAAAACTCACATCCATCCTCCTGCTGGCCCTGGCGTGCGGGGTGGGCTGCAACCGAAGTGCCGCGCCGCCCGCGCCGTTGAGGGTTGAGGAACTGCCCGGGGCATTGGAAACCGCCTTCGCCCGCGCGCAGCCCGATGTCAAGGCACTCGCCAACCAGATCGTGGTCGCTGTGCAAGCGCGGAATTACCCGAAGGCGTTTGCCTCGCTCCAAACCCTCTCGCGCTCGCAGGGGTTGACGGACGAGCAGTTGACGATCCTTGCGCGGGCGACGCTCACGATCAACGCGCTGTTGCAGGACGCCCGGGCCGAGGGCGACCCGCAGGCCGCCCGCACCCTCAACACCTACCGCATCCAAAAATAGCGGCCTAACGGGTTGAACCTGTGCACTCCAAAGACATCTTGTAAACTACCGGGCTTCGACCCGGTGACAAAAGGCCGTCGCAGACGGTCCAAACCGATGGAGCGGCTTTAGCAGCTTGTCCCAAGCCGCTGTGACGGCGGACACGCTTGGCTGCGCGGTTCACCGAGTTGATGCGCGCCGGGGGTGAAATTGGAATCACCGGGTGTGAAATCTGCAGCCCAACATGGCGTGCCGCTCGACCTTGTCGAGCAAGCATCGCCTCAATGGACACCTCTGATCTCCTCAGCGTCTTCGTCCCCCGCGACAAAACCGTGGGCCAAGCTCGGACAAAGAGTCGCACCAGTGTGTGACGTGCTGCCCATCGCCACGGCGCTCACCCACGTAATGCTTCCAGCAACGTGAGCCTGCCGATGTCGGCGTGGTGGTTGATCGGAGTGACGAATTCGGATGCGGGCGGGTTGATTCAGTTCGTGGACGTCGGGGCAACCAACCCGCAGCGATTCTATCGGTTCGGGCAGCCGGTGCCTTGAAGTGCGGCTGCCGATGAGCGAAGGCGAATTGGCCGCCACCGGCACGGGCCCGGCGCGGCAGTGATGTCCCGCCGGGCGTTGTCCTGCGCCCAAGCATTTCGCGTTTGAGGCGTTCACCGGCGGAAACCTATCCTCGGCGCATGAACGTGCTGGTCACCGGCGGCGCCGGTTACATCGGATCGGTCTGCGTCGAACATCTGCTCAACGCGGGGCATCAGGTTGCCGTTTACGACAACCTCTCCGAAGGCCATCGCTCGGCCGTGGACGCGCGGGCAACGTTCATTCTGGGCGAACCCGAACGGGAAGGCGACGTGCTGGAGGCGGTGCGCCGGGTGCGGCCCGACGCGATCATGCACTTTGCCGGCAGCACGCTCGTGGGCGAGTCCATGACCAACCCCAAAAAGTATTTTCACAACAACGTCGTCAACGGCCTGCGGTGGCTTGACGCCGCCGTCGAATGCGGCGTCAAAAAATTTGTGTTCAGTTCCACCTGCGCGGTGTATGGCCCGCCCGAACGGTTGCCGATGACCGAGGAGCTGCCCACGCGCCCGATCAATCCTTACGGTGAATCCAAGTTGATGCTGGAACGGGCGCTGGCCTGGTATCAACGGGTTTATGGTCTGGAGTGCGTCATTTTCCGATACTTCAATGCGGCGGGCGCGACGGAAAAATTTGGCGAGCATCATCGCATCGAAACGCACCTCATCCCCAACGTGCTCAAGGTTGCCCTGGGCCGGGCGGCGCACTGCGAGATTTACGGCACCGATTACCCGACGCCCGACGGCACGTGCATCCGCGATTACGTGCACGTGGTGGACCTGGCGCAGGCGCACATGCTCGGCCTCCAACCGGGCCGCAGCGGCATCTACAACCTCGGCAACGGCGAGGGCTTCTCGGTGCGCGAGGTCATCTCCACCTGCGAGAAGGTCACCGGTCGCGCCATCCGCGTGATCGAAAAACCGCGCCGTCCGGGTGATCCGCCCCGGCTCGTTGCCGCCGCTGACAAGGCCCGGCGCGAACTGGGCTGGCAACCGCGCTTCCCGAAGTTGGAGGACATCATCGCCAGCGCCTGGGCGTGGCATCAGAAACATCCGGACGGCTACCCGGACTGAAGCCGGCGTTTGGAGTGCGTCTGCGAGCCGCTCCGCCGTTGAAGGGCAGCGCCAAGGTTTCCTTTCCTGCCCGGCCTGCCGAACCGTTGCGGGCCAATTGAAGGCATTTTTTTGCCAAGATTCGGAAAGGCGTCCGCCCGGCGCGCGCTAGGTTTTGGGCAAAGCGCAGCGGCACACGAGCGTTGCCCTGTGTGCGCGTCGCGCCGGAAACCATGCGTATGAGTTCATCAACGCTCACTACCACCAACGTGTCCCAGACCCCCGCCCCGACCGCCCCGAAACCCGGAGCGCGGCGCGGTTGGATCGTCACCTTCGCCGGCACGGGCATCAACCTCGCCCTGGGTGTGCTCTACACCTGGAGTCTGTTCAAGGGCGCGATCGAAGCCGAGTTCGGCTGGCGCGGCTCGCAACTCAACGATCCCTACGCGCTCTGCTGTTTGGTGTTCGCCTTCACGATGATTCTGGCCGGGCGCTGCCAGGACCGGTTCGGGCCGCGTCTGACGGCGACGATTGGCGGGCTGCTGGTGGGCGCGGGTATGGTGCTGATCTCGCAAACGCGCAGTTATTGGGCGTGGTTGCTGGGGTTCGGCCTGCTGGTCGGGTTGGGCATCGGGTTCGGGTATTCGTCAGCAACGCCGCCGGCGCTCAAATGGTTTCCGCCCTCGCGCACGGGCCTGATTGCGGGGCTGGTGGTCTCGGGATTCGGGCTGGCACCGGTGTATCTGGCGCCGGCGTCGCAATACCTGCTGGCGCACTTCGGCCTGCAACAATCCATGCTCATCCTCGGTGTGGCCTTCGTGATCATCGTTTGCGGCCTGGCGCAACTGCTCGTGAACCCGCCCGAAGGCGCGGTGGCCAAACCCGTCGGGTCGAATGCAGCGACGGCCGCGCCCGTGAACCTTTCGCCGCGCGAGGTGTTGCGTTCGCCGCTGTTTTATCTGCTCTGGCTCATTTACTTCATCGGCGCGGGCGCGGGGCTGATGGTCATCAGCAGCGTCGGGGGCATGGCCAAAAAGAGCATGGGCGAGCTGGCGTTTGTGGCGGTGGCGGTGCTGGCGGTGGGCAACGCGGGCGGGCGCATCATCGCCGGCTCGCTCTCGGACCGAATCGGGCGGCGGTGGACGCTGTTGCTGGTGTTGTTCTTGCAGGCGGTGTTGATGTTCGTGGCGATTCCGGTCACGGGCAGCGCGGGTGTGCCGGCGCTGCTGGTGGTGTTAGTGGCGGCGTTGATCGGCGCCAACTATGGCGCCAACCTGGCGCTGTTCCCCTCGCTCACGAAGGACCTTTGGGGACTGAAAAATTTCGGGGTGAACTACGGGATTTTGTTCACGGCGTGGGGCGTGGGCGGCTTGGTGTTGCCGCGCGTGCAGCAAATGCTCACCGCCTCCAGCGGCGGCAGTTACACTTCGTCATTCGTGACTGCGGGCGCGCTGTTGGTGCTGGGCGCGGCGCTCACGTTCCTGATCCGCACCACAACCTCGGCCGCCTCCATCCCGGCGCCCGCGCAGCCCGCCCCGGCAAACCGTTGACCGTCACCGGTGGCAACGACGCGCCGTCGCACCAGCTTTCAAGCGGAAAACGCATGAGCACCAACCTCAGCGCGCTTGTTCGGGCCGTGACGATTTTGGGGTTGGCCATGTTGGTGCCGCCGGCCCCGGCGCAGGGTTGGAGATTGGGCTCGAACGTCACCCTCAAGGCCGAACTGACGCTCCGGGAAACGTTCGACAACAACGTGTTTCTCCAGAACGACGAACCGTCAGCGGCCCTGACCAACGCCGTGCGCCCTTACCGGCAATCGTTCGTCACCAGCCTCACGCCCCGACTCGCGCTGGATTGGAAACCGATGCAGGAGTTCAACCTCGCCGTCGCCTACGCGCCGGAAGTGGTGCGATTTCATTCCGAGCCGGGTGAAAACCACGTCGCCCACCGCGCCAACGTGACCTTCTCCGGGCAGGTCGGCATCGTGCAATGGGAACAATTCAACACGCTCACCTGGATTGACGGCAGCCGCGAGGGGTTGACCTTCGGCATCACCAATCGCGCCGGGCGACTGGTCGGCGCGCCCGCCATCGGCGGCATTCCCATCCGCGACCGTCGCGCCGCGCTGATTTATCGCAACGGCTTCCGCGCCCTCCATGCGCACGGCGACTGGTTCTTTCGCCCGGTCGCCTGGTCGTATGTGCACGATTTCCAAACCCGCCAGCGCAACCGACCCGGTTACCAGAATTACGTGGATCGCAACGACTTCACCGTGGGCATGGACCTGGGCTATCGCGCGCTGCCGGCGGCGTTTGTCATCGTCGGCTACCGTTACGGGTTTCAACAGGAACCGTCCTTCCCCTGGGACGACGTGCGGTACTCGAACGATTACCACCGCTTTGTCGTGGGCCTGGAAGGCAAGCTCACCGACTGGCTGCGCATCGTCGGCGTCGTTGGGCCGGACTATCGTGACTTCAATCCGGACGTGCCCCGCGACTTTGACGATCACCACACGCGGCTTTACTACGACGCGAGCGCGGTCGTGCAGGTCGGCAAAGACGATTCCATCACGCTCACGGCGCGGCAGTTCGAGCAACCGGCCTTCGGCGCGCCCTCGGTCTATGAGGACATCACCTGGGAAATCTCCTGGCGGCATCGGTTCGACCGCGTCGTCGCGTTCACCGCCGGCTTTCGCGCCTACGGCGGCGACTGGCTCGCCCCGGTGCGGCGCGACGACTGGATTTACACCACCAGCGTGGGGCTGAGCTGGACGCCCAACCCGCACCTGACCGCCGAATTGAGCCACAGCTACGACTGGGTCGAAAGCCGCATCCCCGACACTGACGGACGCGAATTCACGCGGCATTTGGTCTCCGTGGCGCTGAAATACGCGTTTTGACCGTGCCGTTTCGCGGCTGCACTGCGCCCCTCGTCCGGCTCGGCGACGCCCGCATTTCCCGGCGTTTGCAATCGCCAATGCGCGGAACATTCGAACAGGCCGCCCGGTTTCTCGGACGCGCTGTTGTGCTTAAGGTCGGGGCCTTTCCCAGGGCGTAGCAATCTTTGGATTACGCGGGCACGCTTCGAAAACGTCCGCCTTTTGCCCCCCCGCCATCAGAATTACGGGCAGAGAACCGGTTCCACGGCGCCGTTCGGCGCATTCGTGAGCTTCGCTTCCCCGGGAACAAGCCTGCGTTCCCACTGGGATGTTTTTCGCCACCGAGGGCGGGCGACTCAAACGATTCCGCTAGGGGGCGGAAAGCATTCGAAAAATCACCGCTATCCATTGGAGGTCGCCGTGGCGTCGTAACGGCAAACATCGCCGCGTCCGTTGGCCCGGAGCACCCAGATGCGCCGCCCGACGTCGTCGCAGCCGTAGGCGTACCGGCTGATCGTGCTCTGGTCCCACCGATGAAGGATGCCGTCATCGGTCGGACCTCTCTCACATTTCAGTGTTCGTGCTCACAAAAAGCTATCAATTTCATAACGTATGAACATCTTGTTTGTATCGAAAATTACGTACACGACGCCCCAAGAGTTCTGGCGGTAATACGCCCACCAAATGTTACCATCGCCAAAATCGTAAATCTGGGTTGGTTCTCCAATCATCTTTTTTACCTCATCTGCACTTGTACCCACGCGGATGCGCTCTAGTGTGCGAACGCTTACAGCGTAGCGTGCACCAACCAGCATATCATATGCTGCACCGATTACCATCAAACATATGGTTGCTGCTATTAGATTAATTAGCTTGGCTATGTCAGATTGCTTCACTGAATTAAGGAGGAAAACCCGGGATAGGCGGATACGATGGCTCTGGAATCCGACGTGGTGGCGGGGAACACATTTCCGTCGAACCACTACAGTGCAGTTCTCCCTTCATCCAAGCATCCACGCAGTTATCCCAACACGATCCTTTTCGATCCGCCGCTTTGTAGCCAACGGAATTGTTATCCAAGTCCTGTCGGTCGGTTGGCTTGTTTGGGTCTTTTTCACGGGCATCCCAAGATTTCATTCCACACCGACCACACGCCCTCTTGATTTCGCATGCCGCCACACAGTGCAGAAATGCGTTGCCTCCATTTGAATCGTTATAATGGTCAATCCCGGCAATTACGACCTTATCCCTTACTGCTGCTGCTACTGCTCTCGAAAAAGCCAGCCGATGACCAGCCCGAACGGGTCGGATGCGTTTACTGGCTCATTCTCGACGAAACGATAAAAGTTCAAGCCGCCATTTACTCGTATCGGATCCACCTGCACAAATGCCCCCGACAGGGGTGTGTAGTAGCGGTTGCGGAAGTTGTAGAGGCCGGTGTCCGGGTCAAGGTCGCGGCCCTGCAACAACAGCCGGTTGCCAATCGCCGATGCGGTCAGGATGGACGATTGCGCATCATAAATGGTCGGCTCGCCATACACGTCGTAGCCGTAGCGTTCCACCACGTTCCCCGTCGCGTCCTTCGTCTTCGTAATCGCCCTGGTGTCGTATCGCTCCACGTCTCCGCGTCCGTTGCCGCGGAGCACGCTGATGCGCTGCCCGGCGTCATCGTAGCCGTAGGCGTAACGGCTGATCATGCTCTGGTCGCTGCGGCGACGGAGGATGTTGGTCATTTGGCCCGCACTGTCGTATTGGTAAAGCGTTTCGATGCCGTTGGCAAGCATGCGTTGGGAATGGTACATCGCCATGTTTTGTGTCTGCCGCGAAGAATGCGCAGCGTGTAATTTTTACGGAGGGGGACGAAACTCTGGCTCACGGCTCGGAGCTTGAACATGACGTGGGTCTGATACAAACTTCCTTTTCCTCGCATTCAAGAAGTTCAGCATGAGGCCAAGTTGAATTCCTATTGATTAACGGGGTCGGCGTTGTGCGGTGATAAAGGACCAGACTGAAAGAACAACACCTCCGCCGGCGACTGCGCCAATTATCGCGGTTACGACGGAAATGCCAATTAGGTAAGCGGCTATTACTGCGAATAAAGGAGGAAGGGTTGTGATGATAATTGTGATCAAAACCTCTCTTTGGCGTGAATTATAACCCATGTAAAAAAATTTCTTGAGCGGCGCAACAACAAATAGCACCAATCCTACCAAAAGAGACAACACTAATCCGAATATCATTCCCGTCACACCATTCCTGATCGGTTCATCTACTTCAACTGCATCTATTTTCCTGCCGACTAGAAAGCCGCCATATATCAAAAGGATATTAAGCGCTAATGCTGCGATTGCGAGTTTCATAAAATGTGGCCTCTTATGACGCGCTTAATCATAATCATTCCAACTCTCTTAGACAGGCGTCATATTGTTCTTCACATGCCTTTTTTGCAGCCTCATATTGCCTGTCGCATTTTTTGAATTTGCAAATAAGAACGGCCAAGTTTATGGTTGTAAACGCTGCTACGCATATCCCCATACACGCGGGAAATGCCAAGTGAGTAACCGCGCAGCCGATAGCGCAGCCAGCGATTATAGCCAATTCTGCGACGCCGAATGTCGGCCAGGCTGCCCTTGCGAAACATTTTGCACGCTCCAAGCCAGCATTTCGGAGGCAATCTTCGTAGATTTCGTAGCACTCAACTTCGCCATGCCTATGATCGTTAGCCCTCGCTCCCACGGGATCATTTCCTGAGGAAAGCGCTGGGTTTGAAAGCGTCGCTAATCTAAGTCCCTTGAGTGGTTCGGCAATTGTGGTGAAAGTAACATGTATATGCCTTCCCCAGCGTCCTAGATAGCTGCCGTTCCGGAATCTATAGAGACCGGTGTCCGGGTCAAGGTCGCGACCTTGGAACAACAGCCGGTTGCCAATCGCCGAAGCGATCAGGATGGACGATTGCGCATCATAAATGGTCGGCTCGCCATACACGTCGTATCCGTAGCGTTCCACCACGTTCCCC
>JAOAIM010000084.1 GCA_026414705.1 Verrucomicrobiia bacterium | reverse complement strand
AGATGTGTATAAGAGACAGCCGCTATCCCGGTTCGGGCAACTCACCACGACGCCTGAGATTACTCGCACTCGCTCGTGTCGCGTCAATGCTTCAGGCATTCCCTCCGCATCACATGTTCATGTGGCAGATGACCGGCCAACCTCGATGGTTCTTCGCGCCGAGACGAGCTTGCCCGGGGCGATGAATCTTGAACGCGATCGGAGAACGGGTTGCCGAGGTCTGTTAAAACAATCCCTTGAAATGCGTTGCAAGGCGGCGAGTGGCGTTCGCGCAAATGCCGAGATGCGTGGAAGCGTTGGAAGATTGCCGATGTGCCCGCGCGACAACTTGAACCAGAAAACGGCCGTTGGGCCACGGATAAAACACGGGAAGAAACAGATGGGAGGTCTTTGCAAGGAGACCGCTGCCCGCTTGAGGGATCGAGGCTCTTTACTCGATCAATCCGCGCTGAACCTCTGTTCCATTCGTGGCCGGCAACGCCATCGCGTGGCGATTGCCCTTTCGATGTTGAACCTTGAAGCCGGCGAAAAGCGGACGGAACGCCGGGCCGGCCTGCGGTGGTCGCGGCGCTGCGCGCAGCACCGAACTCCCGTCCAAATCCGCGGCCGGGCGCACGTGCTTTTTTGCAAACTCTACAGCAACGTGGCACCCCCCCGTCTTGCCGGCCCCAGATTGTGCGTTCTCGACCGGGGTCACCGAGAAAGCCGCGTTGTTCACGGGACGCCGGAAGCGCCGGCAATGACGCCAGCTTTTCCAACGTTGCAATTCGCGCGGCAACGTTTCATGCTTCGAGCGTGACTCAAGTCGCGTTCCCCCGCATGAGCGTCCGGGGAACGGAGGTTGTTATATGAATTTCAATCCGGAAACGGACCTTGATCTGGAGAAGCTGTTTTTGCCGGCCTGGGCGCAGCAGCCGCCCGCCGCCCATCCTTATCGTGCCCACGAAGGCGAAGCGGAAGAAAAACGCGCCCCGCGCAAAGATCGCTCCGGCGCACGTCGGGCCGAGCGACCGCGCGTGGCGCCGCCGGGGCGCACTGCGGAGGAACGCCGGCCGACGCGCGAGCGTCGGCCCAAAGCCCGCGAAGCTCCGGCGGCCCGCAAGCCTGAACCGCTGCCCGAAATCAAGGTTGCCATCGTGCCCGATGAGCCGCGCGTGGAATCCCTGGTGCGGCAGATCAAGGCCACCGGGCGCGCCTATCCGTTGTTTGAAATCGCCCGGCTCATTCTTCAAAAGCCGGAGCGTTACGCGCTGCGGTTCGACGTTAGAAAAGACAAGGAAGGCCGCGTGCTTCAGCCCCTGTTCGTGTGCGCGCTCGACGACACGCTCTGGTTGAGCGAGGACGACGCGGTTGCCCACGTGTTGCGTCAGCACTTTGACACCTTTTATCAGGCCGAGCGCACGCCCACCGAGCCCCCCAAGGGCAAATACACCTTCGTGGCCCAGTGCGGCTTGAGCGGTGTCATCCTCGGGCCGCCCAACTATCACGATTATCAGAACCGCCTCCACAAGCTCCACGCCGAGCGCTTCGCCCACATGCCCTTCGACGCCTACAAGGCGAAGGTCAAAATCATCCGCGATGAGGCCATCGTGAAACAGTGGATCGAGGAGCAAAGCTGGAAAACCGAATACCTCTGCCTCAACGTGCCCGAACCGCTTCGATTGCCGGGCCGCGAGGCCGTCGAGGAACATTTCCGGGCCACGCACAAGGAAAACATCATCAAATCGGTCGAATCGCACACGATTCCCGGCCCGGCGGCGCGCGCCTTGCAGGGGGGGCTGGCCCGCCTGGTCCACCGCGTCCTGGCCGAGCAACAGCGCTTTCCCATCCTGGTCGCCAGCGCGTTGAGCGACCAGTTTTCACGGCGCGGCCTCCAGTTCTTCAAGGTCAATCGCATCACCCACGTCGCTGTCGCCCGCCCGCGTTACCTCGACCTGGAAAATATGCCCGTGTCCGAGGGGGTGCGCCGCATTGTCGAGTTCATCCGAGCGCATCCGGGCTGCACGCGCCGCGAATTGATCGAGACGCTCGCGCCCCCGCCGCCCATTCCCATCGCACCACCCGCGCCTGGAGCCGAAACCGCTGCACCGACCGCGCCGCCGATCAGCGAGCCGACGCCCGAACAAACCGCCGTCATCGCCGACCTGCACTGGCTCATCCATCAGGGACACGTCATCGAATTCGCCAACGGCGTCCTCGAAACCGCCAAGAAGCCTGCGCCCAAGCCGCCCAAGCCAGCGCCCGCGACGGCCCAACCTGAAACCCCTGTCACCCCCGGCCCCAGTGAGACCCCGGCCGAGCCGGAAGTCGTGGCCGGTGAAGCTTCCTCTTCAGCCCTGGCTCGGGCCGAGGCCGCTGCGGACGCCGCGGGTGCCGAAGCGCTGGTGGAAACCTCCGGCCCAATCTCCGAGGCCCTCCTCGAAACCGCGCCCGATGGCGACGTGCCGCTGCCGGAGGCCGAAACCGGCGAAACACCCGCATCGGCCAACGACGCACCTGGTCCGGCCAAACCGCTCGAAGACCCCGCACCTGCTGACGAACCCAACCGCCAGAACGCGCCGGCCACGACTACCGAAGCGCCACTGTCTGCCGTTGAAACGGCGCCGCGCTGAGCAGCGGCCCGGCCCGCGACCGAGCGCACACGCGGTGGGCCGCGTCGAGCCCAGAACACCTAACTATCAAGCGGGGCACTTCGGCTTCAGGTGTTCACGGCCCATTTCCCAATCGTTGAATCTGTTTTGATCAGCACCGGGTTTCAGCGCGCTCCTCCCGGGCAACCTGCTCCGCCAGCGGTTTCAACGGCTTGGGACACGCCGGGAAACGCCGCTGAACCGGCTCTCAACCATTGGTCGGCGTTTGTCACCGAGCTGAAGCCCGGCGTTGATGAGAGGCCGGTGAAATAACCAGGTAGAAGCTTTCGAAGGCGCCCCTTTGAAAGCCGTTTTGGGCGTCGGCCTAGCGCTCAGGGTTGGGCGATCGCCCGGCAGTTTTTTGTGTTCACGTGCGATCGGGTTTGGGGTTAAAAACGGCCATGCCCCAAAGCCTCCGTATCAAGGATCAACCTGTCACCGAACGTCCACGCGAACGGCTCATCACCAAAGGGCCTGATGCCCTGAGCAGCGCCGAACTGATTGCGATCCTGCTGCGCACCGGCTTGCAGGGCGCCAACGCGGTCGAGGTCGCCGCCCAACTGCTCCAACGATTCGGTTCATTGCAACGGCTGGCGCGTGCGTCGGTGGAGGAGTTGCGGTGCGTGCGCGGGGTGGGGCGCGACAAGGCGGTCACGTTGCAGGCGGCCTTCACGCTCGCGCGGCGCATGGCCGAGGAAATCCAATACGAATCGCCCGTGCTGGATCATCCCGAAGCGGTCGTGGCGTTGCTGCGGGCGCGGAATCTGGTCAAGGATGTGGAAACATTGCAGGTGTTGCTGCTCAACACGCGCCGGCGGCTCATTGGCATCGAGGAAATTGCCGACGGCACGGTGGACACGCTGCTGGTGCACGCGCGCGAGGTGTTCAAACGCGCCATTGCCGCCAGTGCCTCGGCCATTGTGCTCGCCCACAACCACCCCAGCGGCGATCCGACCCCGAGCGAGGCCGACATTCGAGTCACCCGCGACCTGATCCGCGCCGGCCAGGTCCTCAAGATTGACGTGCTCGATCACGTCATCCTCGGCCGCGCCACACCGCAGCGTGCCCGGGATTTCGTTTCGCTCCGCGAACTGGGTTATTTCCACACCTGACCCGGATGCGCCGTCCGCGCCCCACCGCTTCAATCGCCCCGCGTCACCCGGAACGAACTCTTGAGTTTTTTAAGCCGACGGTTTTGGAAACTCAAAAGTGCGCTACATCCCTCGCGAGATCGAAAGTCAGATTCGTCTGGCCGCACGAAGCTTTCCGGCGGTGGTGCTGACCGGGCCGCGACGCGCGGGCAAAACCGGGCTGCTGCGGCATCTGTTTCCCCGAGCGCAATACGTTCTGCTCGAAGACCCGGACGTTGTGGCGCGGTTGCGCGCCGACCCCCGGGGGTTTTTGGATGAGGCGCGGCCACCGGTGATTCTCGACGAAGTCCAACATGTGCCCGAGCTGTTCGCGCTGGTGCGGGCGCGCATTGACCGGCAACCGCAACGGCGCGGTCAGTGGTTTCTGACCGGTTCGGTAGAGTCGCCGCTGATGCGGGGCGTGACCGAGTCCATGGCGGGGCGTGCCGCTGTGCTGCAATTACTGCCGATGTCGGTGCGCGAGACTGCGCGCGTGAGCCTGCTTCGCGGCGGGTATCCTGAAGCGCTGCGGGGCGGTCCGGCCGCTGGCCTGTGGTTCAGTTCCTATCTCCAAACGTATCTGGAGCGGGACGTGCGCGCCGTGACGGCGATCCGGGACCTGGCGACGTTTCGGCGGTTCCTCGGTCTGCTCGCCAGCCGTCACGGGCAGGTGCTCAACAAGTCGGACCTGGCCGCCGCCCTGGGCGTGCAGCTTTTTTGCACCCCGATAAAACGCCCGTCAGCCATAAATGCGGCGGCCTTTCCGAAGAACGCTGGACGTGACGGAAGATGGAATCTGTTGTCCCTCCTCCACCTCGGCGCGGGTGCGCACCAGGACGTCCTTGGGGAAATTCAGTCCGATCAGACACCGGTGGGCGCGCTGCGCCCGGTGCAAGGGCTTTTCGGTGCTTTCCCGAACGATCACAAACAAATCCACGTCGCTGTCCTCCGTTGGCGTGCCCCAGGCATGCGACCCGAAAAGGTAAATCGCCTCCGGATGAAATTCTTCCACCAGCCGCGCGACGACTTCCTGCAACACAGCGGGCGGAATCTCTTTCACGTTCGAAATCTAACCGGCGGCTGTGTCGGCTCGGAAGTGGCGTTGCCGAACGGGTTACTTTAACGGAAAACCCGGCAGCCCGCCCATGCGCGCCATCATCTTCTGAAGCTTGCCCATCTTTTTCATCATCTGCTGCATCTGGGCGAACTTGTTGAGCATGGTGTTCAGCTCGGCCACCGTCACCCCGCTGCCGGCGGCGATGCGACGGCGCCGGCTGGCGTTGAGGATTTGCGGGTTGCGACGTTCCTCCGGCGTCATCGCGCAGATCATCGCCTCCATGCGCCGGAATTCCTTCTCCTGTTTGCTCAGGTCCGCGCCCCGGACCGCCTCCGCGCCGCCGGGCAGCATCTTCACCAGATTCTCCAGCGGTCCGAGCTTTTTCATCTGGCGCAACTGCTCCAGGAAGTCCTCCAGCGTGAACTCGCCCCGCCGCATTTTTTCCTCCAACCGCCGCGCGTCCTCCAACTCCACCGCTTCGGTGGCTTTTTCCACCAGGCTCACCACGTCGCCCATGCCCAGAATGCGCGAGGCCATGCGTTCGGGATGAAACGGCTCGAAGTCCTCGAGCTTTTCGCCGACGCCGGCGACCTTGATGGGTTTGCCAACAACCGCCTTGAAACTCAGCGCCGCGCCGCCCCGCGCATCCCCGTCGAGCTTGGTCAAAATCGCGCCGGTGATGCGCAACGCCTGATCAAAGTGCGTGGCGACGCTCACGGCTTCCTGACCTGTGGCCGCGTCGAGCACGAGCAGAATCTCCTGCGGCCGGACCAGGTCGCGCAGGCGCACCAGTTCCTGCACCAGCGGCTCGTCCACTTGCAACCGCCCGGCGGTGTCAAAGATGACCACGTTCCGATGCTGGAGGCGCGCCAGCTCGAGCGCGTCGCGCGCGATCCGCAACACGTCGGTCTCGCCCCGCTTCACGACTGTGGGCAGCGCAAGTTGCCGGCCCAAGGTTTCGAGCTGATCCATCGCGGCGGGCCGATACACGTCGGCGGCCACCAACAGCGGCTGGCGACCCTGTTTGTGCAACAGACGCGCGAGTTTGCCGGCGGAGGTGGTTTTACCCGACCCGTGCAACCCCACCAGCAGGATACTCGCGGGCTGGCCTGAGAGGTTCAGACCCGCGTGGGTCGAACCGAGCAGCTCAACCAGTTCGTCGTGAATGATTTTGATGATCTGCTGGCCCGGCTGAATGGTGCGGATGACCTCGACGCCGACGGCCTTTTGTTTGACCCGCTCGATGAAGTCGCGGACCACCTGGTGGTGCACGTCCGCTTCCAACAGCGCCTGCCGCACTTCACCCAGCGCGTCGGCGACGTTGGCCTCGGTGATTTTGCCCAGACCGCGCAGGTTGCGAAAAACATTCTGCAGTTTGCTGCCGAGCGAGTCGAACATGGCGGCAGCCTAGCAACGGATTCCGCCGCGGCTCAAGGCGCCAGCGGTTTGACCGCCCGCACACGCGTAAAACCGCACCAGCGTTGGCGTCGGCAAACGTGCGCGCGGTGCTCGCGCCGTCGGGCCTGATCAAGGCCAACCCGCTGTTCCCACGGCGGAGCGGCACGGTTCAAGTTCTTCCCGCCGAAGAAGCGGCGCATGGGCGTGCTCTCTCAAAAGAGCGCGGGCGCTGCCGGGGGTTTAGAGTTCAGAATTCGGGCTGGCTTGGGACTCGAAATTTGGAGTGGTGTGACCCGTGTCTGTTCACTTGAGCCGTTCCTGGAGCAGTTGCCGCAGTTCAGCCAACTCGCGCCGCAACGCCGCGTTTTCGGCGTCGCGCCGCTTGAGCGCCTCCTCCAACTTCCGAATCCTCCCCTCCGCCTCCTGACTCCTAACTTCCAGCTTCCGATTCAACCCCTGAATCGCCGCCAGGGCCACGCCGTCGGCATCCACCGTGGCAATGGTCTTGTCGCTGTCACCCAGACCAAAAGCAGCGTGGAAGTCTTGAGCCATCGGACCAAGATGTCGCGCGCCCCCCTCGCCGATGAAGTTCCAACTCCACACCGGCAGCTCAAGCACCTTCGCCAGCACGTGTTGCGGATCCACTGCTTGAAAGTTTTCCTTGAGGTTCCGGTCGCTGGTCGTGTTGAAGGCCGTGGCCGTGACGGCGCCGTTGACGTGCAGCCGGGTGGAAGGGTTGGTCAGACCGATGCCCACAAAGCCGGTATTCCAGCGCACCACCACCTCGGGCTGGGTGTCCAATTGCGGATCATCAATCACAAACGAGTAAAACTTCCCATCCGTGTTGGCCCCCCCTTCCGGCACGCCAATGTCCCAGTAGCGGAACTGCCCACCCCCGGCCGACCGAGACGCAAGGCGAATCATGCCCTCCGAGCGACCCGCCGGCGCACTGGCAGTGCCCACTTGAAGCAAGGCCCCGGGGGCGACGGTCCCGATGCCAACCCCACCGCTGGCACGGATCAGAAATTGGTTCGTGCCCGAAGAGGCGAAGTCGGCGTCGGTGGCATCGGCCCAAACGAACGCCCCGGTGTGGTCGGCCTTGGCGCGGTTGCCGGCGGCGAAGGCGTAGTTGGTGGCCGTGTTCGAACGACCGCCGGGAATGGTCGCGTACTCGCCACTGGCCTTGTTGAAGTAGCCGCCGCCAACAGTCGCATACCCGCCGCCGGCGGTGTTGTCATAGCCGCCGCCCACGGTCGAATACCAGCCGCTGGCGTCGTTAGACCAGCCTCCGCCCACGGTCGCCGAAGAGCCACTGACGGTGTTGCCGACGCCGCCAGCAATGGCTGCATTGGTGCCGGACGCTGTGTTATTCCAACCGCCACCGATAAAGCTCTGGGGGCCGGAGGCCGTGTTGCCCAAACCACCGACGACCACGGAAGCAGGACCAGAGGCGAGATTTCCGGCCAAGGAGCCCCCGTTGAATCCGCCGCCGCCAGCAAACGCGCCTTCGCCGTTGGCGCGGACCCGCCATCCTCCTAACACCGAGGCCAAATACCCGGTGGCCACGTTCTCCCTACCGCCGCCCACAATGGCACCCCAACCCGAAACGGTGTTCGAATACCCGCCCCCGACCACTGCGTAGTTGTTGAGGATGCTGTTTTGCTGTCCGCCGAGAATCCCAGCACTGGTGGCATCCGCAATGATGCTGTTTGAGTACCCCCCCGCCACGGTCGAATACACACTCGCAACGGCGTTGCCGAGGCCGCCGCCGATCAGCGCATACGCGCCGCTGGCGGTGTTATTCGCGCCGCCCCCCACCGTGCCAAAATCCCCCAGCACCCGATTCGTGTAGGACCAGCCCCAGTAATTGCCGGCACCGCCACCGCCAACGGTCCCACCCACCACCGCGCTGGACACAAGGTTACCGACATAGCCGCCGATGACATTAACACTGTTGCTGCCCGCTGGCTCCAACCGCAGCGCCCGCCGGTTGTTCACCCGCACCTCCAGCGGCTGATTATCCGTCGTGCCCATAAAATGCGTCCCCGCACTCGTGCCCGCGTTGCCGCCAAGCTGCCAGGCGCTGAGGTTCGTCAACCCTGCGCCGTTGCCGCTGAAGGTGCCTGCGAGGTTCACGCCACTCGCACTGTTGGTCACCACGGCGGCGGGCAATTGGGCCGGGGCGAGCGTGCCGGTAATGCCGCTGGCCGCCACCGATCCCGCGCTCGCGGCACGGATGGCGTAGGGCGCGCTGGTGACGCGCTGCCGCGGGCTGAGCGTCACAAAACTCAGCAGATTCGTCCGCACCGCAATCTCCAGCCAGCGATCCGCCCCGGAAAACTGATTGCCAAAGTCCAGGGTCACGGCAAACAGGCCGTTGGTGACCCCCACCGCCGACACCGTGAGCGTGCTGCCCAACTGGCTGCCCCCGCTGGCAGCATCCCAGAGGCTGAACTGCATTTCAGCCAGTCCGGTGTACGGCGTGCCGCCGCTGTCCAGTCGGCCCTGATAGGTGAAGGCCGTGCCCTGGGCCTGGCAGGTTGAGAGTTGAGGGTGGAGGGTGGAGAGAAGCGCCAGCGCGAGCGCGGCGCTTGCGATCAGGTTCGTTTTCATGGTCTGTGTCCGGCTTCGTTTGCGGAGTAACGGAGATGTGCTTTCAAGGTGAGAGTGGTTTGACGGCGCGCACGCGGTAGAAGCGCATGGGCGCGTTGGTGTCGGCAAACGTGCGCGTGGTGCCGGCGCCATCGGGCGTGATCAAGCCCAGCCCGCTGTCCAGCCACAGCGGCGCGGTCAGGTTCAGGCTCTTCTCGATGAAGTAGCGGCGTGCGGGCGTGCTCTTCCAAGTGAGCGCGGGCGCGGTGCCGCCGGGCGGGGTCGCGAAGACGGTAATGCGCAGGTTGTCGCTGGCGTCGAGCGGGTTCGTGCCGGCCAGATATTCCTGCAAGTTGTTCATGCCGTCGCCGTCGGGGTCCGCCCCGGCGATGGGCGCCAGATCGCCAAAGTAAAGCCGTTCCCACGCGTCGGCCAGGCCGTCGCCGTCGGTGTCCGGCGCGCTGGCGATGGTGTCGGTTTGCACCATAGCGAAAACGTTGCTCAAGGAAATCCAGCCACAATTGGCTGACCAGACGTAGCCGCTGAGTTTGCCGGTGGTGAGGTCCACACGCGGGGCGCCGTTGGACTCGAAGTTGAGCCAGCCGATGTTTGCGCCCCAAGCGTAGCCACGCAGGTTGCCCAAGCCATCGTGATTGACGCCGAAGTCGGTGGCGGAGTTGTTCTGGTATTGGATGCCGTTGGCGGGCGAACCGCTACCGAGGCGGATCCAGCCGACATTGGCGGCCCAGAGGTAACCGGAGCAGGTGTATTCGCCGATGACGGCGCCGTTGGGGACGTCGCCGCGGGCGTTGATCCAACCGATGTTGGCGCCGTAGGCAAAAATGTTGGTGGGGTTGATGGTGGTCGCGGCACGGGCGCTCAACATGGCGAGCGTGACGGCAAGTAGTGACAAGAGGATCGCTTTCATGCCGAGCAAGGGAGCGGGTCAGAACGAGAAATTCGCCCACGGATCGGTGGTGCCGATGGTGGTACTGCCCCGCCCGTCGCTACCCGAGAAGGCGGTGCTGCCCGGTGCCGGGTAGATGACGCCGACTTTGTTGTTGGCGACGATGTCGTAATCCACGGTGTTGAAGCCGCAGGTGTTCCGGATGACCACATTGCGGTCGCCGTCCACGTCAATGCCCCGGTCGTTGGCCACGCAATGGTTGCCTTCGATGCGGGCGGCCTGGCCGAGCGCGTGGAGACCCGCGCCGTCGCCGCCGTTGCCGTTGAAATCGCAGGTGTTGTCTGTGACCCCGCAGGAGCTGTTGAACCGGATGCCGTCGAGCTGGTTGGCCCTGGCCGTGTTCCCGCGCAAGGTGCAGCCGTAACCGGCGATGATCCCATTGCCGGTGTTTTCGGTGGCCGAACAGGCGGTCACGGTGGAGCCGGACGCGGCCCAGATGCCGTCGGCGTTGTTGGTCCCGCCGTTGACGCGGCTGCTACACCCGTTGATCACGCTGCCGTCCAGAGCGCGGATGCCCGCCGGCCCGGTGTTGTTGCGCGCCACGGAATCCCTGACCACGCTGCTGCCGCCGGTCGTAATGCCGTAGCCGGCGTTTTGCGAGCAGGTGCAGTGGATGATCGAGGTCTGCACCGAACCGCGAATGCCATCGGCCTGGTTGGCCTGGCTTGAGCAGTTCACCACGGTGGTGCCGGGGCCCACCGAAATGCCGTGGGAGCGGTTGCCTGCCGACGCGCAGTCAGAAACCGTCGAGCCATTGTTGGCGTTGATGCCGAACCCGCCGTTGAGCCGGGCAACGGTCCTGGCGACCAGCGAATTGTCCCAGACCACGACGCCGTCGCTGCCGTTGCCCGAGCAGGCACATTCGTTGATGCGGGAACCCGCTCCGGCGCAGATGCCGTGCCCGGCGTTGTCCGTCGCCTGCACCTGGCCCACGTGGACGTTGAGCACGTTCAGGGCTTCGATGCCGGCCGTGCCCTGCCAGCGCTTCACGACGCCGTTGCGCACGACGAGGTTGGTCAGGGCGTTGGGCGCAGCAATGCCCGAGGCGCCCGTGCCGTTGCCGTCGAGGGTGAATCCGCCCAGATCAATCGTCACGTCGCTCGCCAGCACGGTGACGCCGTTGGTGATGCCGATCATGGTCAGATTGCTGACGGCGTAATACGAGCCCGGGGCGGTGATGACGAACGGCAGCGACGCGATGGGCGTGCGTGGCTCGACTTGTGCCAGCGTTTTCATCGTGGGCGCAGGCGGTCCGGGCGGCGTGAGGCTGCCCTGGGCGTGGCAGGTAGAGAGTTGAGGGTTGCGGGTTGAGAGGAGCGCCAGCGCGAGCGCGGCGAGCGATGGGCGATAGATTCTCATGGTTTTGGGAGACAGTGTTAATGGTGTTGCGTCAGTGTCACGGGTCATGATTTCAAAGGTCTTGGAGTTTCGTGTTCGCCGGAATCTCAACGCCCGATAAACACGGGCCGGTCGGGGAACGCCGTCAGCCGCAGCGGCTGGGTGATGGTGACGGCCGGGTAGTGGTATTCGCTGAGGTTGGTGACGCCGCCGTTGAGGACGATCTGCCCGCCGGGCGGGGTGTTTGGGAGGGCGAATCCGAACGTGGAATACGGCGCGGCGTAGGTGCCGTTTTCGGTGATCGTGGGGTTGGAGCCCATGAACAAGGTGCCGTTCCGCGCGGTGCGCAGAAAGACCGGGTCCAGTTGCAGCATCCCGACGCCATAAGTGGTGTCCCGCCCCGGCGTGCCGAGGTCCTGCGCCATGCGAAACAGAACGTCACGGGCCGCGGTGCCGTTAATGAGGTTGGGGTTCATGCTGCGAACCATGCCGACGCCGCCGGCGACGCAGGGCGAGGCCATCGAGGTGCCGCTCATGTTGCCGTAGTTGCCATTGGGGTTGGGACCGGCGTAGTTCGTGGTGATGGTGCTGAGGATGGTGGTGCCGGGCGCGGCCAGATCAATGGCCGGGCCGAAGTTGCTGGAGGGATTGAGGGCGTCGTTGTTTTGCGTGTTGCTGACGATGAGCGGCCAGGGATGCTGATTCCAACCGGCGCTGCCGCTGGCGGGGTTGTCCACGTCGTTGGCCTGGTTGCCGGCCGCCACCACGACCACCACGTTGTTGTTCTGGGCGTTGTCCAGCGCGGCGCGGGTCGCGTCGTCGAGCGTGGGCATCCCAAAGCTGCAATTGATGACCGCCGCGCCGTTGGCCACCGCGTCGTTCATGGCGGCGGCGGCGGAACCAATGAGATACTGGTTGGTGCCGTCCCACACGGCGCAGCCCATGGCCATGATTTCGAGGTTGGCGATGCCAGCGATGCCGAGGTTGTTGTCGCGGATGGCGGCGGCGATGCCGGCCACGTGCGTGCCGTGGTCAATGGAGGTGCCCCCGCGCACATCGCGCCGGGCATCGCCGTTGGCGTTGCCGCCGAAGCCGCGGTTGTAGGTGATGCGGGCGGCCAGGTCGGGGTGGGTGAGGTCCACGCCGGTGTCAATGATGGCGATGCGCAGGGTGGTAGAGGCTTGTGGCACGTCCCATGCGGCATCGGCGCGCACGCGGGCGGCGCCCCATTGATTGGTCCAGAAAGTGTCGTTGGGCACCCAGTCCGGCCGATGGAGCACGTTGAGAGACGCCCACTCGATGTCCGGGTGCTGCCGCAGCGCGGCGACCACTTGGGCGGCGTCCTCGCCGGGGCGCAGGCGGGCGGTGAGGGAGCGGGCGATCTGCGGCACTTCTGCGCCGGTGTGCTTGAGAGCGGGCGGCAACGACTGGCCGGCCAGCCAGCGCTCGGCGGCCGTGTGCGTGGCGACCACTTCCTGAATGCCCGGATGCAATCGGGTCAGGCGATTGCGGTCCGGCACGCGCCGGTTGGTGTCCGCCGGGGACAGGGCGCGCGCCACGTCGGCTTTGAGCGCGAATTCCACTTCGTTTGCGAGGTAGAGTGTGCCGTCCGAGAGCCGGCCCAGGGGCGGGTCGGCCGCTTGGAGCCCGGTGGTGAGCAGGGCCGCGCTGACCGCGCCGAGAAAGAGTGGGGAAATTTTCATGGGGACGCTTGGAGGGTTGAGATTTCGAACTACTGAAGCGTCACCAAAACGAGCACGGTGCCCTGTCCTTCGAGCAAAGGCGTCATGGCCTTGCCGAGGACAGCGCCCTGGGCGCGGGCGGGATCGGAGACTTTCATGGCGTGGCCGGGCGTGTCGCTGGTCGTGAGCAGGTCGCCGGGCCTGATGGCGCCGTAGGCGGCGTCGGCGTGGACATAGACGCGGCCGCTCAGGGCAACGTTTTCGCCCTGATCCAAAGCGCCCTCCTGCTTGAGCGCGATGCCGGGTTTGACGCCGTTGGCGCCGCTGACGACGCCGGCGACGTGGGTGTCGTAGGCATGCGTGCTGAGTTTGAGCTGGCCGGGATGATCTTCATCAATGACCACGACCGAGCCTCTGGGAATGTGCGCCTCGGACATTGTAAACGGCTCGGCCAGGTCACAGCCACCGCGCACTTCCAAGGCACACACGCTCAAACCCTGGGAGGTGAGTTTCATCAACATGCTGCCGCCCGGACCGGGATCGCCGTAGGTGTTGCTGTGCGCGCCTTTGCGATACCAGAAGAAGTCGCCATCGCTGCGGGCGTAGTGAACGTTGGCCTGAACTCCGATCCCATAGACCGTGCCCCAGAGGTTGAGCATCTGGCGGGTCTGGTTGCCGAAAAAAATGCTCGTGTCGGTGTTCAAGCGCACGCCCCCGCGGGCGCGGATGGCAAACTCGTCGTTGGCCACCGAGGCAAACGGCAGGCCCTGCGGAAACGGCGGCGGGGTGGCTTGGGAGTCGGCCCAGACGAAACTGCCGTTGTGCAAGGCCTGGGCGTTTTGGCCGGCGGCAAAGCTGCCGTTGCCACTGGCAGAATTACCGAGGCCGCCGGGCACGGTGGCCGCCTGGCCGGCGGCGACGTTGCCGATACCGCCACCGACGGTGGCACCGAGGGTGGCCGCACGGTTGTTTTGCCCGCCGCCCACGGTTGAATAGCCTCCGCTGGCCTCGTTGTTCTGGCCGCCCCCGACCGTGGCATAGTCACTCTGGGCATGATTGAAATGGCCGCCCCCGACTGTGGAGCGCAACCCCACCGCGCCGTTTTGATACCCGCCCGCTACCGTCGTGTCGTTCTGGCTGGCGAGGTTCTCCGCCCCACCGCCGATGGTTGAGGAAACGCCGCTGGCGATGTTGCCCGCGCCGCCGCCGACCGTGGCGAAATAGGCGTCGGTGGTGGCGCCGGCGGCGTTGCCGGCCTGGTTGTTGGCGCCGCCGCCCACCGTGCCGAAGTCGTCGGTGACCCGATTCGTGGCGGGCGCGCCGAGGTAGCTGAGGGCTCCCCCGCCGCTGATGGTTGCGCCCACCACGGTGCCTCCAATGGCGTTGGCGCCGGAACCGGCGATCACGTTGGGGCTGGTGGCGTTGGGTTCCAGGCGCAAGGCGCGGGTATTGTTGACGCGCAACTCCAGCGGCTGGTTGTTGAGAGTGCCCAGAAAGTTGGTGGCCGCCGCGCTGTTGCCACTGAGCGCCCAGGCGCCGGCGGCGGCCGCCGGGTTCTGCCAGACCAGGGCGGAGCCGTCGTAAGTCAGGACCTGCCCGGCGGCTGGCGCGTTGGTCGTGCGCAACTGGCTGGCGTTGGCGGCAAAGACCGCGTAGGGCGTCGGTGTGAGCGCCTGGCGTGGCGCGAGCGGGGTGAATGCGCCGCCGCCGTTGGTGCGCACGGCAATCTCGAGCCAGCGGGCCGTGCCGGTGAACACCCCCGCGCCGAAGTCCAGCGTGACGGTGAACAGGCCGTTGCTGACGGCGGTGGCGCTGTTGGTGAGGGCCGGTCCCCACTGGTTGCCGCCGCTGGCCGCATCGTAAATCGCAAATCGTACATCGTAAATCCCGGCGGCGGGACTGCCGCCGCTGTCCAGTCGGCCCTGGTAGGTGAAGGCCGTGCCCTGGGCGTGGCAGGTGGAGAGTGGAGGGTTGAAGGTTGAGAGCAGCGCCAGCGCGAGCGCGGCGCCTGGGATGCGGTTTGTTTTCATAATCAGGGGGTTTTTTGAGGTTTTTAGTTTTTTGGTTTTTGCGGGTTAAAGCGTTATTGGGGCTTCAGGGTTTGAACAGACGGTAGAACTTCGTGGGCAGCGTGGCCGGGACGACGACCGGATTGGTCCAACCGCTGGGGGAATTCATCCACGCGCCGGTGACGGCGGTCGCCTGCTGGAGCATCCAGTTCGTGCCCGTGGCGGGCGTCCACGAAATCGTAGCAAAGCCTGGACTGGCCGGGGTGATGGTAAGCGTGGGCGCGCCGGGCGTTTGCACCACTTGCGGCAACGCCCAGAAACCGCCGGTGAGTGAGAACTGGCCGTTGGTCAGTGGCCCGCCGGCATCGGGCTGGCCGATGGTGCCGCTGACGGAATAAACGCCGCCGGTGCTCGTGCCCCCGCCGCCGTCCACCGTGTGCCACGGGATAGTGAAGATTTGGGCGGGGGCGGGGGAAAGTCGGACGAAAATCACGAGCGCCAGCAGTGCCGGCAGCCGCCAGCCGTAGCGCAGATTTCCAATCTGCCGTATCGCGGATTTCGAATCCGCAGGGCGGGTGGGGGGTGTAGGCTGCAGTCCGTGGCCGACGTCTTGCCGAATAGAATTCGGCGATACAGCAGACTGAAAGTCTGCGCTACAGGGGCGAGGTGTCGCTGAATCGTCGCGGCGTCTGGGTAGAGCGCCACCGTCCGGTGACGCCCAGGAAGTTTGCGGCGGTCTGCCGACCGCCGCCACGGGGATAGCGCGGGCCTTCATTGGGCCCCTCCGTTTCCACGGGACACCAGCGAGCGAACCAGTTGCTTGAGTTCGGCCAGTTCGGCCTTCAGTGCGGCGTTTTCAGCGCGCAGTTCGGCCAGGTCCTTTTCAGCTTTCTGCTTTCCGCTTTCGACTTTGGCGTTCAACCCCTGAATCGCCGCCAGGGCCACGCCGTCGGCATCCACCGTGGCAATGGTCTTGTCGTTGTCACCCAGACC
>JAOAIM010000083.1 GCA_026414705.1 Verrucomicrobiia bacterium | reverse complement strand
CCCGATGGTCAAGAAACCTGACCGATCGAGCGTGAGACATGCACGCTCCGGCTCGCCGAGCTGGCCCAGCGAAGGTTCAGACGCTGAATGCTCACCGGAAAGTTGGTTGGCAATTCAACCGTTTTGGCTTCTCCACGATGAAGTTGCGGGTGGTCGTGGAGTTTGATCCCGAAACGAAACGTTGGGCGCGTTCTTTCCCGAATGGCCCGGCTGCGCGACGCGAGTTGATCGCGCCATCCGGCCCGGCATCTCAACGCGCGGCTTTCGCGGCCGCCACAAACGCGCGCACTTTGGCGTGGTCTTTGCGCCCGGGCGCGACCTCGACGCCGCTGGACACGTCCACCGCGAAGGGCCGCACGCGCGCCACCGCCTCGGCCACGTTCTCCGGCGTCAGGCCGCCTGCCAGAAAGATTGGTTTGCCCAGCTTCTGCGCCTCGATCGCCAGTTCCCAGTTGAACGTCCGCCCGGTGCCACCGAGCTGACCCGGCACAAACGTGTCCAGCAGCCACGCGTCGGTCGGATAGCGCGGCAGCAACTCCAGCGACCGGGCGTCGCGAAGGCGGAACGCTTTCAAGCTCATCAACCCGAATTGCGTGCAAAACTCCGGCGGCTCATCGCCGTGAAACTGAAGCAGATTCAGGCCGCACTCGATGATCGCGCGCGTCACGAGCGCCTCCGCCGGATTCACGAACACGCCCACCTTGACCGCGTGGGGCGGCAACTCCCGAATGATCGCAGCGGCGGCCTCAACCGGCACAAATCGCGGGCTGGTCTCGTAAAAAACAAACCCCAGCATGTCCGCGCCCGCGTCCAGCGCCGCGCGCGCATCGGCGAGGTTGGTGATGCCGCAGATTTTAACCTTCACGCTCACGCCGGAACTCTGGCCAATGCGCGCGGCGCGGGGCGAACAAAATTCGCATGCCCGTTGACGGGGCGTCCGGCGCGCTCCTTTCCGACGGGCACAGTTCCCGGTTGAGGACGATTGGCCCACAAGAGAGCGCCGGCGCGATCTTCGGCCGTCCTGTTCTCTGCCCCCCGGCGCACCCGCTCCCCACCCTCCTGTGATGTTCGATGTTCAATGTTCGTTGCTCGATGTTCCCGGGACGCTCCCGCCGGCGCCGGCTTCATCGCACCTGCGTGCAATCAGCCGACAGCACCACGAGGCCCAGCCGCATCGTCCGGGTGCGCGTGTATTTTTGGGTCGCTTCCACATATTGCGGCTGGAAAGCCGTCGCACCGACATTGCAAAACCTGGAGACCAGCGCGCTCAGGGCTGGTGGCATTTCGGCTTGTCGGGTTGCGTCCCAGACCACCAGGCAGCGACTCCAATTCGGGATTGGGGGCGCGGCCAGCTCCGGCACGACGACGCGGCTGGCCGGGTAAAACAGTTTCACGTTGCCGCCGACGAGCCGGTTGCCCGCCAGGATCAGATCCGGCGACGCAGCGTGCGGTTTGACCTGGTTGATGAGCGCCGCATACGGCGCATTGTGTCGCCGAAGTTTGCCGGTGATCGAGGCCAGCAGCGTCGCAGCGGGCAACGCGAACAACATCACCAGCGCGGTCGCGCTTCCGGCCCGGGCGAGCCACTGCACCCGGCGTTCTCCGGCCCGCCGGTGCACCCACAGGGCAGCATAAAGGGGCGCGACGCCAAACAGCGGCAGGAGCCAGCGCGCTTTGAAACGCATTTGCATCACAATCGCCAGCACCCCGCACAGGGCGACGCCGAAGATGAGCGTCCGCGCCAACAGGGATTGCCAGAGGCTGGCGGCCGGAGTCGGGACGCCGGGGATGGCACGCCTCAAACTGCACGCCCAACAGACGGCGGCCAGAAGCAACAGCGCGGGCGCGCCCTGCACCAGGAGCGACGCCAGTCCCAACAAGCTGGCCTGAACGCGCCCTGCGGCGTCGGGCACGAGCAGTTTTTGGTGGCCGCTCGTCGCGAGTTCCAGGTGCGTGACGAACCACGCTCCGTGCGCACCGGTGATCCCCAAGAACAGAATCAATCCCGGCAACAAGCGCGCATCGCGCAACGAGGCGCGCATCGGTCGGAGCGAGAGCGCGGCCAGCCCGAACGCGGCCACAAACAGGAGGAAGTTGTATTTGCTGAGCACGCCCACCGCTGCGCTCATGCCCAGTCCCAACGACGCCGTCACCCCGGGGCGCTTGTGCCAGCGCGCGGCGAAAAAAATCACCGCCACAACCGCCACCAACGCCAGCACGGTATGTGAAAGGTCGCGTCGCGCCTCCCAGGCAAAATGCGGCAGCAGAAACCACGCTGCCGCCGCCGCAAACGCGATCGTCTCCGAGTCGGTGATTTCTCGCACGGCCCGATACGTCAAGCCCAGCACGGCGAAGACCAGCAGCGCCTTCAGGAGCGCGACGGCGGCCACGTTCGTGCCCAACGCCGCAAAGAGCGCCGCCTGCAACCACGTGTAGAGCGGCGGCTGGCCGCCATAGCCCCAGGCCCAGTGCTGCGCCAGCAACACCTGCTCGGCCTCGTCCAATTCGAGGCTCTCGGAGACCGCCACACGCAGGAGCGCCTGCGCGGCGGCATACGCGAGAAACAACGCAAGGGCCACTCTCGTGCCGCGCGAAAACATGCCGGTTGCGCCGTTGAATTGCGCGGGGTTCACAGGCATCCATCGCCGATCCGCTCGGCGATGCTGTAGCGGAAAAACCGCTTCTTCATCCAACGCACAGCGAGCAGGTCGGCGAACGCGCGGAAGAGTCGGTTGCCGATGCCGTAGTGGGTGCGGCCGGCCGTGCGCGGATGATGGCGAATGGGCACTTCCACGACGCGGAAGCCTTCCATCCGAATGAGCGTGGGCAGAAACCGGTGTGCGCCCCGGAAGAATTTCACCTCGGCGACGCACTCGCGTCGGAACGCGCGGAAACAACACCCGGCGTCGCTGATGGTTTCCCCGGAAAGCGCGTTGCGGACGCGGTTGGCGATGCGGGAGGAGAGCACGCGCACCCAACTGTCACCCTGCCGCCGCGCCGCCACGCGCGAGCCGCAGACGCAATCGGCATCCCGCAGCGCGTCCAGCAGCTTCGGGATGTCGGCCGGATCATTCTGCCGGTCGGCATCAAGCGTGACGATGACGCGCCCGCGCGCGGCGCGAATGCCGGCCCAGAGCGCCACCGACTGGCCGCCGCGCGCCGCAAGCCGCTGCGCGCGCAGTTGCGGCATTTGCGCCGCCAGTTCTCGCAGCGTTTCCCAACTGCCATCGTCGCTGCAATCGTCGGTGACGATGATTTCCCAGGGTTTTCCGAGCGGCTCGACGGCGGCGCGAATGTCTTCGAGCAGCGGGCGCAGATTGGCCCGTTCGTTGTGGCAGGGCAGGACGACGCTCAGTTCGATGGCCGTGGCGTTCACGCGTCAGACGCGGTCCACAGGTTTGGCATTCCGCCCGGGGACTTCAAGTGCGCATCGCGTCGGAGCGCGGCATGCGGGCCGAGCCGGAGGCAACCGCAGGCCCGCTTTCGCCTTCTCAACGGGCCGCGCCACGCCGTAACGTCTGAGCCACAGTGAAGGCTGATTTTTCCGACCGGTTGGCGACGCGGCCATCGGCGGCGACGCGGCGCGAGTTTTTGAAGACTTCCGGCGCCGTGCTGCTGGGCAGCATGTTCGACGCGCCGTGGCTTGCGGCCCGCGAGTCCCAAACCGGCTACCTCATCGGGTGCTACACGCGGCCCTGGGATCAGCACGATTACCGGGTGGCTCTGGACCAAATCGCCGCCGCCGGCTATCGCTACGCGGGCATCATGACCGCCAAGGGCCGGAGCTGGGTCATCATCACACCCCAAACCGCGCCGGAGGAAGCCGCCCGGGTGGGCGAAGAGGTGCGCAAGCGCGGGCTGAAAACGATCTCGGTGTACGGGGACTTCAGCGTGCGCGAGTCGCTCGAGCAGGGCATTCGCGAGCTGCGCGCGCTTGTCCGTAATTGCGTGGCGTGTGGTTCTCCCCACCTGTTGCTGGGCGGTGTGGGGGAGGAGGCGTTGGTGGAGCGATACTACAAGGCCATCGCTGAATGTTGCCATGAAGCCCGGGCCAGCGGCGTGCGGTTGAGCATCAAACCGCACGGCGGTCAAAACGCCACCGGCGCGCAGTGCCGCAAGCTGGTTGAACGCGTGAACCACCCGCACTTCGGCGTCTGGTATGATCCGGGCAACATCTTTTATTACTCGGAGGGCCGGCTTGATCCGGTCGAGGACTGCGCCAGCGTGGACGGGTTGGTGATGGGCATGAGCGTGAAGGATTTTCGTCCCCCCAAAGATGTCATGGTGACGCCGGGCACCGGGCGAGTGGACTTTCCCAAGGTGCTGGCGCGACTGCGCTCCGGCGGGTTCAAGCGCGGCCCGTTGGTGGTTGAATGCGTTCAGCGGGGCACGATCGAGCAAACCACCGCCGAGGCGAAACAGGCGCGGCTGTTTCTCGAACAGCTCGTGGCGCAGGTCCGATGAAGTCCCTGCGCCTTGCCGGACCTCGGGACGGTTCGGGTGAAATCCATTTGGCGGTCGGGGCATCCGGCATTAGAGTCCCGCCGAACCATTAAACGCCATGAATGTGTTTGTGTGTTCCCGAATGGGGTTGGCGCTGGTGCTCGTCGCGGCGGCGCTCTCGGCCCGCGCGTGGGATTACGAGCCGCATCGGGTGATCAATCAACTGGCGCTGGCCACCTTGCCGACGAATTTCCCGGCGTTCGTGCGCGCGCCGGGCGCGGCCGAGCGCATCGCGTTTCTGGGCGGCGAGCCGGATCGCTGGCGGAACATGACCGGCGACCTGACCTTGAGCCATTTCAACGGGCCGGATCATTATATTGACCTGGAAGACCTCGAGGCCGTCGGCCTGACGCCGCAAACGCTGCCGATTTTCCGCTACGACCTGGTGGCCAGCGTTGCGCGGGCCCGCGCGGCGCACCCGGAAAAGTTCCCGCCCATTGACCCGGTGCGCAACGCCGATCACACGCGCGAATTACCGGGGTTTCTGCCCTGGGTGATCGTTGAGTATTGCGGCAAGTTGCGCTCGGGCTTCTCGTATCTGAAAGCCTTCCGCGAGCACGGGGGCACGCCGGAGGAAATCGCCAACGCCGAGGCCAACCTCATCTACATCATGGGCATCATGGGGCATTTTGTGGGCGACGCCACCCAGCCGTTGCACACCACCAAACATCATCACGGCTGGGTCGGCGACAACCCGCGCGGCTACACGACCTGGCCCGGGTTTCACCAGTGGATTGACGGGGACTTTTTCCGCAAAACCGGCGGCGTTCAACCCACGCCGTTGCTCGGGCGAATGCGTCCGGCCAAAACGTTCGGCGACCCGACGCGTCCGGAGGAATTTTTCCGTCAGGTCATGGCGGTGATTCTCGAAACGCACCAGCAGGTCGAGCCGCTGTATCGCTTGCACAAGGAGGGCCGGCTCTCGGGCGAGGGCGAGCGCGGGCGCGCCGGGCGCGAGTTTTTGGAACAGCAACTGGTGCGGGCGGGCCAGTGGCTGGGCGATCTGTGGCTTTCAGCCTGGCAGCACACAACGGAGGACAAATACCTCATCCGCAAACTCCAGGAACGCGCGGCGGCCAAACCGTGACTGCGCACGGACGCCGCGCTCCCACTCAAAGCCGCGCGATTTTCTCCAGCAGCGCCGTCGTGGATTTGCCGGGCACAAACGGGATGAGGATGATTTTGCCGCCGACGGATTCCACGGCGCGACGCTCGTCGGGGTTGAGCGTTTCGAGGGTGTAATCGCCGCCCTTGACGTAAATGTCCGGTTGCGCGGCGACCAGAAAGCGCGTGGCCGTTTTCTCGTTGAAGATGCACACAGCGCTCACGCACTCGAGCGCCGCGAGCACCAGCGCGCGGTCGTCCTGCGAATTGACCGGGCGGCTCGGGCCCTTGAGTTGCCGGGTGGATTCATCGCTGTTCAGGCCGATGAGCAGCGCGTCACCGTAACTGCGCGCCGTTTCCAGATACGTGACATGCCCGGCGTGGAGAATGTCAAAGCAGCCGTTGGTGACGACGAGTTTTTGGTCGCGCGCGCGTAGCGCGGCGCGCCATTCGGGCAACTGTTCCCAGGCAAGAATTTTGTCGCGGCTGCGCATGGGCGGATTCTGAGGCAGCGGTTGCGGCGTTGGCAACCGGGCAGTTGTGCCGCCGCGCTCAACCCGGTTTGACGCCCCGGTGAATGCTCATCGCGCCGCCGAGAAGGTTCTCGACCCGCACCGGGTCGAGGCCCAGCTCGCGCATCGCCGCAGCCACGCCCTCCTGCGCCGGGTATTGCCGCAGGGATTCGAGGATGTAGGCGTAGGCGGCGGCGTTGCCGGCAAACGCCCAGCCGAGCACGGGTACGAGGAGTTTGAGATAGGCAAAGTAGAGCGCGCGCCAGGGTGGCCATGCGGGTTTGCCAAAGTCCAAGACCAGAATCCGCCCGCCGGGTCGGGCCACACGCGCCATTTCGCGCAGCCCCGCCCGCCAATCGGTCAGGTTGCGGAGGCCGTAGCCAACCGTCACAACATCAAACGTGGCGTCTGAAAATGGGACGGACAGGGCGTCGCCCAACACAAAAACTGGATTCGGCCCGGCGTGACCGCCGGGCCGGTTCGCCGCCCAACGCTGCGCCCGACGCCGGGCGCTCTGGAGCATCGTGGGATTGAAATCCAGGCCCACCACTCGCGCCTGCCGGGCGGCCAGCGCAAAAGCCAGGTCGCCCGTGCCGCAGCAGACGTCCAGCGCCCGTTCGCCGGGTTGGACAGCGGCCAGGAGCGCGACCCGCCGTTTCCACCGTCGGTGCAGCCCCAGGCTTTGCACGTCGTTGAGCAGGTCGTAGCGATGGGCAATGTCGCCGAAGAGCCGGTTGACGCTACGGCCAGAAACATCAACAGCAGGAACACGGTAGCCGACCATCGAGGGGCGATTCTCAAATCTGGGCACCGCTGAGTCGGTCGCGCGGCCAAAACGGCTGGTTTCCCGGCCTGTAACCTGCTAGGTTTTGCAGCGTGAACATCTTGGCGTGGCTGGCTCGGTTTGGACGCAGGTCAACAAGCCGACCTGACCCCGCCCCGGTGCGCATGAACCAAGAATCGTCAGCCCGTCGGCAAAAGACAATTTTGATTGTGGACGATGACCCGGTGATCACCAAGACCACCTCGGTCAAACTCAAGAGCCACGGCTACGACGTGATGGAGGCCCGGGACGCCTCCGAAACACTGGCCGCCATCCGCAAGACGCGTCCCCATTTGATTCTGCTGGATTTGTCCTTCCCACCCGATGTGGCGCACGGCACGGTCGGCTGGAACGGTTTCCAGATCATGACCTGGCTGCAACGCCTGGAGCAGGCCCGCGACATCCCCATCGTCATCATCTCCGGCAGCGATCCGGCCAAATACAAGGACCGTTGCCTCGCTGCCGGGGCGAGCGCCTACTTCCACAAGCCCATCGCGCACGAGGAACTGCTCAAAACCATTGACCAGATTCTCGGCGAGGGCGCCGGGTGAGTGCGGTGACACCGCACGGTTTCAAACGTGACGGTCAATTCGGGCCAACCGCACCAGGCCGCCCGCCCATTTCAGGAAAACTTCAACAACTCCTGCAACTCGCGCACCCCACGCGTGAGCGGCAACTGCCGTCCGTTGCGCAATACCACCACATGCTCGCCCTTGAAGAGCGGTTGCAACTCGCGAATCTGCTCGACGTTCACCAGCGTCGAGCGGTTGATCCGCACGAATTGCTTCGGGTCGAGCTGCGCCTCCAGCGCTCCGAGCGTTTCGCGGATGACGTGGTTCTCCCGGCCCGCGTGCAACACCAGGTAGTTGCCCGCCGATTCAATGTATTCAATCTCGCTCGTCTTCACGAACACGGTGCGCTCGCCGGATTTGACCGCGATGCGGCTCAACCGGGCGCGCGGCGCCGGCTGCTGGGCCAGCAGCGCGGCGAGATTCTCGGAGATCGCACCTGCGCGGCGGCGGGCGAGTTGTTCGCGGGCGCGGCGCACCGCCTCACGGAATCGCGCGGGCTTGAACGGCTTGAGCAGGTAATCCAGCGCGTGCGCTTCAAACGCCTTCACCGCGTGCTGGTCGTGCGCCGTGACGAAAATCACCTCCGGCATCTGCGCGTGGCCCAGCGCGCGCAACACGCCAAACCCGTCCATCCCCGGCATCTGCACGTCCAGGAACAACAGGTCCGGCGACAGTTTCTGGATCGCCGCCACCGCCGCAGGCCCGTCGGCGCACTCGCCCACGACCTCCACGTCCGGCTCCTCGCGCAACAGCGTGCGGATGCGCTCGCGGGCCAGCGGTTCGTCATCCACGATCAACGCTCGAATGCTCATGCTCTGCCGGCCGCGTGGCCGATGCCTCCCGAAACGGAATCTCCATCTCCACGGTGAATCGGCCCTCGGCGTCGCTGTGTAAATTCAGTTGCGCGGCGCGACCGTAGAGCGCCTCCAGCCGGGCGCGCGTGTTGGCCAGGCCGATGCCGGGCGAGGACTTCTCCCGTCGGGCCGGGCCGCCCCCGGTGTCGCACACGCTCAACCGTAACATGCCGTGGTCGCTCCGCCGGGCGCGCACGGTGACCACGCCCGGCCCGGAGGCGGGTTCGATGCCGTGGCGGATCGCGTTTTCCACCAGCGGCTGCAAAATCAGGGTCGGCACCAGCGCGTCCAGCGCCGCCGCGTCCAGGTCTTTCTCCACGCGCAGGCGCTCGCCGAAGCGCATTTGCTGGATTTCCAGATACCGGTCGAGGAACTCCAGTTCCTGCCGGAGCGAAATTTCCTGCGCGGCGGTGTCGAGCGTCGCGCGCAACAACTCGCTCAAGTTGCCGATCATTTCATCGGCGGCGCGCGCGTCCTTGTGCACCAGTGCGGCGATCGCGTTGAGCGTGTTGAAGAGGAAATGCGGATGCAGTTGCATCCGCAGCGCCTGGAGTTTGGCGTCGGCCAGACGCGCCTCCAGCTCAACCGCCTTGCGCGCGCGCTCCTCCGCCCGGCGATAAAACTGCAGCGCGTGGGCCAAACTCACCAACACCCAATACACGGGCAGGTTGAACTTCGCCCGTAACACCACGTTCCGCCGCACCACCTCGCGCGGCTCGAGCGGACGCGGCTCTGCGCCCGGCGGTGGAGGCTGGAGCGGCGGCGCAGGCCCAGCGTCGGGGGACACGGGCGGTTGCCGCAACGGGCCGCGCAGAGGTGCTCCGGGCTGGGTTTGAGGCGGCGGAAACGGCTCAAGCCGGCCTTCCGGCCCGGCGCCCGGCGGCGGGCCGCGAAAGCGAAAGCGCGCCGGCAACGGTTCGGGCGCCACCGCGCGCGCAAACCACTCGCACGCGGCCAGCGCCAGCGCGCAAGCTGCCAGATGCACCCCCAGACTCAACGGCCACCGACCGCGCTCGAAGGGAAATCGCCACGCCGTCCAAACCACCAGCGGGGCCAACACCACCCACGGCAACCAGTCCCGGGCCGCCACGCGCAACGCTTCCGACGCCGGCATCTCGGTGGTGAACACCAGTTGTGCGGCGAACCCCACCACCAGCAGCGCCCACAACCCCAGCACCAGCGCCCACAACGCCACTTGCGAGCCGATGCCAGCGGGCCGAGTCATCGGCGACAGCCTACTGCCGGCCACCGTCGAATAAAGTTAAAAGCCCGTGCTCGCTGTGTGCCTGGCAGCCCGGCGGCGAAGGTGGAAGCTTCGCCGGACCCAATCGCGTAGCACGCCCGCGACGCCCCACTCTCCAACGCGCCCAACCGACCCGCCCTAAGACCGTTCAGAGCGTGCGGCGCTCAGACAGCGGTCTTCTGGCGGGGGGCTATGTGCCTCGAGACGACTTGTTGTCACGAAGTGAAGCGAGGCTTCGATCCCGCCCGATGTGAACTCGGAATGCGACCTTGAAGGGATTGTTCAGGCTGACACGACGGTCAGCCGCGCAGGTCAGATGTTTCGAGAAGCAAAATCACCCGGGGCAAAAGCCGCGCAGGAAAAAGGAGGCCCGGCGATTAAGCGGACGTTTTCGGCCGGGACGCCCTTCGCAGCCACCGGGCCGCTGCAATCCCCAGCGCCCCGAAAATCGCCAACGACCCCGTGCCCGGTTCGGGCACGGCGTTGATGGACAAATCCCAACGCTGCACCGTGCTGGTTTCTCCTACGGAGAGGTCAGCCAGAAACAACGTCCACGTACCGGATGGGATCAAGCCGGCGAAACTGCTCAGCAACGCGGTTCGACTCTCCGTGCCCGTGACCGTCGCCGGGTCCACGTTGCGCCCGTCAGGCCGCCACTCCGTGCCCCCGGAGATGTTATAGCCACTGACGGTTTGATAAAAATGAAAGTCCGTCGGCTCGCTCGCTGTGTCGCTGAACGTCACGTGAAAGCCCGCGTCGGGGTATCCAAACAAATTGCTCCCCGTTCGGCCGGGCCGATTGAGCAACACCGCAAACCCGCTCGCGTGCGTCAGATACCCATACAAATCGCCATTGAAACCACCGGTGATTTGGAGCCTCACCTTGACCTCGAGGATCTGCGGTTCGGGAATGGTGATGGTGCGGACATCCGACCAGCCTGCGGGATTGCCATCCGGGATCACCCCGCCATTGGCGAACCCGTTGGTCCAACTGAAGTGATACCACGCTGCATGCGATAAACCCGTGGTCAACCCCAGAACAAGTCCGCCCAAAACAAACGCCTTCATACCGTTTGCTGACACGCTTCTACGCGACCTCCCGGTTTTTGACAACCATTTTTTGCCGACGCACCGCCCTGCCCTCACCGTTGCGGGGCGGCCAGGCCTTCCAGCCACTTCACCGGATCATCCCCCCGGCACAAAACGGAATTGGCCGCCAACCGCGGATTTTTTAAGTTCACACCCCGTGGGGCGGCAGTGACGCCGCGAAGTTCGATGATCAAACGCCAAACAACCGTCAATCCTTCCTCGCATGAACCTCAAACTCGTCGTTAAAAACACCCTCATGCCGACCGCACTGGCCGCGCTGGTGATGCTGCCGGTCGCGCCGCCCGCAGCCGCCGAGGCGTGGAAACCCGCCAACCCGCGCCTGTTGACCGAGTGGGGCGAGAAACTCACACCTGAAACCGCCTGGCGCGAGTATCCCCGCCCGCAGTTCGTCCGCGAACGCTGGCTCAACCTCAACGGCCTCTGGGACTACGCCATCACGCCCAAAACCACGCCGGCCCCGGCGAAATTCGACGGCAAAATTCTCGTCCCCTTCGCCGTCGAATCGGCGCTCTCCGGCGTGGGCCGGCCTCTTACCCCCAACGACCGGCTCTGGTATCGGCGCAGCTTTGCCGTGCCACCCGAATGGGCCGGACAACGGCTGCTGCTGCACTTCGGCGCTGTGGATTATGAATGCACCCTCTGGATCAACGGTGGCCTGGTCGGCTCGCACGTCGGCGGCTCGGACGCCTTCAGCTTCGACATCTCGGACTTTTTGAAATCGGGCGACAACGAACTGTTGCTGGCGGTGAGCGACCCCACCGACACCGGCGAGCAACCGCGCGGCAAACAGGTCCTCAAGCCGCACGGCATCTGGTATACGCCCGTGTCCGGCATCTGGCAGACCGTCTGGGTTGAGCCGGTGCCGCGCGAGCATTACCTGACCGAGTTGATTCTCACGCCCGAGGTCGCCGCCGGTCGCCTGCGCGTCACGCCGTTGCTCAACGAAGCGGTGGCCCGCGATGACCTGGCCGTGCGCCTGACCGCCATTGCCGAGGGCAAACCGGTCGGAAGCACCTTGGTGCGCGTCAATCGCGAGGGTTGGCTGACGCTGTCGGAGGTTCGGTTGTGGTCGCCGGAATCACCTTTCCTTTACGACCTGACCGCCGAGCTGGTCAGAGTCAAACCGCCGGTGGACCGTTCACGTCCCGGCGGGCGCGCCGCGCTGCCGGGATTCAGCGCCGCCGAACGGGCCGCTTACGCGCGCGCCGAGGTCACCAGCCCGCCGCTCGACGTGGTGAAGTCGTATTTCGGCATGAGAAGCCTTTCGCTCGGGCCGGGCCCCAAACCCCATCAACCCCACTTGCGGCTCAACGACCGGCCCATCTTCCAACACGGCCCCCTGGACCAGGGCTGGTGGCCTGATGGCCTGCTCACGCCGCCCTCGGACGCCGCCATGGAATGGGAACTCAAATGGCTGCGCGAGGCCGGATTCAACATGCTGCGCAAGCACATCAAGATCGAGCCGGCCCGCTACTACTACCATTGCGACCGCCTGGGCCTGCTGGTCTGGCAGGACATGCCCAGCGGCTTCACGCCCGGACTCTTCGTCCACGCGGAGGACGCCGGCGACGCGATCCGCCGCTCCGCCAGCGCCGAACAACACGAGTTGGAGTTGCGCCGCATGATCAACCGCCTCCGCAATCACCCGAGCATCGTCATGTGGGTCATTCACAACGAGGGCTGGGGACAATACGAAACCGCCGCGCTCACCCGCTGGGTCAAGGCGCTTGACCCCACGCGCTGGGTCAACGCCACCAGCGGCTGGCTCGACCAGAACGTCAGCGACGTCTATGACATTCACACCTACCACGAGCTGCCCTTGGCGCCCGCCAACCAGGCCGACCGCGCGATTGTCATCGGCGAATACGGCGGCGTGGGCTGGCCGGTGACCGGGCACTTGTGGGACGCGGGCAACCGCAACTGGGGCTATCAAACCTACCAGACCGAGGCCGACTACCAGGCCGCGCTCAAAAAGAAGATGGAGGCGCTCCTGCCGATGCGCCGCAACCTGGGCCTCTCGGCAGCGGTTTACACCCAGACCAGCGATGTCGAAGGCGAGGTCAACGGTTTCCTGACCTACGACCGCAAGCGCATCAAAATCCCCGCCGCGCAACTGCGGGAGATCAACAATCGCCTCATGGCCGAGCCGTAAGCAGGCGCGCGGTTGTCCAAAAAACACGCATCTGACGCCGCGCCGCGCGCACGAGGCCACGCGTCGCTGCTCGGATCGCCCGCCCAGGCAGCGGGCGCAGAACCTCCGTTGGTCGTGAAGATCAGCCCGTCGGCTCGGAAGTTGACCAGTTGAGCCGTTGCCTCATCGTATCGCTCACATGACCTACACCGAGGCCGTTAAGTTTCTTTACCGGCTGCGCTGGCTGGGGGCGAAGTTCGGTCTGGAAAACACCCGGCGGCTGGCGGCGCTGGCGGGCCGGCCGCACGAGCGGCTGCGCTTCATCCACGTGGCGGGCACCAACGGCAAGGGCTCCACCTGCGCGATGCTCGAAAGCATCTACCGCGCGGCGGGCCTGCGCGTGGGGCTTTACACCTCGCCGCATCTGGTCTCCTTCCGCGAGCGCATCCAGGTCAATCGCCGGCTCATCCCGGAGGCCGACGTGGTGCGGCTGGTTGGCGCGATGCAGCCGTGGCTGGCGACGTTTCCCGCCGAACACCAGCCCACATTTTTCGAGGTCGTCACGGTCATGGCGCTGCGATATTTCGAGGAGCAACGCTGCGACCTGGTCGTGTGGGAAACCGGCATGGGCGGGCGGCTCGACGCAACCAACATCGTGACGCCCCTGGCATCCGTGATCACGAACATCGGCTTCGACCACCAGCAATGGCTCGGTAACACGCTGGCCCAGATCGCCGCCGAGAAGGCCGGCATCATCAAGCCCGGTGTGCCGGTGCTCACGGCCACCGACGCGCCCGAGGCGTTGGAGGTGATCGAGCGCACCGCCCGCGAGCGCGGCGCGCCGTTGACCGTGATCGGCCCGGAGACGCTGCTGCCGCCGGAACTGGCGTCGCTGCAATTGCCCCTGCCCGGCGCGCACCAGCGTCGCAACGCCGCGCTGGCGATTGCGACCGTGCAGGCCCTTCAGGAACAAATCCCCGTCAGCCGCGAAGCGGTCGTGCGCGGGCTGAGCACCGTCCAATGGCCGGGGCGGATGCAAACGGTCACGCGTCCGGGCGGTCAGCGCGTGATCTTGGACGCCGCGCACAATCCGGCCGGGATTGAGGCGTTGGCCGGCGCGCTGCGGACTGCGTATCCGGGCGCGCGGTTTGCGCTGGTGCTGGGGATTTTGCGGGACAAGGACTGGCGGGCGATGTGCGAACGGCTCGCGCCTCTGGCGCGGCGCATCCTGACCGTGCCGGTGGGCAGCGAACGCACCGCCGACGCCGCCGAACTGGCGGAGGCGTGTCGGCACGCCGCGCCGGGGGTTGAAGTGTGTTGTTGCGCGTCACTCGACGAGGCGCTCGAGCGCGTGGCCGAGGAGCGGTTGGTGGTGGTGACCGGTTCGTCGTATTTGGTGGGCGAAGTGCTGGAGCGGCTGGGTCTGGCGCCGGAGGGCGCGCGTCAGGAGCGGGCGCTGAACGAGTGGGCGGCGGCGCCTTCGCAGCCGTTGGCGTTGCCGGCGAAGCCGTGAAGTCGAGAGGCGCGCTCAGAAACCACGAAAGACACGAAAGACACGAATGGATGATTGGACGAGGCAACGAATCGAGGCGGGGTCATGCGTTCAACTGTTGACCCTTCTGCGTCGGCAAACGCGCCGGTTTCGTGTGTTTTGTGTTTTTCGTGGTGGAAACCGGGTTTTTGGGGATGAAACGGCTTGAGGGGATTCGGGCGGTGACGTTTGACGTGGGCAGCACGTTGATCGAGGCGTGGCCATCAGTGGGCGCGGTGTATGCCCAAGTGGCGGCGCAGCACGGCTGTCCCGCCCTGAGCGCTGCCGAACTGGAGCGCCGGTTTCGCGAGGCGTTTGAAGCGACCGGCCGCCGCGCCAACTCGCGGGCCGATTGGGAGCGGATCGTGGACGCGGCGTTTGCGGGCCTGGTGGCGACGCCGCCGAGCCGGACGTTTTTCCCGGCTTTGTATGAGTGGTTCGCGCAGGCGCAAGCGTGGCGGATTTTTGACGACGTGCTGCCGACGCTGGCGGCGTTGCGCGCGCGCGGCCTGCGGCTGGGCGTGATTTCCAACTGGGACGACCGGTTGCGCGGGTTGCTGCAAGCCCTCGACCTGGCGCGCCACTTCGACGTCCTCGTGGTGTCCTGCGAGGTCGGGGTGCTGAAACCGGAGCGGCCGATTTTTGAGGCGGCCCTCAGCGCGCTGGACCTGCCGGCCGCGACAGTGGTTCACGTGGGTGACGACTTCGAGTCGGACGTGGTTGGGGCGCGTGCAGCGGGGTTGCACGGGCTGCACCTGGTGCGCCACGGAACGGCGGGCGACCACGCCATCACCTCGCTCGGCGAACTGCTCGATCGGATCGAACTCGCCCGCGATTAGTCCGGTCCAAGCCGAATCGAACGCGGCTTATACCTTCGGGCGATTCGTTGACGTCGCGGAGAATCGCTTATTTAATGAAGGCGGTTCACGGCGATTCGGTGCCGGCGCCGACCGCGTATCTCGAATGAACTTTGCCGACGGCCTGTTTGGTTCCTCGCTGGGCAGGAAATTTGTCATGGCGGCCAGCGGGGCTTTGCTTTTCTTGTTCGTCATCGGCCATCTTTTGGGCAACCTGCAGATCTTCCTCGGCCCGGAAGCGATCAATCGTTACGCGCATTTCCTTCAATCGAACGTCGAAATTCTCTGGCCGGTGCGGATCGGGTTGCTCGTGCTGGTGATCCTGCACCTGTGGTCGGCGGCCAGGCTCACGCGCGAGAACCGCGCGGCGCGTCCGGTGGGTTACGCGGGCGAGCCGACGCCGCCAGCGGCCAGCTACGCCTCGCGCACGATGCTCATGAGCGGCCTGATCATCGCGGCGTTCGTGATCTATCATCTGCTGCATTTCACCGTGCGGGTGAAGGCCATCAATCTCACCGGGACGGACTTTGTGGGGTTGCACGATGCGAAGGGCCGCCACGACGTGTATGCGATGATGGTGCTGGGGTTTCGACAGCCGCTGGTTTCGGGCTTCTATGTGCTGGCGATGGCGCTGTTGTGCCTGCACCTGAGCCACGGCGCGTATGCGATGTTCCAGTCGCTGGGCATCACGATTCCCTGTTGTCCGGACCTGCCCAAACGGTTCGCCAGGTGGGCGGCGATTTTGATTTTTGTCGGCTACGTTTCAATTCCGGTCGCGGTGCTGGCCGGGCTGGGACGGGATTACGTGCAGCGCACC
>JAOAIM010000082.1 GCA_026414705.1 Verrucomicrobiia bacterium | reverse complement strand
GGCCAATCTTCCGCGCTCAGTTCCAACTCCGGGTTGGACCAGAGCCGCGCCTGGTGCGCACGCCCAGCGGCGGCCTCGACGCGTCCGGTCGCAGCGCGCAGTTCGGCATTGTGGGCCAGCGCCAACCCGATGGCGCGCTCCAAAGTGAGCACGTTGGTGTCAGCCGCAGCCGCCGGAACAGCAGTTGCCGCCGGCCCAGCCGCCGCCTTCGCGCCCGACGCCGACCCGCTCAAGCCAGCGGCGCCGGCACTCGCCAAGCAAAACAGTCCGATGAATTTTCCAATCTTTCGCCTCATGAACATCAACCAACGGTTGCAAACCGCTCCAAAGGGAAAACACACGCGCGATGTGAAATCACACCGCTCCCGTCAGGGATTCCGGAATGGCCGTTCCGGCCAGAAGAACTTGAATCAGGAAGTAACTGAAGGCGCTCGCGGCAGGCTGGCAACCCGCACCATGAAACGCCAACTCGGCGACATCTCTGGCGGCGCGAGCGAAACCGCCGTCAGCGTCAGGGCCACCGTCGCGCAAGCTGGAATCGGCGCTGGTGCGCCCGCTGCAATCTCCGGCGCGAACGTCCGCCCGGTTGTTGAGCGGTTCTCTGCCTTGAAAAGGCCCGCCTCGATCTGACCGCAGGGCGCGGTCTGGCACTCACGGGCTGGCGCGGAAGAAGATTCGCCGCAGCAGCACTCCAGAAAACTCAGGCCCGGCAACCGTTCCAGTTGGCAATGCAACGTCGCCGGCATCCACACCGCCAGCACCAGAACCGCTGCGATTGTCCAACGCCGCATCACGCGCGGACGTTAGTTTCGGCCTGCTGAATTTGTCAAGCCAGCCCCCTCCCCCCGTGCCACCGCTCCGCCGCACCTGCGCGCCCTCGCCTCTACAGCGAGCTGTCCTTGCGCTCTGACGCGGTGTCCTCCTGCTCAATTTGCGCACCGATTTGCCGCAGCGTCTCCCGCACTTTCTGATCGAGCGTCGCCTTCTTGAATCCGCCCGGCTGCGACCGCGCCTCCAGACTCACCTCCACGCTCAATTTCAATTCCGCTCCATCTTGGTGCAGCGGGGTGACCACCCCACGCACAAAATCCGACAGCTTGTCCCACGGCACCCTCGCCCGCAGCCGGTAGGTCTCCGCGCCAGCCACACCCTTGCCCTCCCCTGCTGGCGGCTGGTCATTTAGAGCCAGACCCGCTTGCGCACGCGGCTCAACTTCGAAGCCGGGCCATGAAGCCCGGCTCATTCCCGGCCAGGTCCGCGCGGCGCTGCTGCGCCAGCAGGCTGCCATACACGCGCACGTCCCGGGCCATCATCCCCAGGCGCGCCCTTAGCGACTCGCTCACGATTTGTCCATCGCGGACGTCCTCGTCCTCGGTGAAAGAGACCTGATAGGGCAACGACCAGGCGTAACACTGCCGGGCCACGGTGCGCAACTGGTCGGTCACCGTGAGGCCTTTTTCGTGGGAGGCGACCACGCTGGCAAAGAGTTTGCCGGTGAACTCGCGCCAGAAGCAGTCGAGAAAGTTTTTGAGCACACCGCTGATGCTGCCGTGGTAATCAGGCGAGCCCAGCAGGTAAACGTCCGCCCGCAGCACGCGCTCGCGCAGCGCCGCAAACCACGGCTCGGCCCCGGCGGTGTCGGGACAATAAAACGGCAACGGCTCAGCCCGCAAATCCAGCACGTCCACCTCGCACCCCTCCGCGCGCCATCGCGCAGCCAGATGTTGCACGACCACGCGCGTGATCGAGGCGCGACGCAGGCTTCCCACCACGGCCAGAATCTTCAAGGGCTCGGGCGTCATGCCCGCAGGTTGGGGAGCGGCTCGCAGAATGTCGAGCGACTTGATGGCACGTGCCGCGCCAGGTGGGCGGCTGTTCCGGTTCGCGCGTTGGCCACGCCGCTGGCATGGTTCGTGCCCCTCGGTCGGGCGGTTGCGAGGGCGGGCAACTTCAACCGCGAATGCAAACGAATGAAAGCTGATTTCGGTCGGTTTGGCCTGCACACCCTGAGACGGGCCTGGCGCGGCTGCGCGGCCGGTTTGGCCGGGGCCATCCAGTTGTTTGCCGGTGATGTCCATCTGGACATGCTCAAGACCCGGACAGGCACGTTCACCAACGTGACGGTTGTCGGACAAAACAAAACCGACCTGTTCATCCGCCACGCCCGCGGCATTGCCAATGTCAAAATCAGTCAGGTGGACGATGAAGCGGCGTTGCGCGCGCTGGGTTTGTACGTCGAGCCGCCGCCGGAAAAGTCCAGGTCCGCTGCCCCAGCAGCAGCGCCCGTGGCCACGGCGCTCGCGTCTGTGCCTGGCGCAAAAAAAATTGATCCTCAGATCATCCAACGCGCGGAAGCGTGGCTGACGGAAACCCGGGCAAAAGTTGCCGCTGTCCGACAGCCGCCGTGGCACGTGCTCGCGCTCGCAGGCGCGGCGCTGTTGGGCGTTCATCTGTTCTTCAGCTACTGCTTCAAGCTCATTTGCCAGAAGGCGGGCCATCCGCCGGGCGCGTTGATCTGGTTGCCGATGGTGCAGGTCCTGCCACTGTTCCGCGCCGCGCGCCTCTCGACGTGGTGGCTTTTGGGGTTGCTCGTCCCTCTGTTCAATGTGGTGGTCGCGGTGCTCTGGTGTTTGAAGATCGCCAAAGCGCGCGGCAAGACCGCCCTCACGGCACTCGCATTATTGCTGCCCGGCCTGAACCTGCTGGCCCTCCTGTATCTCGCGTTTTCAGACGGAGCGCAGAAAGCCACTGAGGAACGCGTCGCCGTCGCCCGCGAATCGCTGGTGTTCGAGACGTAGGCCCGCCGTGCACGGCGCCGACTCGGCGTCACCGTCGCCTCTCGAAGGCCGCCCGCGCCCCGGCGCATTAACGCTTTGGCAATTCAACGCATCCCTGCGCCACGATTCCAACGCTGCGCATCGCATCGTGTCTCCCGTCCCCGGCCTCCTGATTCGATATTCGGAGTTCCACCTTTGAGGTTCTGCGCCTGGCGGAGCGTCTCTTGCAGCCGGCCCCCTCGCTCGAGGGAGACGCAATCTCAAACCACACCATCCGACCTCGGCGCAGCAGGGCATGGGGCAGCCGGGGCGGTCTCTTGTCGCGCACTTCGGTTTGAGTCAAAATCTCGGTGCCCGCTGGGCCATCGCACCGGAACGCCGGGCGGGGAGTCTCATGATCAAAAATCTCCGGGGACTTTGCGCTCATTGCGGTGGCGCGTTTGAGTTTCGCGCCGATGCCGTGGGCACAACGGCTCCCTGCCCTCACTGTGGCCAACCGACCGAACTAACCCTGCCCGCGCCAGTGTGCGAGCCGGGCCTCGGCAAACGAACACTGTTCTACCTGGCCGCGGCGGTCTTGATTCTCGTTCTGGGCTGCGTGGCCGTGCTCCTTTTGCTCAAGCGCGCCGAGGGGCTTTCAAAACAACGAACCTTCGCACCCCTCGGCGTGCCGGGCCAATCCTCGCCGGTTCATCCGGGCCGTTGAGCCTTCAAAACTCAATCGCCAGCAGCTTCAAACCGGTCACCTTCCCGTTGATCGGGTCGCGCACCACGCTCTCCTCCGAAGTGCCGTATTGCTCCGGCGCTACCGGATTGAGCAATTGAAGCTTGTTGTCCGCCTTCACCGCAGCGACGGCAATGCCGCTGACGGTCACCCCGTCGGTGCGCACCTGATGAAACGGCTCCGGCTTCGGCTCGGCGCGTGGCAACTCGACGCGCGGCGCCTCGACCCGTTCGGGCCGGGTCTCGACGGCCGGTTCATCGGTCTGGGCGACCGCCAGCGGCAACGCAGCCAGCCACGCGATCAGAACTGTGCGAATCGTTTTCATACGCACCTCCCCAGGTTCGCCCAAAATTTCCGGCGGCACGCGCGGCTTGTCAACGGGCAGAAACCCTCGTCGCCGGGGAAGGATCCACCGGCTCACGCTTCGCATTGCCCGCCGGGGCGCGCCCGTGATTGAATGGCCGCGATGAAAGTTCGCGTTCGCTTCGCGCCGTCGCCGACCGGTTTTCTGCACATTGGTGGCGCGCGCACCGCCCTGTTCAACTGGCTTTACGCCCGCCACACTGGCGGCACGTTCATTCTGCGCATCGAGGACACCGACGCTGCGCGCAACACCCAACAGGCCGTCGAGGTCATTCTTCAGGGCCTGCGCTGGCTGGGGCTTTACTGGGATGAAGGCCCGTTGACCAGCGACGCCACCGGCCCTTACAAGGGCGAGCGCGGCCCGTATTTTCAATCGCAACGCCGCGAGTTTTATCAACGCCGCGTCGAAGCGCTGCTCGCGCGCGGCCTGGCCTACGAACACGAGGGGGCGGTCAAATTCCGCATGCCCCGCGAGCCGATCACCATCCATGACCTCGTCGTCGGCGAGGTGGTTCGCAAGCTCACCGACCGCGAAGAACTCGACCCCGACTTCGTCATTCAACGGTCCGACGGCCAGCCCGTCTTCCACCTCACCAACGTCGTGGACGACCTGGAAATGGGCATCACGCATGTCATCCGCGGCGAAGACCACCTGAGCAACACCGCCAAGCACATCGCGCTCTTCCGCGCCTTCGGCGTCGAGCCGCCCAAATACGCCCACATCCCGCTCATCCTCAACCCCGACGGCACCAAGATGAGCAAACGCGACCGCGGCGCCTCGCTGACCACCTACATGGAGGAAGGTTTCCTGCCCGAAGCGCTCGTCAACTACCTGTGCCTGCTCGGCTGGTCACCCAAGGACAACCGCGAAAAAATCCCGCTTGCTGAGGTCATCGAGCGTTTCGACCTCTCCCAAATCCTCCGCCACAACGCGCGGTTTGACTTCGAAAAACTCCTCTGGCTGCAGGGCGAGTATTGCCGCGAGTTGCCCGACGACCGCTTCTACGAACTGAGCGTCCATGCGCTCGCCAAAGCGGGTATTGACACCAACCGTTTCGACCTCCGTTACGTCAAGGCCGCCCTCGACACCTGCAAGGGCAAAATCAAGGTCTTCAGCGAACTGCCCGCTTACGGCGGCTTTTACTTCCGCGACGACATCACCTACGACCCCGAAGCCGCCAAACAACACTTCACTCCCGAAAACAAACCCCGCCTCCAAAAGCTTCGCGATGCGTTCGCCCGCGCTGAACCGTTCGACGCACCGACACTCGAGGCAACCCTGAAAGCCACCGCCGCCGAGCTGGGCGTCAAACCCGCTGTGCTTGTCCATCCGGTCCGGCTGGCCTGCACCGGACGCACCGCCGGGCCGAGCCTCTATCACCTGATGGAAGTGCTCGGCAGAGAAAAAACCCTCCAGCGGCTGGACCGCGCCCTGGCCACGTTTTAACCGGCGCGCGTCGGGCGGGCGGCCCGGCCCGGCGCGAACCATCCCCGCAACTCCGCCTCCACGCGCTCCAGCGGCAGCCCGACCACGTTGGTGAACGAACCGACCACCTCTTCGACGAGCCACTCGCCGTGCTCCTGGATCGCGTAGGCGCCGGCCTTGTCGAGCGGGTTGACCGCTCCCAGGTAGCGCCGCACCTGCGCGCGTGTCAGCCGTCGAAACCGCACCGCCGTCGTCACGGCAAACACCCGCTCCCGCCGCGCCCTCCACTCCAGAAGCGCCACGCCCGTGACCACGTGATGCGTGCGCCCTTCCAACGCCAGAAGCATTTGTTCGGCCTCGCGCAGACTCGACGGCTTGCCAAAGATGCGCCGCCCCAGAAACACCAGCGTGTCCGCGCCCAAAACCAAAGCGTCGGGATGCCGTTCGGCAACCACACGGGCTTTGCGATACGCATTGAGCCGGCACAACTCGCGCGGCGACAGGTGCGCGTCAGCCGTTTCGTCCGCATGGCTGGGCACGATTCGGAAACGCAGGCCCAGATGCCGCAGCAATTCCGCCCGCCGGGGCGAAGCCGAGGCGAGGATCAACATCGGCATTTTGCGTCGCGCTGACACGCGCGCCAGTTTAAGCGCGCCACCCGGAGCGTCGAGCACCGGCCCCGCCGCAGCCGGGCCGAGTCAGGATTGCCACAGCGCCGGGGCTTCAATACGGTCTTTGCGAATTCGGCCCAACGCCCGAAAAGCGGTGTGTCCCGATCCGCACACATGAACCCGGCATCGCGCGCCAATCCGCCCGCAGCCGCACGCGAAGCGCGGCCCGACACGGCCGCACACGCCGGCGAGCCTCAAAGCCCGGCGACCGTGCTCTCGCCCTGGACGCCCACGGGCGCCACGCTCTTCTGGCTGGGCTTCCTGACGTTGTTCCTGGAGCTGCTGCTGATCCGTTACCTGGCCGGCACGATCTGGAACCTCGGCTATTTCCCGAACACGGTGTTGCTGTCCGCCTTTCTGGGCATGGGCGTGGGTTTCGCCTTTCACCACCTCGTCCGCGATTCGTGGTCGCCAAAAGTTTTTTTCGCCGGGTTTGCGGGGGCCGTGGGGTTGATCCTGTTTGTTACCTGGAAACACCCGATCGTGCCGGGCTTCGATGTGTGGCACTACAACCTCGACGGCGACCTGTATTTTTCGTTCGTGCCGTTTGAGGTGGACGATCTGAACTACGTGTTTTTCTCGCTCTGCTTCGTCCTGGTCATCGCGGTGTTTGCGTGCATCTCCCAGCGCACCGCGAAGGTCTTCCGGCTGTTCGCGCCGCTGAACGCCTACACGCTCGACATCCTCGGCTCCTGCGCGGGCATTGTGACGTTCATGATCGTCAGCGCGCTGTGGCTGCCGGCGTGGGTGTGGTTCGCGCTGTTCACCGCGGTGTTTCTGCTGGCGATGCCCGCCGGACGCAACGCCCGGTTGGCCACCCTCGCGCTCGCCGCCGTGGCCCTGGGCGTGATGTATCGCGAGGATCGCGTCTTCATGCGCGACCCCGCCTCCAAAAACCCGCTGCAAACTCTCTGGTCGCCCTACCAGAAAATCGAATACGTCGAGGAACCGCCGCCGCCCTCATTCGCCGGACGCCTCCGACGCCGCATCTTCGTCAACGGCCTGGACCATCAGGAAATGCTCGACCGGATTGACCGCACCTTCTACGAGGTCCCGCACCTGCACCGCCAGCAATCCGGTCTGCCCCCCTACCGCCGCGTGCTCGTGATCGGCGCCGGCTCGGGCAACGACGTGGTCGCCGCCCTCAAGCATGGTGCCGAGCATGTGGACGCGGTTGAGATTGACCCGGTGATCGCCGAACTGGGCCGACGGCACAATCCCTACCTCGCCTATCGTGACCCGCGCGTGCGCGTGGTCGTGGACGACGGCCGCGCGTTCATGACCCAGGCCGACGGGCCTTATGATTTGATCGTGTTTGCGCTGACCGATTCGCTGGTCAAGGTCAGCTCCCTGACGCAGTTGCGTCTGGAAAATTATCTCTTCACGCGCGAGTCGGTCGAACGCGCCCACGCGCTCCTGTCGCCCGGCGGCGATCTGGTGTTCTACAACTTTTACCGGCTGCCGTTTGTGGCCGAAAAAATCCAAAAGCTCGTCGAACACGCGACGGGCGAGCCCCCAAAAATTCTCGTGCAGGAGCGCGACTTCTACATGGTCTGCGGCACCAAAACATCTCCACCTGCCCCCAACCGCGCCGCCTCCATCTGGGCCCCCAACATGCCCACCGACGACTGGCCCTTCCTCTATCTGGAGCAACGCGGCGTCCCGGGACTGTATTTGAAGGCAATGGCGGGCGTGTTGATTCTGGTCACAGCGTTGTTGGCCGCGCTCCACTGGAGCACCCGACGCCTCGAACGATTTCGTCAGCCCGGACTGCTCGCCATCAAAACTGCCTTCGTGCTCATGGGCGTCGCCTTCCTGCTGTTGGAGGCCAAGAGCATCATCCAGTTCAGCCTCCTGTTCGGCGCGACGTGGTTCAACAACTCGCTCATCTTCCTGGCCGTGCTGCTGTCGGTGCTCGCCGCGAATTGGACCGTCCAATGGCTGCGCCCCCAAAAAACCGTCCCGTTGTTCTTCGCGCTCCTGATCGCCGCCGCGCTCGCCTCGTATGTCATCCCGCTGCACGCGCTGTTGCACATCTCCAGCGGTGTGCTGCGATTTGTCGCGGGTGCGGCCCTGACGCTCAGCCCAATTTACTTTGCCAACCTGGTTTTCAGTTCGATGTTCCGCGAGCAGACCGTGCCCGAACACATCTTCGGCTGGAACTTGCTGGGCGCGACGCTCGGGGGCGTGCTTGAATACCTGAGCATGGCCACCGGTTACAATGCCCTGTCCCTGGTTGTGGCCGCTGCTTACACATTGGTCTTCGTTCTTCTCTGGGCTTCGCGTCGTCGGGCCGCCCACGTGTCGCTAAAGACCCCGACGCCCAAGACCTGATTCAGTCCGAACCCGGGTGCGAGCGGCCCGGTGCCGCACCGAGCCCCAAGCTCAGGCGATTAAAAACTCCGCACCCCACCGGAACGGAGCCGAGTGCCCGCTTCCAAATCTCGCAGACGCCTCATCAACATCGCGCTTCAGCGCGGTGACAAACGCCGCCCAACCAGCCCGAGTCGCTTCGGCAGTTTTTTCGCAAAGTGTCAGAAACCATTGAAACGGCGGGCAGGCCGACGTCCCCATTCGTCCGCGCAAGCACGGTGCTCCTGAAACAGACTCAACGCCCATCGGGCCTGCTCGCTAGCGCCTGCGTGGAGGCATCCGTCGGGCGACCAGGCCGGCAAATGCCAACCATGCCGACCCGCTGATCCAGAGACCCGCGCTCCATCCGCCGGGCGCATACTCGATCACGAACCGATGCCGCCCGGCGTTCAACGGCACGGCGCGCAGACAATAATTGGCCGGCAACACTTCGTAACGCGCCTGCGCGCTGCCCGGCAGCGCCCGCGCCCGCCAACCCCGCGCGTAGCCGTCGGTGATCAGCAGCAGTGCGGGCGCGCTCAACTCCGCCTCAATCGTCAGATGATCCGTTGCACCGTCCACCAACCGCACACTCCCCTGCCCTTCCGTCGCCGGAGCCGGTTCGGGCGGCGCTTCCAAAATCACCTCCGAACGCGGATCGAACGACTCGGCATTCATCGCCGCAAAAATCGCGTCGCGCTCAGTCAACACCCGATACCCTCGCACCAGCAACAACCGCGGCAACACGTCCTCGAAGTCCATCCGGCGCGTCTGTCCGTCCGCTTCGGCCACCAACACCGCCCGGCAGCGGAGCATCGAGTAAAGCCGGTGTCGTTGCCGAAATTGGATGTATTGCGAGGCGTCATCGGGCGATACGCCCTGCGTGAACGCGATGAACTCGGCGTAGCGTCGCGGCACGCCCGGATCGTAGCCCCACAGCTCCAGCGCGCCGACCGACATCGCGCGGTTGGGTTCGGCCAGATTCAACACACGTTCCCCGCCCGAATGTTCGGCCACGAACTGCCGCAATGCCGGCGCGCTCGTTTCGCGCAAGTCAAACCAGTCCAACGAGCCGCGCGCGAACCACCACAACTCAACCACCGCCAGCGCCACGAGCGCCCAGACGAACGCCCGCACGCGCCCCGCTAGGTGCAGCAACAGCGCCACCAGCAGGCACAGCCCGCCCGCCAGCAACAGCGCATCCGCCGCCCGACGCCCGGCCTCCAACTGAAACGTCCGGTCGCCATACACCGCGCGCGGCAGGTAGCTCTCGCCCGTGCGCCAGACCGAATCAAGCAACCGCGCCCACGCGCCCTGCGGATTGCCATCCGACCCGATCTCGCCCACGAACAGCGACGCGATTCCCAGCAACACACCCAGCACCGCCACCGCGCCGACCCACGTTGCCGGCGCGCGCCGCAGTTGGATCAACCGGTCCAGCCCCGCGCCCGCCAGCAGCGACAGAAACAGCGCAGCCAGAAAAATGAACTTGGAGTTGCCCCGAAACCGGTCGAAGCCCGGCACCCCCTCGTAAAGCACCTTGAACAACGGCGTGTGCGCGCCCAGCGCCAGCACCATCGCCGCCAGCACCATCGCCGCCGCAAAGCGTCGCTGTCGCCGTTCGCCCGCCACCGCTCCATAACCGGCCAGCGCCAGCCCGGTGATGCTGAAAAACAACGTCATCTCCCACAGATAACATCGCCCCCAGTAGGCCGGCGTGCCCTTCAAACCGCCGAAAAACCACGGCGCCACCAGCGTGAGAACATTTTCCGGCGGGAATGAGAACATCGCGGCGAACTCGAACGGCACGCCACCGCTGCGCAAGGTTTCGCGCGACTCCACCAGGCCCGTGAGCAGTTGCACCGCGCTCAGCAGCGCGCCGCCCGCATAGATCACGACCGGGCCGACGAGCCTGTGAAGCCGCCGTCGGCCGCGCACCAGATGCAACGCCGTGTAAAGCGCCGCGCCGACCGCCGTGTAAAACACGTATTGCGGATGCCCGGCGAACACCTGCATCGCCACGGCAAACATGCCCATCAGCAGCGCGCTGCGCGCAAAGCCTTCAAACCAGCGATCCAGCGCCAGAAACACCAGCGGCGCCCACACCATCGCGCCAAGGTTCGGCAGATGCCCGGCGAAGATGTGCGGAAAATACGCCCCGCCGAACATGAAACACGTGCCCGACAAAAACGCCGCCAGCGGGTGCAACCCGCGCCCGACCGCCCACGCATACGTAAACGCGCCCGCCAGAAACACGTGCAGCGCAATCCCCACGTTGATCGCCGTCGCCACCGGCAGCAGCAGGTGCAACCAGTTCGGCGGATACAGCAGCGCCGATTGAAACCCGCCGAAAAACGGCGCGCCGCAAAACAGGTGTGGATTCCACAACGCCAGATTCCCCTTGCGCAGCTCGCCAAACCCAAACTCGCGCCACGGCAGGAATTGATGAAACACGTCGGTCTGCCGGTTCGACAACACCAGCGGCTCCGGCGCAAACAGCACCCCGGCAAACATCGCCAGCGTCAACAACCCGAACACGCCCAGGGCCGATGCGTGGTGCAACCACGGCGTTGGCCGTCCGGGCGCGCCCGCTACCGTTGCTTCCGGCGGGGCCAGCAACCGCCGCAACCAGAAGCCCGCGCGCGCATCACCCGCGGCCTTGCCGTGTTCGTGGCGCTTCATCGTGGTTTCAAGCCGATGCCGCAGAGACAGCGTTGCGCCGCGCCTCATACGCGCGACACACCTCCGCGAAAACCCGCTCCACGCTGATCGCCTGCATGCACAGGTTGTTGCGGCAGGGCGACTGGCGGTTGTTGTAGGCGCTCACGCACGGACTGCACGCCAGCCCGGCCCAAAGCACGGTGTTGCGCGGTGTGCGCGCCGCAAACAGGCGCGGCGTCTCCGGCCCGAAGAGCGTCACCACGTGGATGGGCGTGAGCGTGGCGAAGTGCGCCGGGCCGCTGTCGTTGGTCACCAGCACCTCGGCCAGCGTGTAGAGCACCAGCAACTGCCGCAGCGTCGTGCGCCCGGCAAACGACACACAACGAGGCGATCCCACGCGCACGCAAAGCCCCTCGACGGCTGCCGCCTCGTTTGGCGCGCCCGTCAGGCCGATGCGGACCTCCGGGTAGCGCTCCAGGAGACGGCGCGCGAGCTCCACGTAACGCTCCGCCGGCCAGCGTCGCAAGGGCAGCAGATCGCTCGCGTTGGGATTGAGCAGAATCAACGGCGGTCGCGCGCCCACCTCGGTGATCATTTTCCGCACAACCTCGGTCTCCTCGGGCCCGGGCACAAACGGCGGCGGGTTGTCCTCCGCCCGTTCGGTGAAGTCAAACGCGGGCAGGTCATCGGGTGGGCGACGCAACGCCTCCACCAGCGAAAGGAACGTTTCGCACGTGTGCAGGTGCGGATTGTAAATCAGCCGGTGCGTCATCAGGTCGCCGCGATACGGCCCGCCACCGTGAAAGGCGTGAAAGCCGACGCGGCGCGACGCGCCGCTCAAAAATGTCAACGCCGCCGAGCCGCGCGAGAAAAATTCCAGGTCAATCGCCGCGTCCGGCTGCAACCGTCGCACGCGGCGAATCGCGCCCAGCGCGCTGCGCGCCATGCCCCACACACCCTTGCCCGCAACCGGGATGACGTTCTGGCGCGGGATCACGTCGAGCACGTCGAGGATGAACCGGTTCTCCTCCAGCACGAGGAAATACACGTGGTCGCGGCCGACCATTTCGACGGCGCGCCGCAGGGCCGCCCACGCCAGCACGGTTGAGCCTTGCTCGGCGAGCTTGACGAACAGGATGCTCCGGGGCGGCGTGGCGGGCGGTGCGGCGCGGCGCAAGACCGCGCGCCAGAGCGTCAGCGCGAAGCAAAGCGGCACGCCCAGCCATTGATCGGCCCGCTGCAAGGCTTTGACGTTCATGCGGTGCGCGGTTGTCGCCGGGGTTCGACGCCCATGACGCAAACTCGCGCCGATAAAAAGAAAAATTCCGCGTCACTGGCAACGTTGAAATCCTGCTTCCACCCGCGTCGCTTCCGCCCGCGCCGCCACAATCGGAACGTTTGCCACGGCCATCCAAAAGCGCCCGGTTGTCGCGACTCGGCCCGCTTGACCGGGGCACGCTCGATGATGCTCTGGCCTGCAAATTTCACAGCCCTCTCATTAGCGCCGGGCTTCAGCCCGGTGACAAACGCTCACCAGCCGCTCAGAGCCGCTTCAGCGGCTTTTTTGCGCAGTGTCGCAAGCCGATGAAAGGGCTTGCACTCCGGATCATCACGCTGAAGCGCACTGCTCAGGAAATCAGACTCAACGAATGTGAATCACGCGGCCTCGGACGGGGCGGCTTGCGCCATCGCTTCCTGCGTTCCTCATCCAACTCCACCGGTCGTTCCGTGGTGGGAGTCATGGTCTCATGCTCCAATCCGAAGGCTTGGAAAATGTTCCGTGGGCATCGGTGAGGGTGTCCGGAAACTGGCTTGCGGCGAGGACGCCGGCGCGGATGTGTTTGTAAAAGGTTGCCTGCTTTTGCAGGACACGGCAGGGCCGTTGTTGCGGATTGAGCACACCGACCGGCAATTTCAACTCGTTCATCACCACTCGCACCGGCGCAAGCAGGTCGGAGTCGCCGCTGACAATCACCGCGCACTCAAACCGGCGATTGTAGGCATCGCACAGGAGTTGCGTCGCCAAATTGACATCCGAGCCTTTCTCATCGGTCTTGATGACCCACACGAAGGCGCTCTGGTTCGGCTGCGGATTGGCCAGGCGCATCTGCACCGGGTGCGTGAGAAAATGGCCGTAAAAGATTTCCAAGCCCGGGATTGTCCGCAGCGCCCTCAGATACGTTTGTTGGCGCCGCGGGGCCTCAGGGTCGTTGGCGCGCGAGCCGATTCTGGCCCTAAAATATTTGATGCGCTCAATACGATGCGACGGGAGCATCAAGGCGCAAAGCCGCGCCAGGTCGAGCCATTTGTAGGGCGTCCCCTTCAGACAGCCGTAATACAGGTTGAACGCGTCCACGTAAACGAACGTTCGCATGGTTGCGCCTTCCGAAAAAGCAGGGGCCGCGTCTTGCGGCGCGGCCCCGCGCCCTGTCGCCGGAGCGAACAGGGGAGATGATGAGCTACCAATACATCCGCAGGGCCGTGGGCGTCAACGTTGAACCTCGGACGCCCCGGCGTTTTGATTCCGGCCGCCGATGACGACGGCGACCCCTTCGTAACGGTGTTGCTCCCACTGCGTCACAGAGCGGAGATTTCGTCCCAGAGGGGACGCAGGTCGTCATCGTGCAACGCCATGTCCTTGAGTGTGGCACGGTCGCCCACGCGCAGGGCGCGCACGAACCACTGGCGGGCCTCATCCAGGCGACCCATCTGGCAGGCGTAGCACGCCAGGTTGTAGGGAATGATCGGCTCGCGCGGAAATCGGTCGGCTGCCGGGCGCAACGCCTCCCAGGCGCGTTCCAGGCCGCCACCGGTCGCGCGGCGCAGTGCGTAGGCGCGGTGCAACCAGCCATTGGGTCGGTCCGGCATCCGGGCCACCAGTTGCTCGGCCACGCGCACGGCCAGGTCCCAGTCCTTCAACGCGGCGCAGGCCGCCCAGCGCACCTCCAACACCTCGGCGCGACTCTGGTGCTCAGGGCTGAGGCGATCCAGTTCGGCCAGCGCCTCGGACGGGCGGCCCAGTTCGAGCCAGCCCACCGCGGCGTTGAGCAAAATCGCATCCGGTGGTCCCAACCGTTCCACGTCCGAATTTTAGGCTCGGCCAGTTGACAAATTTCAATGCCGCGCTGGTTGCGCTCGCTGACGCCGTCCGGTTGCCAATTATTGGCAACTGTCCAATTCGCCCACCCTCGCAATCCCAACAGCACCGGATCAAAAAGCGTTAAAGCTTGAACTGGCCGGTGCGTGGGTTGCCGATTTGGCCGGGACCGAAACCGACCACGCCCGCACCGGCGCGCAAGAAAACCGGCGTGCAGCAAACACCCGGGGAAAGGCCGCTATGAGAAAAAACCTTCTGGTAATGGCGGTGATGGCCTTGGCAGCGGTGGGCGGCCGGGGCGCTGCGCTTTACGAGGGATTCAACTACACGGCGGGCTTGAGCCTGGGCGGGCTCAGTCCGCAGCCGGGTTCAACGTGGGTTCTGGGCAACGCCGGCGGGGCCGGCCCCGAATACGGCATCACCAACCTCAACCTGACCTATCCCGGCCTGGCACCGTCCATCGGCAACGCCCTCTGGGTTCACAAAACCGCCAAGGTCGAACGCATCTGGTCCACGGATTTGCCGGCGGCCGTTTCCTCCGGTTCGATCTACTACTCGTTGTTGCTGCGGGTCACGGATTTGACCGGCCTGAATCAGACCAGCACAGCAGGGGCATTTTTCTGCGGATTCAACAACGCCGCCCCCACCGCAACCAGCACGGTGGGTTTTGCCGGGGCGCGCCTGCAACTGTTGCATGGGGCTGACCCCAACCACTACCGCGTCGGCATCCGCAACGACGTGGTCAGTGGCAACTCGGCCAACATCGCATACGCCACGGCGGAGTTCACGACCGCCGACACCCTGTTTCTGGTGCTCGGCTACACCTTCAACACCGGCAGCGCCACGGACGATGTCGCAAGCCTCTGGATCAACCCGACTCCGGGCAACCCGCCGCCCAGCCCTGACGTCACCAGCACCGGCGCCGACATTTCCGGCGGCAGTATCCGCAGTTTTGTCCTCCGCGCGCTCACCGGCGATCTGTTGCCGCCGGGCATCGTCATGGACGAACTGCGCATCGGTCTGACCTGGGACGAGGTAACACCCGTGCCCGAGCCGTTGAGCTACGGACTGCTGGGGCTTGGGGCTTTGGCGTTGCTGCTCCGCTCACGGCGACTGCGCTGAAGATGCCGGACGCTCCGGCGCTCAATCCGCAAGGCTCAACGTCGCAGTTGGGCCTTTTTCGTGCCGGGACCCAACGCTAGAATCCGGCCCGTCGCGCTTCGATCTGGAAATCCGCCGGAGGCATCGCGCGCGAAGTTTTGTGCAGGCCCACTCACCCGGAACCACGGCCGTCGGTCGCAAGCCCGCGCGCTTCACCGCGCGGCCGGGATTGATTGCGGCGGCACTGGCGGTTCTCACCTTTACGCTGTATCAGCCCACGCTGGAGTATCCATTCCTGCGCTTCGATGACCCGGAATACGTGACGGCGAATCCGAACGTGTGGCGTGGCCTGAGCGGGGAATCGGTGCGCTGGGCGTTCACGACGTTTCACCAGAGCAACTGGCATCCACTCACCTGGCTCACCCACATGCTCGACTGCGAACTGTTCGGCGATTGGGCGGGCGGCCATCGCCTCGTCAACATTCTCCTGCACGCGGCGAATACAATCCTCCTGTTCCTGCTCCTCCGGCAGATGACCGGCGCGCTCTGGCGCAGCGCACTCGTAGGCGCGTTGTTTGCCGTGCATCCGCTCCGACTCGAATCGGTCGTCTGGGTGGCTGAACGCAAAGACGTGCTCAGCGCGTGCTTTGCCCTCCTCGCGCTCGCTGCGTATGCGCGATACGCGGAGAGACGCTCAAGGGTCGAGGGTCGAAACTCGAGTGCCGGCGAAAGTCCGCCGGCCCTCGAACGCCGATCGCTGAGGTTGAACTACTCGCTCGCCCTGCTGTGGTTCGCGCTGGCTCTGCTGTCCAAACCGATGCCGGTGACGCTGCCGTTTGTGATGCTGTTGCTGGATTGGTGGCCGTTGAATCGCTTTGGGAGCGCGGCATCGCCGCTGGCGTGGAGCACGGTGCGCCCCTTGCTCGCGGAAAAGCTCCCGTTTTTCGCGCTCGCGGCGGCCTCTTGTGTCGTCACCTTCGTGG
>JAOAIM010000081.1 GCA_026414705.1 Verrucomicrobiia bacterium | reverse complement strand
GTCAGAGCCCATGTGAGATCGGGTTTTTCGGGGCGACGCGTTCCGGAGTTCATCTCAAACAGGGTTCGATCCACTGGAAATGCCATTGCCGGGTCACGAAACGCATTCAGCGTTTCCTCTGCATTTGTCGGGCGCGCCGCTCAGGAAAACGACGTAGCGGCCGTCGGCACTGATCTGGGGCGCCGCCGACCACTCGCTGGCCGAGCCGGTGCCCGCGCAGTTGCGACTGATGAGCCGCGTGGTGCCGGTGAGCAGATCGCGCACGAAGACATCGGTGATGTCGCCGTTGAGGTCGTTGGTGACAAGGTTGCTGGCGCTGCTCGCAAACGCGACATACCGGCCGTCGGCGCTCAGGCTGGGTTCAGAGGAGGAACCATTGCCTCCGGTCATGCCGGTGAAGTCGGCGCTGACCAGGCGCGTGACGCCCGCCACCAGGTCGCGGACATAAATTTGTTCATCCATGCCCACCGCGTTGGTGACCAGGTCGGTGGCCTCACTGACGAAGACGACCAGGCGACCATCGGGGCTGATGACGGGGCTGTACGATCCGCGATTGGCACTGCGGGTGCCGGGGGCATTGACGCTGACCAGGGTGGTGGCGCCGGTCAACGTGTCGCGCACGAACACGTCCCGCTCTGCGTTGAAGTCATTCGTGACCAGGTCGCTGGCGTCGCTGACGAACACCACGTAACGGCCGCTGTCGCTGACACCGGCCGAATACGAGTCACCGTTGCCGGTTCGGGTGCCGTCGGCGTTGACGCTGATGAGCCGGGTGGTGCCGGTGAGCAGGTCGCGCAGAAACACGTCCCTGGTGTTGTTCTCGTCGGTGCTCCCGGTCAGGTCCGAGGCGTAACTGGAGAATACGACGAATCGGCCGTCGGGGGTGATTTTGGCGTCCGAGGATGGTCCGCTGGCCGACGCGGTGCCGGCGGCGTTAATGCTGACGAGTCTGGTGAGGCCGGCGACGCGGTCGCGCACGAAGACATCGGTGCTTTCGTTGAAGTCGTTGGTGACGATGTCGGAAGCGATGCTGTGGAAGAGCACGTAGCGCCCGTCGGCGCTGAGGGCCGGATCGAAGGAATCATTGTTGGCGGGGCCGGTGCCGGCGGCGTTGACGCTGATCAGCGCGGTGGTCTGCGTGGTCAGGTCGCGAAGGAAGACATCCGCCCGGCCATTGGAGTCGCCCGGCACGAGGTTGTTGGCGTCACTGCTGAAGGCGACGAATCGGCCGTCGGCACTGACGGATGCGTCGTATGAAAAGCCGTTGCCGGTGGTTGGCGGCTGATTGGTGGCAACGGACGCGGCCTCCAGCGTGCCGGGGGGCGGCGGCAGGTCGTTGTCGGCAATCCACAGGGTAACATTGGTGTTGCCGAAGAGCAGCGCGCCGCCGGTTGGGTTGGCCAGAACCAGCCGCACGGATTCGTTGCACTCGGGGGCGCTGTCTTCGAGGAGGTTCACCCGAAAGGTGGCCTCGGTCTGGCCGTTGGTGAACAGCAGAACGCCGTTGGTTGGGGAGTAGTCGGTGCCCGCCGTGGCCGAGCCGGGCAGGGTGAAGAAACTCACCTGCACGTTGCCGACGGCGCCGCCCCGGCGCTGGACGGTGGCCGTGACCGAACCGGCGCCCTCGCCCGCCAGCAACCAGTTCTCGAACTGGAACACGCCCGGACCGGGTGAGATGGCGACTTCACCCTGCGCCCAGTCGTTCTGGTTGTTGGAGTCGTAACCGCCGAAATCGAAGCCCGAGTAAACGTAAGCGGTCCCCACGTCCCAGGCGAAAGCCTGCACGGTCAGCGTCGCGATGCGGTTGGGGGGAATGGTTCCGGGCCACCAGGAGAGCTGTCCCCAACGCAACTGCGCCGTGCCCTGGGAGGGCGTGGCGGAAACCGGCGCCAACGGATAGTTCGGCGACGAATAAACGAACAGATCGCTGACGGTGTCCGGGCCGGCGTTGCTGATCGTCACGACGCCGGACACCATGCCCCCGGCCTGTTGATTGGTGGGCGTGATCCGCTGGGAAATGCTGATGTCGGCGATCGCCGAGTAAACCGTGGTCCCGCCGTCGGTGGTGTTGTTGTAAGGATCGGGATCGTGTTGGGAGCACCAGACCTCGGCGGTGTCCTCGAAGCGTCCCAGGGCGAGCGGGCGCACCTGCACGGTGAGCGTGGCGCGGCTGCGGGCATTGAGATTGCCGATGTCCCACCGGAGCAGGCGGTTGGCGAAGGTCCAGGTGCCCTGGGAGGCCACGGCGTTGGTCACGAGGGCACCGTGGCTCAGGAGGTTGGTGACGATGATGCCCGCCGCATTGGCCGGGCCCCGATTGGTAACGAAGAGCGTGTATTGGAATCCGGTCTGCGCGCTGCATGGATACGGCGGCCCCTGCTGCCGGATCGTCAGGTCGGCCGAATCGGGGGTTAGGACGGGAATGGCCGCGCTGAATTCGGAGGTGTTATCTGCCGGGTCGGTGGCGGTGGCGGTGATTCGCCAGCCCAGGTTTACTGCGGGCAGGACGGCTACGAAGTGCTTTTGGAAGTCCTCGCCCATTTGCAGGTTCATCGAGCCGAGGTAGGTCTGGCCTTCGCCGTAACCGGTCTCATCGGCGGTGGGGCTGGCGTAAAAGTCCAGCCGGTATAACAGGATGGGTTGGCTGCGCAAATAACCGGAGACGATGAGGGTGGCGTTGCTCAGCACGGCGTTGGTGAGCACGGGAAAGTTCTGGTAGCCGTTCGGGCCGGTGTCGCTGTCGGACCAGTCGTTCAGGGTCACGCCGTTGTCGCCCAAATCAATGCCCAGTCCGCCGTTGTCATGGATGCGGTTGCCGCGGATGCGGTTGCCGGTGGAGGTGTTGCCGGTGACGATGATGCCGTGGCCGGCATTGAACATGATGGTGTTGGCCGCGCCCGGCTCGATGCCGCCGATCACGTTGCCCATGGAGTTGGCCAGCAGCAGGCCGTAGCCGTCGTTGCCGCGATTCAACGTGCCGGTCGCGTCCGTGCCGATGAGGTTGCCCTGGAGGACGTTGTAGTGGGACCACTGCAGGTCGAGGGCCGGGCCCTCGCTGGCGGCGATGACGTTGCCCGCGCCGGCGTCGGTGCCGCCAATGAGGTTGTACCCGGACAGCTCGATTTTGATGCCGTTCTCGTTGCCTTGGGGATCGCTCCCGTTGAGGGCGGTGCCGATGAGGTTGCCCTGCACCTGATTGTTCAAGGCGCTGCTGCCCCAGATGCTGAGCGCATAAGAGCTGCTGCGCGAAATCACGTTGCGGGCGGCGGGGCTGATGCCGCCGATCCGATTGGTCCCGGAGTTTTGGATCAACACCCCGCCCCCGTTGCCCGGGATGTCGCCGCTCATGTCCAAGCCGATCACGTTGCCTTCCACGACGCTGCCCGCGCCGCCGAGCAACCGGATGGCCCAGTCCCCGAAATTGACCAGATTCAACCCGCGCACCGTGTTGCTGGAGGAGGTAAACGTCAGGCCCGCCGCGCCGGGGCCCGCCAGCGCGCCGTCCAACTGGACCAAAATCGTGCCGTTGAAGGCCAGGGGCGACGTGTTCACGCTCGCGCCCGTCTGCGTGTAACCATCCAGCACCACGGAGTCTGTAATCTGCGGTAACGGCGACAGCGGGCGGATGACGCGCACGCCCGCGCCGGGCAGATCAAACGCGATGGTGTCCTGGCCGGCGTTGGCGTTGGCCTGCAAAATGGCCTCCCGCAACGAACCGGGGCCGGAATCGTTGGTGGTGGTGACGGTGAAGGTGGCGGCATGAAGGCCAACCGACCCGAGTTGAAACGCAACGACTGCAAGGATCGTTTTGGTTTTCATCGTTTGCTCTCGGAACTGCAGTGTGATTGCGAACTGGTTATTGGCGGACGCGGTAGAACCGGCGCGTTACACCAGGTGCCGCGTCGGTGAAATTGGTCGAGCCCGTGGAGTTGTGAACCCAGCCGACGGAGGCCCAGTGGATGAGGTTGGTGGACGCGAGGACCTCCAACATTGCGCCCGGGGCGCTGCTGATGGTGAACCGGAACTGGCCGCCGCCCAGCCAGGTCGGCGCGCTCAACACGATGGGCGTGGGCGTGGGCGACGGGTATTGCGGGTGGTATTCGACCGTCGCGCCGCGGGCCTGGAGGTTGGTGATGACGTTCCAAGCGGCGGCGGTCGCATTGGTGTTGAGGTAATTCCATTTCAGGTTCACATGCCAGAGCGCCGGCAAGTCGAGCAACGGCCCGATGTGCTCGAGCCGGTTGTCCTCCACCGAGAGCCACGTCAACGCGGGGAAGTTCGTCAGCGGCGCGAGGTCGGTCAGGGCATTCCGGGTGAAGTCCAATCCGCGAAGTTTGGGCAGGGCCGAGAGCGGTTCGACGGACGACAAATCGCTCCAACCCATCTCTTGGAATTCGAGGAAGTCCAGATTCGTGAGCGCCACCAGCACCGGCAGGTTGGTGATGCCAGGATTGCCGCTCAACAGGATCGTGTCCAGCAGGGGACACCGGGTGAGGGGCGAGACGTCTATGAACCGGTTGCGTTGCAAATGCAGGTTGCGCAGCGCGGGCAGATTCGTCAGGGGCGAGAGGTCGGCGATCCGATTGCCGGCCATCATGAAAGTGTTGAGGTTCGTCAGGGCGGAGAGGTTTGGCAGGTTCGTCAGGGCGTTCTCACCCACGTTCAACCACAGCAGCCGCCAGAGGTTGGTGACCGGCGACAGGTCGGCCAGGCCGGTGTAGTCCAGCGACAAGCCCCGCAAGTTGGTCAGCCCGGACACAAACGGGACGTTCGTAAAGAAGTTGCCGTTAATCCAAAGCTCCTCCAGCCCGGTCAGCGTTGCGAGCACGGCGGGATTGGTCACACCGTTCCAGCCCAGACCCAGGGACAACAAGTTCGTGCGCCCGGTCAGGGGCGAAATGTCGTTCACCGAGTTTTGGTAGAGGCCGAGATGCCGCAGCGACGGCATGAAGCGGACAAACTCCACGCTGCTGACGCTGTTGCCGGCGAGGCTGACGCGCTCAAGGTTCGGCAAGTTGGTCAGCGGCCAGTGGTTGGTGACGGGATTCCAGTCCAGTTGCAGGTAGGCCAGCTCCGTCAAGTTGGTCAGCAGGGAGATGTCCCGGATGTCGTTTTGATAGATTTCCAACTCGGTGAGATTCTCCAAGCCGGAGAGGAAGCTCAGATCGCTGATGCCCGCGATGTTGAAGACGAGGCGTTGCAAGTTGGACAAGGCGGCAAGGCCGGAGAAGTCGGTGACCGGGTTGAGCGACACGTCCAGCTCGGTGAGGTTGGTGGCGAATTCCAGGCCGGTGGTGTTGGTGATGCCCCGGTTGCTGGCGTCGAGGCGGGTGAGCGTCAACAGATCGTCCTCGGTGAGATCGCCCGACGGGATGCCGAGCGCCTGGCGGACGGCGACTTCGAGGTTGGGGTCTGGAAAATGGATGGTTTGAGCGCGCGCAGCGGGGAACGCCAGAAGCCATCCGGCCAGTGTGAGGAGCGTGGTTTTTTTCATGGTGGCGACTTGATATGGAGGTTGAAGTTCGCCGGCGGCGAACGCGGCCCTGACGGATGGACTCCGGGAGACGCGGGCGCTTTGAACCCGTGCTCCGTGCGCGCGCGGTGAGCGAAATGACCGTCGGGTGAAGGCGCTAAAGAAGCGCGCCGCGTTGCAAGTGGTGGTGGACAAATCAGCGCGCGAGGCCCGCACAGCACAGCGGTGAGCGGCGCGAAATCAGAGCCGGAAAACCGGGATGCTGCCGCACCAGCGCGGGAGCCGCACAGCCGGCAACAGGGCGCCGAAACCGTCTGATGCGGAAATTCCAGCCGCTCCTTGAACAGCGCCAGTTGGATGGTAGGCCGGGAATGTTGCCGCCCCCCGAGTGCTCTTGACCCCGAACCCGCTTTCACAGCCGCCCCCGCCCTCTGAGAACCCAAAACCCAATGCTCTTGTGATCCCACGCAGCGCGAAGGGCAAGCCAAATTTTTTTGTGATTTCAAGGGCGGCGGTCGCGGACCGCGCTGCGGCACGGGGACATCAAACGCCGAGACGATGGAGAACTCCTGGCCCGGCGGCGGGCGCAGAAACGGTCGGGGCGTCAAACGGGAGGTTTGCCGCCCCGGTTTAAGAGCGATCCGCCGGGTTGACCGGTGCTCAGGGCAGGACCACGACGCGGTAGAAGCGCGCGGGTGCGGCAGCGGCGGTGTCGGCCACCGTGGTGAGCGCGCCGGTGGCGACGATGTTGGTGAGCGCCGTCCAGTTGGTGGTGGCGATGTTCGTGTTGAACTGGACCTGGTAGGTGCGGCCGGCTTCGGAGCTCCAGGTGAGCAAAACGTTGGTGCGGCCCTGGTTGATAATGGTTTGGATGTGCGGCGGGACGGGCGGCGGCGCGCCACCGGGCGTGTAGTGCAATCGGATGCTGCCATCGGGCGCGACGCTGGTGGAGAAGCTGCCGGCGGTGTAAACGGCGTTTTCGAGCAGGGCAAAGTTGGAGCCGCCCGGATTGGCCGCCGTGTTGGTCACCAGGATCACCGTCCAGGTGTGGCTGTTGGTCCAGAACGGGTTGCCACTGTCCGGGTCGGAGGCCGTGCCGCCGAAGCGAATGGAAAGTTTCGAGGTGCCGCCGAGGGTGAGGTTGCCGTTGGTGACGGTGACCCGATCGTAATCAATGCCCGCCTGACCCGTGGCATCGTCCACAAGCGCGAGCAGGTCCCAGAGATACGTGCCGCCGTCGTTCATGGTCAGGCCGTTGGCGAGGGTCATGTTGCGGAGGTTGTTGGCGCCTGTGCCGCCGATGGAGGGCGAGAGACGGCCTTTGACGGTGACGTGTCCGCCCACCAGGCCGGGCCCGGCCAAGGTGCCGTTGGTGTTCACAAAAACCGGGCCGGTGCCGATGGATGAGCCAACGGACGTTTGCGCAAACAACGAGCCTTCATGAATGGTGACCGGGCCCGTGCCACCGCTGACGTTGGTCATCGTGCCGCCTGCGAAGCCAAAGCGGATGGCGCCGGGGCCGAGTTTGACAATCGCGCCGTTGGTGGCGCGGGGCAGTTGCCAGATCCAGGTGTTGGTGTCGTATTGCACGTAAAAGGTCGCGCCATTGTCACCGATGTAAAGGATACGGCCCGACACCGTGTCGGAGTCGCCCAGTTCCACCGTGCCGCCGTTGACGATCAGCGGCCCGCCCTCGGCGCCGATTTGTTGCTTGTTGGTGATGACCACCGTGCCCTCCAAAACGGTCAGTCCACCCTGAAAAGTGTTGTTGCCGACACCGAAGCGAAGTCTGCCCGGCCCGGTCTTGATGATGCCGACCAAATTGGTCGCCGACGGCGGGTTGGTGATGATCATGTTGATGGCGAAATCGGCGTTGGCCTGGATGATGCCGCTGTGAACGGTCATGCGCCGCGTGCCGCCGCCGGTGAAAAAGTAACCGGGCGTGTTGACCTCCAGGGAATGGGCTTCGATGATCAGCCCCGAGGCGACCTGGACCTGGCCGCCGTTGGTGCCGCCGAACACGGCCCGGCAACTGCCGTCGTTGGTCCAAACGACGTTGGCGGTGCCGTTGAACCATTGGAGCGCCGAGAAGTTCCATGTGCCGGCGCCGCCGCCGTTGGTCGAGCCGGTGAAAGTGGGGTCCCAGTAAAGCGTGGTGGGTTGGGCGTGGGCCGAGAGCGTCAGCCACGCCGCCAGCGTAGTGGTCAATGCGATCAGTTTCTTCATGGTTCGTTGCAGCACATGAGTTTCGTGGGGTTGCCGATTTGCCCGGCGTCGTGGTTCGTTTCAAAACCGGGCACGACGCCGCATCCACATCCCGGCCAAGGCGCCCAGCGCCCCGAGCGTCAATGTGCCCGGTTCGGGCACCACCAGCAGGTTCACCGTGCCGCTGCCCGCTTGGATTTGATAGTGAAACGCCGGGGTCGCATTGCCGGAAAGGTTGCCAATGGTTAAACCGTTGTCGGTGAGCGTGCCGCCGTAGGTGATGAGGGTGTAGGTGCCGAGGCCGAAGTTGGCCAGGCCCACGATGTTCAAGGTGCCATCGAGCACCAGGTCGCCGGCGACGTTGATCCAGTCGTTGACGCCGCCGCCGACCACGCCCGGCTGATTCAGCTCAAAGGTCAACTGCGCCCCCGAACTGAACGACAAATCGTCCTGCAAGGTCAGGGTGCCAACGCCGCCGGCCCCGGGCGCAATCGTGCCGTGAACGGTGACGGGCCCGCCGACAAGGCCGCTGCCCGCGAGCGTGCCGCCGGCATTGACAGTGAGCGGGCCGATACCCAGGCCGGGGGCGGTGGTGGTATTGATGCGCAACTCGCCGCCGTTGACCACCGTGCCGCCGACGCGCGAGGCGCCGTTCGTGCCCGGACCAAAAATGATCAGCGTGCCCGGGCCGGTCTTGGTGAGCGTGCCGTTGGTGCCGCGCACGTCGTTGAACGACCACTGATCGGCGGCGCCCGGCAGATGGAGCGTGCCGCCGTTGTCGCCCAACCAGAGCGTCCGGGCCGAAACCGATTGCACGCCGAGCAGTTCCAAAGCGCCGCCGTTGACGGTGACGCTGCCGCCCGCGGCGCCGATCTGGTCTTTGTCCAGCAGCACCAAAGAGCCGCCCGACACCGTCAGGCCGCCCAGGAAAAAGTTGTTCGACATCGCAAAGGTGAGCCGCCCCAGACCGGTTTTGATGATGCCGACCAGCGGCCCGACGGTCGGATTGGTGATGGCCGTGGTGATCGTGGCGTCGGCATTTGCTTCAATGACGCCGCTGCTCAGAGTGACGCGGCGGACGCCGCCTCCGGCGATGTTATACCCCGGGGTGTTGAACACGAGCGAATCGGCAAAGACGATCAGGCCCGATGCGATGGTGACGGTGCCGCCCGAGGGCCCGCCGAAGATGGCGCGCAAGTTTCCGTGATTGGTCCAGGCCATCATGCTGGTGCCGTTGAACCATTGATTGGTGGTGAAGTTCCACGTGCCCGCGCCGCCGCCGTTGGTTGAGGCGGTCGCACCGGGGTCCCACCAGACGTTGGAAACCTGGCCGTGAACCGCGCCTGCGATGAGCAGCAGGCCCAGGCCAATACATCCAAAGTGCCTTCGCATACGCCGTTCAGTGTGGTGCCCTCGCGATCAAATCACACTCGTCCTGCGGTCTCAGGGAATCGGCCGGCCTTTGTCCTCGGAGATTTCCCAGCGGGTGATGTAATTGCGGCCCTTGGGGCCGGACACCACAAATTCCACGTGACCGTCGGTAAAGGCCACATTCGCCCCGTCGGCTCCGTGATGGTCGGTTTCGTCGGGCAGATTTTGTTTGCCGCCCGCGCCAACGTCGTCCGCGTCCAGGAGAATCCAGACCTGGCTCGGGCCGGGTTTGAGCCCCTTGAACGGGTCGTTGATTTTTTCATAGCTGAGGACGGTGTTGCGCGTTTTGCGCACGTAGGGCGGTTTGGCGTTGGGAGGCAACAGGCCTTCACCGCGAAAATAGGCGAACACCTCGTAGCTGTGGCCAAAGGCCTCGCGGCTGACCGCGTTATCCAACAAATCAATGAGCTTGCCGCTGGTGTCGCGGTTGGTGCGGACGACGTTCTGGGTGGACGGGCACACGTAGGATTTAAGGGTGGGCACGTAATCCAGGTAGAGCCAGTTCATGTCGTCGCTGGGCAGATTGGGCGTGTTGGAAAACGCACCCTGCCGGTCATCATCCGCATAGAACTGGCTGCCAAGGTTCAACTGTTTGAGATTGTTGATGCAACCGACGCGTTTGGCGCGCTCCTTGGCGCGGCCCAGTGCCGGCAACAGCAGGGCAGCAAGGATTGCAATGATGGCGATGACCACCAGCAGCTCGATGAGCGTAAACGCCCGGCCAGCCGGCGGGCCTCCACACTCGACTCGGGCCGCCTGAAACCTCCGGCGCCACAATTCCGCAATGCGACACATTGTTCCCAGCTCCATTTTGAAAATACCACCATTGCGAGATGGTTGCCTATCGCTCAAATGAGTGAAGGCCGGGCGCGACGCGGCAAACGACGCGCCGCCCGACACGGTTGGGCGTTCGCCCCGGTCGCTCGGAGGCCTCCGAGGGATCGGCACCGATCACGGTGGGTCGAACTTCAGAGCGCCGGGCCGGGCCGGCTTGTTGAAGCGGACGCGCTCGTCTCAGGGAATGTTGCGTCCGTCGTCTTCGGAAATTTCCCAGCGGGTGATGTAATTGCGGCCGCGCGGACCGCTTTTGACGAACTCGACGTGGCCGTCGGTGAACGCGACGTTCGCACCGTCGGCGCCATGATTGTCGGTCTCGTCGGGCAGGTTTTGCCGCCCCCCCGCTCCCGTGTCATCGGCATCGAGGAGGATCCAGACCTGGCTGGGGCCGGGCCGCAGCCCTTTGAACGGATCATTGACCTTCGTGTAACTGGCCACCGTGCTGCGGGTTTTCCGAAGGTGCGGCGGAAAGCTGTCGGGCGGGACCAAACCTTCGGCGCGGAAATAGCCGAACACCTCGTAGCTGTGGCCGAAACCGTTTTTGCCGACGGCGTTGTCGGTCAGGTCAATGATTTTGCCGTTGGCGTCGCGGTTGGTGCGCACCACGTGCTGGGTGGAAGGGCAAATGAAGACGTTGAGTGTCCGTACGTAATCCGGGTAAAGCCAGTTCATGTCGTCGCTGACCATGTTGGGCGTGCCGGCAAAGGCGCCCCGTCGGTCATCATCCGCATACATCTGGCTGCCGAAATTGAGCTGTTTGAGGTTGTTGAGGCAGCCGATGCGCTTGGCGCGTTCCTTGGCTTTGGAAAGCGCCGGCAACAACAGCGCCGCCAGAATCGCAATGATGGCGATGACCACGAGCAACTCGATGAGCGTGAACGCGCGCGCGCGTTGGAGGCTTTGCACACGGGCTGCTCCGGTCATCGCGTCACGCGGGCACGACGGCATTCGGTTCAACATGTTTCCCAAGCCCCGGACGGGAATCTAACACGGGGGTATCCTCCTCGCCATCACTCAAATGAGTGAGACCGCGCGCTCAAGGGGCCGTGCGCAGCCGGTAAAACCGCTGAGGCAGCGCGGGCGCGATCGTGTCCGCAAACGTCACGCGACCCACCGGATTGAGCAGGTTGGTCTGCCAATGCCAGGTCGTCAGATCCGCGGAGCGCCAAACCTCCAGTGTCACGCCAGCCTGGCCGCGCACGGTCATTTCCAGCCGGTTCGGCGCGGTCAGTTGGACGTGCAGGAATTGTGGCGCAACCGGCGGATTCAGGAACGCGAGGATGTCCGCCAGGTAATTGTTCCGCCGCGTCACGTTGGTGATCGTTTCCCACGGGAAGCCGAAATAAACCACGCGCCCGCCGCCGGCCGAACCGTCGTATTGAACCGCCGCGACGCCGCCCGCCCCACCGCTGTAATGGAGCGCCGGCGTCGCGCCCGGTCCATGGGGCGTGAGCACGTCGGGCGTCTGCACCCAGTAGATGCCGCGCGTGCCGTCATCGAACGTGACGTTGCCGCGCGTGGCGAAGATGCCTGCCGGATCGGGCGTTGCCGTGTAAGTGCCGGCGTTGTCCGCCGCGTAGGCGGCGTGCAACTGGTTGTGGAGAAAGTTGCGCTTGGCGGCGCCCGGACCCGAGGGGCGGTCCATGTCCCACGCGATGTCTGCCCCGGACGCAAACAGGTTTCCGCCCGCCGCCAGAAATGCCGTCACGCGCTCGCGCTCGGCCGCGCTGAAAGTTTCATCCGCCGTGCTCTCGTTGCCGCAGGCCCAGAGGACAATCGGGTAATTCGTGAGCGCGATCTGGTCGTTGGCCACGGCTTCGTTCTGGCAGGAATCAAACGCCACACCGGCTGCGGCGAGTGCCCGCCCGTAGGTGACGACGTAATCGAACGCGTTGATGGCGCGCGGAATGACGCGCACCATCGTGCCGGTGTTGCCCGGCGGCGTGTAGTTCTGGCGGCTCGGCGTCTGGCGCGGAGCAAGCGCGCGCTCGAACCGATCAAACGCGTTGATCACCAGCACGCGCAACGCCCCCGGCGTGGCCGCGCGACGGCAGCCCACCGTTTCGGACGGCAGCGACTCGCCGCCGGCATTGGTCGCCGCGACGCGAAAGTAGTAATCCACGTCCGCCAAAAGGTTCGTGAACGTGAACGAGAGCGTGTTGCTGCCGCTGACGCCGATCGGGTTGCCGAACCCGTAACCGTTAGTGGACTGGTAAATCACGAAACCGGTCGGCGCACCACTGCCCGCCTGCGCGACCGGCGCGTCCCAGGCGACCTGGATGCCCTGGCTCACCGCCAGCGCGCGCACGTTCACCGGCGGTTCGGGTAGAAAATTCAGCGGCACGCTGTCGAACTCGTTCATGTAACGGAGCACGGCGTGATACACCGCGCGCGCAATCCAGTTGCGGCCCTTGGGATCGCGCAGAATTTTGGCGTCATCGGCCTGATCGTGGAAACCGACCTCGATGATCGTGGCGTCCATTTCCTGGTTGATGCTGGCGCCGTTGATTTCGCCGTAGGTGCCGGCGACGGCTTCGGAGGCGCGGTTCGAATCCCACGGCACCTCCAGCGGCGGCGCGCCAATGGATTCCATGTCCACGTTGACCTCATGCCCGCAGAGGTAGGCCAGCCGCTGTTGATGCGGCGTCGTGTTGGCATCGCTCCGATACAACCCCACCGCGCCCCGCCCGCCCCCGGCGTTGGAATGGAAACCGATGTAAATGCGGTGGTAAATGCTGCCAGAAGCTTCGCGGTTCATTTCGGCGGCCGTGCGCGGCGGCGTGCCCACGTTGTCGTCCTGATCGTCCAGCCCCGACACGTCGTAGAGCGAGGACGATTGCCCCTGGCCGAGCATCCGTTGCACCCAGTAGCGCGACGCTTCCTCCTCACGCGGGTAATCCGACACGCCCGTGCCGCGGTCCACGTCGCCCATGCCGTTGCCGAAACGGATGGCGTCGGCGATGACGACCGACCCGTTGGTCGTTGAGCGGAGATTGCTGATGACCACCGCGCCGCTGGCCGCGTTGGAACCGGCGTTGAAGTAATACGTGCCCAGGTAAACCCAGCCGTTGCCCACGCGATAATGCGGCACGCGCACCTGCGTTTCGCCGCCCGTGTGCCGGATGCGATACAACTGATCGCCCCGGTCCGAGCCGTGGCGCGTCCAGCAGTAAACCGGATAAAACCCGGCCATCGGGATCGTGGGCGTGTAGGTGGCTGTGGCCGTCTCACTCGCCGCCAGCGACGCGTAGCGATAGGGCAAATCGCCCGGGCTGCCCCAGAAAATGGTTGAGGTGCTGTTCGCCCAACTGCCCGAAAACGTCACACCCGGATCATCGTTGTCGAGCACCACCTCGTTGGTTTGATAACCGACGGGGCGAAACGGCACGACCGTCGCCCCCGCATTGAAACAGTAGAAGACGAACATCGTCATCTGATCGAGGTTGCCGAAATCCTCGCAAATCTCGTTGACCACGCCGCGCTGGGTGAACCAGCCGCTCGATCCCCACGTCCAACCGTGCCCGGCGCTGGTGAACACGATGCGCCCGCTTAACGCGCCCGACGGTTGCCGCGTCGCCGGGGCAATCGGCCCCACGGCCGCCGGCTCGATTTCCGGCGCGCTTTCGTCTTCGGCCTTCAGCGGCGCTTCGGCAACGTCGGGGGACTGCAAGGGCGGCAGCGGAATATCCCCCTCACCCTCTTCGAGTGTGGCCCATGCGGCTGACCATGCCAGCAACCCCACCAATGTGCCCGCACACACCTTTGCGCGACGCTTCATCCTGAGCCAAGAGCATATCGCAGGAATAGCAGACCCGCCACCGCCAGGCCGGTTGGAGTCCCCCGGCGTGGTGCGGCCGGTTTGGACGATGTCCCGGAAAAGTTGGGCAACGAAATACGCCAGGCCAACGCGCCAGCTCGGCCGCCGACCGCCGGGACCTCGAAAACCCGACGGCACACTTCAACCGACTCTGAATGACCGGTCGCTGGGGGGGCCGGGCGGAATTTTGTTGCCAAGTCACTGCGGCGGGCTATGGTTTTCATTAGCGATCCGAAGAACAATTTTTTCCCACCATGACGCCGCAACGCGATAATTCAGTTCATCCGCCGCAAGTGGCTGGGAAGGCGGAAGCCCTGCTCGCAGCTCCTCGTGGTAACTGCACCCGGCAGCAGCGTGCGGCTGGCGGCCTGCGGTTTGGCCGCAGGCTCAGCCGGGCCGGCTTTACGCTGATTGAACTGCTCGTGGTGATCGCGATCATCGCCATCCTGGCCGGGTTGTTGTTGCCCGCTCTGACGGGCGCCAAGGCCAAGGCGCAAGGCGCCCTGTGCCTCAGCAACACGCGCCAGTTGACGCTCGCATGGATCATGTATGCCCAGGACCACAACGACGTGCTCGTTGAAAACGTCCACGGCAGCATTGCCCAAAGCGGCTCGCCCATCACCGGCTATGCGCAATGGGTGCTCGGCTGGCTCGATTGGGGCGTGCGACCCGACAACACCAACGTCCTGTTTTTGCTCGATGATCGCTTCGCCAAACTCGCCCCCTACTACGCCCGCCAGAAAAACCTCTACAAATGTCCTGCAGACAAACACCTCAGCGCCATCCAACGCCAGCTCCGCTGGACTGAACGCGTCCGCAGCGTCTCCATGAACTCCAACTTGGGCCGCGGCAACGACAAGCTCTGGTATGGCGACCAATACCACCAAATCTACATCAAGATGGCCCAGATTGTCCGACCGCCGCCCTCTCAGCTCTGGGTGTTGGTGGATGAACAGCCCGACAGCATCAACGATGCGTGCTTTTTCACCGACATGGCCACGACCATCGCCGCCTGGGTGGATTTGCCTGCCAGCTACCACAACGGCGCCTGCGGCTATTCGTTCGCCGACGGTCACTCCGAGATCCGTCGCTGGGTCGGGCCGCTGGCCAAACGCCCCGTCACCTACAACGATTATCCCGGCCTCTCCAGCGGCGCCGCCCAGGACGTCGCCGACTTCCGTTGGCATCAAATCCGGAGTTCCGCCCCGAAGTGAGCGGCCGGTTTGACGCCGGGCAGACTGCGTTGCCCTCGCACCTCAACCCATCCGTCTCCCGGCACGACCACCGGTTCGGGTGGCATTTAGGGCGTCGCAAACCCCGTCTTGAAATCTGACTGCCCCCGGGGCCGCGTTCCCCAAAAGCACCGCATCGCGCGAGGCTTGAGCCAAGTTCGCCCCCGGCCAGAATCCCCTTGAAAAAGCCGTGCCCGCTGGCTTTCATCCGGCGCAAAACAACGGGCTTGAGCACATGAGTTCTGGCAAGATTGTCGTTTGCGGAGCGGGTGGCTTCATCGGCGGACACCTGGTGGCCGACCTGTTGCGGCAGGGCCATCGGGACATCCGCGCCGTGGACATCAAGCCCTTCGACGAGTGGTATCAACTCTTCCCGGAAGTCGAGAATCTGCGCCTGGATTTGCGGCTGCGCGAGGATTGCGAAACCGCCGCGCGCGACGCCGAACAGATTTACAATCTGGCCGCCGACATGGGCGGCATGGGCTACATCGAAACCCACCGCTGCCTGTGCATGCTCTCGGTCCTCATCAACACCCACCTCCTGATGGCCGCCCAAAAATTCGGCGTCCAACGCTACTTCTACGCCTCCTCGGCCTGCGTCTATAACGCCGACAAACAGCGCGACCCCAACGTCACCGCCCTCAAGGAAGAAGACGCCTACCCGGCCATGCCCGAAGACGGCTACGGTTGGGAAAAACTTTTCAGCGAACGCATGTGCCGCCATTTCCGCGAAGATTTCGGCCTCCAAACCCGTGTCGCCCGTTACCACAACGTTTATGGCCCGCACGGCACCTGGGACGGCGGACGCGAAAAAGCTCCCGCCGCCATCTGCCGCAAGGTCATTCAGGCCAAGCTCTCCGGGAACCTCGAAATCGAAGTCTGGGGCGACGGACGCCAGACGCGCAGCTTCATGTATATCGACGACTGCCTGCACGGCACGCAGATGCTGACGGCGAGCGACTTTACCGACCCGATCAATATCGGCAGCAGCGAGCTTGTTTCGATCAATCAACTCGTGGATCTCGTCGAAGAGATCGCCGGCGTGAAGCTCAAGCGGAACTACAATCTCAACGCGCCCAAGGGCGTAAACGGCCGCAATTCGGACAACACCCTGATCCAGAAAATCTTCGGCTGGGAGCCGCGCACCCGGCTGCGTGATGGACTGGAAATCACCTATCGCTGGATTTACGACGAGATGGTGAAGGGCGGCGTGAGCGTGGTGAACCGCGCCTAGC
>JAOAIM010000080.1 GCA_026414705.1 Verrucomicrobiia bacterium | reverse complement strand
GCTGGGTTGCGTCCTGCGGAATTCGCCGACTCGCTGCCCGTGGCCGCGCTCACATGCGTGGACCCGCGGTTGAATCCGCTCATCCCGGAAGTGCTCGGCATACCCGAGGAACAGTTCATCTGGCTGCGCAACGCGGGCAATATCATCACCGGGCCGGTTTCGAGCACGATGCGCTCGCTGGCGCTGGCCTGCGCGCTCAAAGGCGCGCGCGAGATCGTCATCATCGGCCACACCGATTGCCTGGTCTGCAAGACGAGCACGCTGGAGTTGCTCGAACGCCTTGCAGCGTTTGGGGTCGAACGCCGTGCGCTGCCCGAAAACCTCACCGAATTCTTCGGCCTCTTCGCCAGCGAGCGGCAGAACGTCATCCGGGGTTGCGACATCGTGCGCCACAGTCCGCTCATCGGCCCGAAGATTCCCGTGCACGGGCTGGTCGTGGATGTGCATACCGGACGGCTCGAATGGATCGTGAACGGTTACCAACAACCTCCCGGCGTCGTTGAAAAGTGGAATGAAGCGGTCGGCATGGCAGGCCAGACGGTGGAGGCGCTGAAGTCGCTCGCGGATTTTCAAATCGGCGAGATGAAATTTCCCGAAACCAAAATCGGCGAAACCGTCACGCGCGCAGGCGATTGGTTGACGCAAAAAATTCAGGAGCTTGAAGTGAAACCCGCGTCGGGCGAAGCCGCTTCGACCATTGCCACGGCTGCAAGCCTGGCCGAAAAAATCATTGAAATGGCCGAGAAACACTGGCCCCGACCGCCGGAAGCGCCCCCGTCGCCGCCCGCCAAACCGCCCAAGCTGCCGCCGCCCATCGGCCCGAAACCAAAATTCAAGCGCTGAGTCGCCCGCGTTCCGGGCCGGGCCGGCCTCGCGACCTGTCAACCGTTTTGGGGCGCCACAACCGGCGCCGACGCGATTTCGGGCGCTTCGACACTTCGCAGCGCATCCGCCAGGGCAGCCAGGTGTTTTTCCAGCGTGAAGCGCTGTTCAAACACTTCGCGCAGGCGTTCGCCGGTGTCGCAGGTCATCAGGTGTAGGAGGGCGTCGGCGACCTTGTCCGGCGCGCGCACCGGCACCACGCCCGGATAATCCGGCGGGAGCATCTCGGGCAGGGAGCGCCAGCGAGTGGTCACCACCGGCAGGCCGAACGCCATTGCTTCAATGAGGTTCACCGGCTGGTTCTCCCCGAGGTAGTAGGTTGGAAAACAGAACAGGTCGGCCTCACGAAATGCCCGGTCTTTTTCCGCGCCCGAGACGAACCCCAGATACTCCACCGCACCCGCCGCCTCCGTGTCGCGCAGTAGCTGCTCGAACTCGACCCGTTCGGAGGGCGTCACAAACGTGCCCGCGGCAATCAGCTTCATGCGCAGAGGCGATCGGCGTTCGGCGAGCGTGCGGTTCGCCAGCACGACGGCCCGGATCGCGTCGAAAAATCCTTTCTCACGCGTGCAATGCGCCACGTAAAGGACACGAACGGTGGCGCTCTCCGGAGCGTTTGGGTTCGGCACTGACGTGCCGCCGGCCAGCGCCGCCGCGCGGGCTGCGAATCGTTGTCGCCGCACCGGCAGCACGTTGGCGGCAAAATCCGGGCACGGATCCGGGATGCCGTTGTTCACCACGCGCACGCGACGCGGGAAGAGCTTGTTCGCGTCGGCGAGGTTGTAATTGGAGAGCACGATGCTGAGGTCGGCGTGCTTGAGGAAGCGCCAAGTAACGGCGCGCGTGTTGATCTGCACCGCAGTTTCCAGCCACCTGGCCAGGCCCGCAGCGTGCCAGTGCAGGATCACCCGCTGGAAGAACGGTCGGCACAGCGCCATGACCAGCCAGTCCCGGTAAAGGGCGGACTTTTTGCCCGGGCCGGGAATGTAGTAGAGGTTCGGCACGTCGTAGCGGAAACGACACCAGATCGCCTCGAGGCAATACCGCAACAGCAGCAGGAGCTTGCCCGGGCGGAACTCGCCGATGTCCTCAAGCTGTTTGGAAAGGCGGGCATTGACGTGGTAGCACTCGATGCCGTGCCCGTTGGACGCGGTCGGTTGAAGGCGCTGACTTCCCCTGCGGTCGCCGCCAAAACCCTCCAACATCAATTGCACCATGTAACTTTGACCGTGATGCGGCGGCGGTTTGTGGGCGAATACGAGCAGTTTCATCGAGCAACCAACGTGATCGTGCGTGCAAATCAGCCTGCTGCAAAACTATCGCCAGGACGTGAAAGGTTGAAGTTTTTTTCGGAGGCGCGGCGGCGACGGTCCGAAACGCGAAGCATTCTGGCGGTTGAAACCTGCGGGCATTGACCGATTCGCGCGCCCTGAGCAGAATCAAGACATGGAATACCGCATCAGGCTTGTGCAGTCGGAAGAGGGCTGGGCGGTCAGTTGCCCGGCATTGCCCGGATGCCATTCCCAAGGGGCAACCCGTGAGGAAGCCATCGAAAACATCAAAATCGCGATCCGAGAATGGCTTGAGGTTGAAGCGCAGGAGAGCGGGTCGTTGACGGTCGAGGAGGCCGTCGTCACGGTCTGACCCATGCCCCGGTTGCCTGGCATCAGCCATGCCCAAGCCGTGCGCGTCTTTGGCAAAATCGGCTTTCGCGTTGCGCGGGAGGGCAAGCACACCGTGATGTCGAACGGTAAAGTGCGGCTGACCATACCGCGCCACAATCCTATCAATGCGTTTACGATGGGCGCGCTCGCCAAAGATGCCGGACTGACGCCGGAGCAGTTTAGGGAACTTTTGTGATGCTCGTGTGGCACCAGATCAGCGGGCAGGCGGCCGACCCGCGCGAGTGAAAGCGGCCGATCCTCCATATTTCACAAAACTCTCATTCGCGCCGGGGTTCAGCCCGGTGCAAAAGGCCGAGCAACGGTTGAGCTGCTTCAGCAGCTTTTCGCACAGTGTCACCAGCCGTTGAAACGCTTTGGAGGATCGGTTGCCGCAGTTCACCGGGCTGAAGCCCGACGCCAATGAAGCAAGACGCAAGAATGTGAAATATGCCGGTCAACACGCTGCCCAGCGGGCGGGAGCATTTGCGGGCGCGTTTGATCTGACGAACAACGTGCCCGCCAGGCCACGGCTGCCGGGTTGGCGACGCTCAAAACGAGCATCGGACGAATTGTGCCCGGCTACTCTTCCACCGGCACAACGAGCCGTTCCATGATGTAATCCTTCCGTTCGGGCGTGTTTTTGCCCATGTAGAAGTCCAGCAGCGGCACGTGCTCGGGTCGCGGCGCGTATTCCACCCGGCTCAGCCGCATGTCCTTGCCGATGAATTGTGCGAACTCCTTCGGGCTGATTTCGCCCAGGCCCTTGAAGCGCGTGATTTCGGGCTTGCCGCCCAGCGCGGCCAAGGCGGCGTCCCGTTCCGCCTCGCTGTAACAGTAGAGTGTGCGGTCCTTGTTCCGCACCCGGAACAGCGGCGTCTCCAGCACATACACGTGCCCGTCGCGCACCAGCGGCTCGAAGAACCGGAAGAAATACGTGATCATCAGATTGCGGATGTGCAGGCCGTCCACGTCGGCGTCGGTCGCCAGAATGATCTTCTCGTAGCGCAAGCCGTCGGGGCCGTCCTCGACGTTGAGCGCCTGCATCAGGTTGTAGAGCTCGTCGTTTTTATACATCACGTCGCGTTTGAGGTCCCAGACGTTGAGCGGTTTGCCCTTGAGCACGAAAACGGCCTGGTTGTTCACGTCGCGGCAACTGGTGATCGAGCCGGCCGCCGACTGGCCCTCGCAGATGAAGATCATCGTGCCGCGGCCCTTGTCGCGCTTTTTGTCGTAGTGGTTGCGGCAGTCCTTGAGTTGCGGGATGCGCAGCGTGATGGCTTTGGCGCGCTCGCGGGCGAGTTTTTTGACCTGCTGCAGTTCTTTGCGCAGTTCGCGGGTGTCCCTGACCTTGGCGACGATGGTGTCGGCGATCGGCTTGTTGCGCTGGAAAAAGTGGAGCAATTCCTCGCGCACCTTGTTGACCAGGTCGGTCCGAATTTCGGTGTTGCCGAGCTTGTTTTTGGTTTGCGACTCGAAGACGGGGTCTTTGAGGCGGATGGCGACCGCGCCGACCATCGCCTCGCGCACGTCGTCGCCCTCGAATTTCTCGCCGCTGTATTCGTTGACGGCCTTGAGCAGGCCCTCGCGGAAGGCGCTCAAGTGCGTGCCGCCGTCGCTGGTGTATTGGCCGTTGACAAAAGAGTAAAACGTCTCGCCGTAACGGCTGTTGCTGTGAGTGAAGCAGAACTCGAGCATCTTGCTGGCGTAATGCAAGGGCGGATACAGCGGCTCGCTGCCGTCGCTCGCCAAATCCTCCATCACCAGGTCCATCAGGCCGTGGCGCGACTGGAAAACTTTCGGCTCATTGCTGGGAGGGATGGCTTCCGCGCCGTCTCCATCTGGTTTGGGACGCGGGGGAACGCGTCCCTCCCATTTCAGAATCAACTTCAGCCCCGTGTTCAGGTAACTGTAATGCCGCAGCCGGCGCTCGACGTGTTCGGGACGGAACTCGATCTCCTTGAAAATCTGCGGATCGGGCTGGAACTCGACGTAAGTGCCATCGGGCTGACGCGGGTCTTTACCTTTGCGCTCGCGCTGGAGTTTTCCGCGCTTGAAGACGGCCTCGACAAATTCACCGTCGCGATGGCTGCGCACCAGAAAGGTTTCGGAGAGGGCGTTGACGGCCTTGGTGCCCACGCCGTTGAGGCCGACGCTGAACTGGAACACGTCGTCGTTGTATTTGGCCCCGGTGTTGATGGTCGAGACGCAGTCCACGACCTTGCCCAGGGGGATGCCGCGCCCGTAATCGCGCACCGCCACGCGCGTGCCGTCAATCGTGATCTCGATCTCGTGGCCGAAACCCATGATGTGTTCGTCCACCGCGTTATCAATGATCTCTTTGAGCAGGATGTAACAGCCGTCGTCCGGGTGCGATCCGTTGCCGATGCGCCCGATATACATGCCGGTGCGCAGGCGAATGTGCTCGAGCGAACTAAGCGTCTTGACCTTGCTCTCGTCGTAGTTGTGTCGCGGTTTTTCTGCCATGGCAAAATCCAGAATTCCGGGATGAAAAATGAGGGAACGCCCCCGGCTGGCAATGCAAAAACACGTGCGCTCCCCCGCGCAACCTGCCGGGGCTTGGGGCTTTGATCCGGCCCAGCCTATTCGGGCATCTGCAAGCCGACCTTTGCCGCCACTTGCGCCACGTCCTTGTCCCCCCGGCCCGAGAGGTTCACCACGATCAACGCCTCGCGGCCCATGCGCGGGGCGCGTTTGATCGTTTCGGCGATGGCGTGCGCACTTTCAAGCGCGGGAATGATGCCCTCCAGACGCGCCAGTTTCATGAAGGCGTCCAGCGCCTCGGCGTCGGTGGCGTAGGTGTATTCGACGCGGCCCTGGTCGCGCAACCAGGCGTGCTCCGGCCCGACGGCGGCGTAATCCAGCCCGGCGCTGACGCTGTGGGTGAGTTGAATCTGGCCGTATTCGTCCTGCAACAGAAACGAGCGCGTGCCCTGCAGCACGCCGAGCGAACCGCCCTGAAACCGGGCGGCGTGTTTGCCCGGCTCGATGCCCTCGCCGCCAGCCTCGACGCCGACCATCTTCACGCTCGGGTCGTCAAGGAACGGGTAAAACAGGCCCATCGCGTTGGAGCCGCCGCCGACGCACGCGACCAGCAAATCCGGCAGCCGTTCTTCCTTTTCGAGGATTTGACGGCGTGTCTCGTCGCCAATCACACGCTGAAAATTGCGCACCATGACCGGGTAGGGATGCGCGCCATAGACCGTGCCCAGGATGTAATGGGTCGTTCGCACGTTGGTCACCCAGTCGCGCATCGCTTCGTTGATTGCCTCCTTGAGCGTTTGCTGGCCCGCTTTCACCGGCACGACCTCCGCGCCGAGCATTTTCATGCGATACACGTTAAGCGCCTGCCGCTGACAATCCACCGCGCCCATATAGATGACGCATTGCAGGCCGAACATCGCCGCGACCGTGGCGGTGGCCACGCCGTGCTGGCCCGCGCCCGTCTCGGCGATGATGCGCGTTTTGCCCATGCGCCGGGCGAGCAGAATCTGGCCGAGGCAATTGTTGATCTTGTGCGCGCCGGTGTGCAGGAGGTCTTCGCGCTTGAGATAAATTTTGGCGCCGCCCAGCTCACGGGTGAGCCGCTCGGCGAAATACAACGGCGTCGGTCGCCCGGCGAACTCGCGCAGGTAATACTCAAAATCGCGCTGAAACTCCGGGTCGGCCTGGGCGCGTTCGTATTCGCGCTCCAGCTCCTGCAACGGGTGCATGAGCGTTTCGGGAACGAACCGCCCGCCATACGGCCCGAAATGGCCCTGCGCGTCGGGCAACGACTGACCAACGAGAAGACTCATGCCCGGAACCTAGGGGAAAACCGGATTTTTTGCCATCGCTTAACCGGTCAGAGGCCCTGAGATGGGAAGTGCCGGCCGGATGTGATGCGAACCCCTGCCTTCGCGCCAATCGCGCTCAGGGTTGCCAGAGCGCGCGCCAATAGCGCGCCGAGTCGGCAGCAGAAATCGCGTTGGTGATGAACGTGGCCGGGCCGCTGACACGGTTGGTGGCGACCGCCCACCAGTCGGTGAGGTTGGTGGAGGTTTGAATCACATACGGCACGTCCGGCTCGCCTTGCAATTGGAGCACGAGCTGTCCCGGGGTTTGCAACCCGGGCGGTGCGATTTGAAGTGTCGGGGCGAGACCCGGGTTGAGCGTAAACAGGGTCAATGACAGCGGTGGAAAGTCATAGACGAAGTTTGCGCCCGCCCCCGAGAGCTGCGCGACAGCAATGTCCCTGGCCGCCGCCGGGCCGTTGGTGCGGGCCGCCTCGTCCTGGGGAATGCCGTAAGATCGGACGGTGGCGACGCTGGCGGGGCTGAAGCCCTGGACGCGGATTTGGGCGACCAGGTTGGTGGTGAGACTTTTGTTGACGACCAGCAGCGTGACTGCGCCGTTGGGGCGCCGGGCCGCATGGGCAACCAGCAACGGGTAATCCGTGCTGGTGGCAAGCACGCGATCACCGGGACGCGCGAACCATTGCATCAGTCGAGCGGCGTAGAATGGCGGATGACGTGTGTCGGGGCCATTGATCAGGCCCAGGTCACCGTAGGTGCGCCAGCCGTACAGCTCCGGGCCGAAATAGCCGTTGGTGTCGGTGCCGTTGCGAAGGTCCCACCAGACCATGGCGCGGAACTCGGTTTTCAGCAGCGCGCCGAGGCTGTCGGCGTAGTAGAGGGCGTTGACCAGGCTGGTGGACTGCCGCCCCTGCGAACCGGCATCGCTGTTGTTCTCGGTCACGAGCAGTTCGATGGCCTCGCCGCCGGCGCCGAAGTAGTCGGTGATTTGCTGACGCAGGTCGGCGGCGTCTGCAGCCCATTTCGCGGTGGACAACAGCAGGCCCACGTCGCTGACGGGCGAGGCGGCGGGGTTGTTGGGGTCGGTCCATTGCGGGTAATGGTGGTGCACGACGAAATCCGGCGTGACGCCCAGCGCTTTGAGGCGTCGGAGCAGGATGGGTGTCCAACCGTAATTGGTGCGGCCGGTGCGCGGATTGTAGGCGGGGTTGAGGGCGGTGAACTGGTTGGAAAAGGTGTTTTCGCCGGGTGCAACGACCACCCCGATCTGGATGGTCGGGTCCACCGCTTTCATCAACGCGAAATAGTTGGAGGCGCGATTGGCATAGGTGAACGGGTCCTGGGGGTTGGTGTTGAGGTCGTATTCCCACGGGCCGTAACATTCGTTGCCGATTTCCCAATACCGGAAGCCGAGCGGCGCGCTGCGGCCAATGGCCAGGAAGTCAAACTGGTTGTCGGGATTGGCAGCGGGGGTGAGCGAGCGCAGGCGCGCCCAGTAACCGGCGGTGCGCCAGTCGCGTCCGTCGCTGTCCACGCCCAGCACGAGGTCGTTGGTCGTGCCGTAGAGGGCGGGGTCGGCATTCGCGTAGGCCACCCAGGCGGCGGCCTGTTGGGGCGAGCCCGAACCGTAATTGACCGTGACGAAAGCCTGCGCCCCGAGGTTGGTGGTGACGCGCACCATGTCGGGGAAGGAGGCTTGCCACTGCCAGGTGTTGGTGCGGCTGGTGTTGGAGGCCCAGTTGTATTCGTCGGAGAGCGAGCCGCCAGGCATCCGGACCACCAACGCGCCCATTTCCTGTAGCAATCCCAGGGTGGTCGCGTGATGCGGCGGATCGAAATACGGGTCCCACATGGTGAGGTTTACGCCGAAATGCCGCGCGTCCACGGCCGCCACGATTTGCGTGGTGGTCACCGTCAAATTGACGAGGGCGGGCGGCGGCCGGGTGTCCAATTGCACGTCGTCGAGGTAAAACGTCCCGGTGCTGCCGTCATTGCGCAACTGGATACTGAGGCGGGAGAGGTTGGATTTGTTGGCCACGCCCAGGGCGCTGAGCGGGATGGCATAGCGTTGCCAGGTGTTGGCGGGCAGCGAGCCGGGTATCACGTAGGCTGGTTGCGGCACGCCGCTCAACTCCGCGTAGACCTGCAAGCGTTGTCCGCCGCTGGTGCCGCCGTGTGCCCAGAAGGAGAAATTCGTGTAAAGGGTCGTGTCCCAGTCCTCATGCCAGAAGGAAATGGCCTGCCAGGGGCTGGCGCTGACGCGGATGGAGCGCGAGCCGCTGCGGACGGGTGAGGTGTTGGTAAGGTCGCGCGGCGCCCAGCTCCAGTCCTGCCAACCGCTCATCAACCGGTCGGTGTAAATCAGGAAATCGGCCTGCGCCGGGGCGCGGCCCACGAGGAGGGGAACCAGGCACACCAGCATCAGGGCGGCCGGTAAGGACACAAGCGGCCTCCAGCACGTTGTTCGGTTTGTGGTCAACATGATCGTGAGCCTGAGCGTAAACGCGCCACCCTCAGCGCGCAAATGGTCGGCAGAGGAAACCAAGAACGGATGGTAACCAACTGCCCGCCAACGGCGTGGGCAACCGGTTTTGCGGTCAGGAGACGAACCTCGGCAGCGTTCTGCGGCAGATTCATCGCGGCGCGGAGGTTCGCTCTTGAAGCCATTTGAGGTCTTCCTGGCTTTCTGGGTCGGTGGCCAGTTGGTTGAGCGCGTAATCCGGGGGTTGCGGCCCGGCCCGCAACCGCGCCCCCCGCCACTTGCGAATTTCGGAGTGGCCATCGGCGAAGGCGATGCCGCCGGCGCCGTTGTGATAGCTGGCGGGAAAATCCACGATTCGCGGGCCGGCGGCGTTGCCGCACTGCACCGCCATGGAGGCGTCATTGATGGCATCAGGGTGTTCGTCCATGAGCACCCACAGACGGGCCGGTGGGGGGAGCGTGATGTGCGAGAGTTTCCCGTAAACGCGCCAGGTCTGTTGTTTGTCGTCGTAGATGCCGGGCAACCAACCGCCGCCCACCGGTTGGCGACCCAGGGCGCCGAGGCTCGGGGCACTATACCAGCGCGTGCCCACGGCGTTGTTCATGGACATGCTGCGGTTGCGGGGGCGGCCCTGCGTCATGCTTTTGTCGGCGGGACAGCGGTAGATCGCCACGTTGCGAATATAAGCCGCCATCTGGGTGGACTCAGGGTCCAGCAGAATGTCGGTGCGCACGCTGTCGAAGGGGATATACAACGAGCCGGCGACCCAGTTGCGGCGGCGCTCGGGCGGGATTGAGGAGAACGAGGTGGTGTAGGGATAGTCATTGGCGGGCAAATAGTCGTCAAAATCGTCGGCGTAAAAATGCCAGGCCAGCAGCAGTTGGCGGCTGTTGTTCATGCATGAGATGCCCTGGGCTTTGGCTTTGGCAGTGCCGAGCGCGGGCAACAACAAGGCGGCCAGGATGGCAATGATTGCGATGACCACCAGCAGTTCAATCAGCGTGAACGCGCGTGCGCCAGACTGCCGTCGCCGGATGTTGTTGTGCGGGGGCATGGTTCGACGCTTACGGACTCGGGCCGGCGCCACACGGTTTTCCTGGCCGGCACCGGCGGCCAATTGGCCCGGCGCCGGCCCGCGCCGGCCCGGTGCTTTGATTCGCCATCCTCCTCCCCACCGTCACGGATTCACAGTTGTGGGACTGCCGGTGTCGGGTGTCTTGGTGTTGTCGGTGACGTCGGTCGCGGTCACGGTCCAGGTGCCCGTGCTGCCGAACACCACCTCAAAGGTCCGCGTCCCGTTCACAAGCGGCGCGTTGTTGGGCAGAAACGCGTTCGGATCGCTGCTGGTGATGCTCACGGTGTTGTTGACGCCCTGCACCGGATACCAGTTGGCATCCACGGCATTGACGGTGATGTTGAACGGCACGAAGACCTGTTGCGGGGTCGGCGTGCCGGTCTTGCCGGTGGGTGTGCCCGGAGCGGCCGTTTCGCCGGGCATGAGCACCTGCAGTTTGGTGTACTGACGTTTGACGAGCCGGAAGAAGGCGTTGCTGGGTGACAACGACGCGGGCACGAGCACTTTGCGGACGCCAACATTGATGGGCGTGCCCAGCCCCGGATCGGTCCAGTTGGCACCCGTGCCCAAGACAGGACTCCAGATCGGGCTGAACCCGGAGTCGGGCAACGTCCAGCTCAGCCAATAGGGCATGCCGGAGGGCACAATCACAATGCCCGTTGGGTCGGCAGCAACCCTCGTCCAATGGGCGGCAAGGTCCGGCCCGGGGAAGATGTCGTCCAGTTCCGTATTGACGCCGCCTTTAATCTCGACCCGTGCGAAGACGGAGGCCTGACCGACATTCTCAGGTCGGTTGGGCTGCATCCCGGCGTAGGCATACATGCCGGCGGAATCACGGAAGTAATCCACCGCCGCACTGGGCAGTGTGAAGTTGGTCGAGCTGCCATCTGGCGCGGTCAACGTGATGTTGGTGTTCTGGCTGAAGGTGAGGCTCCACTTGCCCAGAACCGTGGTGCTGGTGAGGGTCGGGATGGGCGGGTTGGTTCGGTTCCAAACCTGGTTGCTGCCCTCGCCCCAGCCCGTGCCGTTGGTGCGCCACATGAATCGGGCAAAGCCGGCGCCGTCCGGGTGGCTTTGGATGTGGAGGAAAATCAAGTTGCTCGAATTCCAATCCACCGCCACGTCGCCCGGTCCCCAGGGCAATCCGCTGGCGGGCACCAAAAACCAGTGCGTCTGGAAGTAGGGGTATGCCGCCTGGTTGGGATACTGCTTGATGGTAATGGCGTAAGTCACAGGGCTGGTGGCGTCCACCCAGGAGTAATCGGGACTGGTGGTCCGGATGCTGTAACGATTGTTGCCGCCGGTGACGGTGGACATCATCTGGAGGCCGGTGGTGGATTTCTCAATGCTCATGGTGGGCGGTGGCGGCGGGGCAACCGGCGCCTGCAGTTTGATGTTGTCCACCCAGAATCGAACCGTCAGACCGTTGTTCGCCGCCGGGTCCCAGCGTTTGAACACGATGGCGCAGGCTTCGTTCAGGCCGGCCAGGTTGGGGTTGATGGGAATGTTGATCTGCACCCAGTTGTTCGAAGCCGCTTCGGGGATGCTGACCGCATTGAGGTAAACAATTTGTCCGCCATCCCACGCTTTGCTCTGGGGCATGAACCCCACGCTCAAACGGTCGCCCGTGGTGTTGAACGTGCTCAGGGGCATGGAGGAGTTGTCCTTGTCCCACTTGATGGACAGTTGGAGGTTGGTGTATTGGGAAACGTCCACCGTCACGCCCGAGTCCCAGGCCCAGTTGCCGAAGGACTTGGCGATGACGTAGGTGTTCTGGCTGGAGATCGTGTTGCCGCTCATGCGTGCCGAGCCGGAACTGGGATTGCCGTCGGCGTCTTGAGTGGCGTCCCATGTAATGCCGCCGTTGCCCCACCAAGTGGCCCACCACTGGGATGGCACGCCGGTGTCAAACGTGTCCACCACATAATCCTGCACGGCCCGAACAGAACCGGCGAAGGCGCACAAGAGACTCCCCGCCGCCAGTGCGGCGAGCCGACGGAATGGATTGCGAGGGGATTTCATGGGCAACTGTGGTTTTGCGGGAACTTCGGGTTTCATGCGTTTGTATCTGCCGTGCCAGAGCCTTTGCAACCGTTCGGCCTGTGTTTGGGTTCGCCAGCCACGTTGAAGGCCGGGAACGCCAACTTCACTCTGCACGCTGTAGGCCCAGTTTAGCTTCCGCCCGGCGCCTGTCATGTCGGCAAAATTCATGACAAACCCGGGCCAGATGCCTCTGGCGGAACTCGTGCCCCCGTCCAGCTCAAGGGATGCGGCCCGAGGCCGTCCGCCCCGGTGTCAGGTGTGCATACCGTGCTACGGCCTGTCCGCGCGAACGAACGTGCAGTTTCTCGTAAATCCTTCGGATGTAGGTATTGACCGTCGGAACACTCAAGCCGAGCGCATCGGCGATTTCCTTGTAGAGAAACCCGCGGGCCAGAAGGTCCAAGACTTCCTGCTCCCGGCGCGAGAGCTCGTAGGTCGCGTCCCCCGCGCGGGGCAGGGTTTGGAACGATTGCACGACTTTACGGGCGATGTTGCTGGTCATGGGCGACCCGCCCGCATGGACTTCGCGGATCGCGTTCAACAAGTCGGGCCAGGGCGTTTGTTTGAGCAGGTAGCCGGTCGCCCCCGCCGCCAGCGCGTCGAAAATGTGATCCGCGTCCTCATAGACCGTGAGCATCACAAACTGGGTTTCGGGCAACAGGCGTTTGAGCCGGCGCACCCCTTCAATGCCGCTGATTCCGGGCAAATTGATGTCCATGAGCACGACGTCGGGCCGGGCCTGCGGCAGGTGCTCCAGCGCGTGCTCCATGGAAGCGTGCTCGCTCACGCAGGCAAAGCCCTCGGCGCGGCGGATCCACTCCACCAATGTCTCACGGGTTGGCCCGTCGTCTTCGATGATGGATACCCGAATGCTCAAGCGTATTTCAATTTAGGCCCGCCGTTGCGTACCGGGGGAGTCGTCAGTTTTCATGACAGACCGCACTCGAACAACGGCCCGGCCGTGGTTCGGTTTCAGGGCGTTTGCCGTCCGCGATCCACAACAAACACCACTCGCGTGCCACGGCCCGGTTGACTGTGGATTTCGCACCGACCCCGAATCTCCTCCAGGCGGCGGCGCATATTGACCAGACCGTTGCCCGCAGCGGCGCGGTCGGGTTCGGTGGCCCCGCCCGGCCAAAAGTTCGTGGGCGCAAAGCCGCGTCCGTTATCCTCGACCGTCAACCGAAAGCCGTTCGGCTCAAGAGCCAGCGTCAGCCGCACCTCGGTGGCGGCGGCGTGTTTGAGGACGTTGTTGAGCGCTTCCTTGAACGCCAGGAACAGGTTGTGGCGAACCTCGGCGGTTAATGGCCACGGCGGCAGATGCACCGGAATATCCAGCCGACAGCGCACCCCGGCCGGCCGCAAATAGTCCTGCGCAAACCGTCCCAGATAATTGGCCAGGCTGTCCAGCGTGTCATGGCGCGGGTTGACGGCCCAGACGATTTCGTCCAGCGCCCGCGTCAGCTCGCGCGCAGTGCCGTAAATCCGATCCAAATCCTCGGCGGCCTGCTCCGGGCGCTGCAGGTCGGCTCGCGCGGTTTGGCACAGCATGGTGATGCGGGTGAGGCTGGCGCCGAGGTCGTCGTGGATGTCCCGCGCGATGCGGCTGCGCTCGCGCTCGATGGCGCGCTGGCGTTCGGCGCGCTCGAGTTTGCGGTGCAGGCGCCGTCGGGTCTCAAACCACACTCCCCCCGCCACCGCCGCGAGAGCCAGGCTGCCCAGCGCGACGCGGAAGCCCAGCGTTTCCCAGAAAAACGGCTGCACCACCAGAGCGAGCTGCGCTCCGGTTTCATTCCACACGCCATCGTTGTTGCAGGCAATAACCCGGAAGGTGTATTTGCCCGGTGGCACGTAACTGTAGTTGACCTTCCGGGCCGCGCCCGCATCCAACCACTCGCTCTCCAGGCCCTCCAACCGATATTTGAAACGCACCTTTTCCGGCACCACAAAACTCAGGCCGGTGAATTGAAATTCAAGCCGTCGCCGCCCGGGCGGGATTTGTACCACCCCCACGGGCGGCGGCAACTCCGTCGGTTGGCCTTCCACCAGCAACGCCTCGATCCACACCGGCGGCGGCAGCGGATTGGTCCACACCCGATCCGGGTTCACCACGGCCAGACCCCGACTGGTGGCAAACCACAACCGCCCGTCGCGGGTTTGGCAGCCCGCCGGTTGCGCACCACTCGAACATTCCAACGTCGGCAAACCATCCCCACGCCCGTAACTCAGACAGTTGACCGTGCTCACCAGTCCGTCGGCACAGCGATTCAACTCCGCCCTGGCGACCCGGAAAATTCCCGCGTGCGAGCTGATCCAAAAATACCCGCGCCCGTCATCGGCGATGTGACAAATCACGTCGCTGGGCAACCCGTGATTCGAATTGACGGTGGCAAAGCGGCCGTCCCTGAAGCGGCTCAGCCCACGGCCTTGCGTGCCGATCCACAGGCTGCCGTCGGAGTCCGCACGCAGGCACAACACAAATTCGCCGGCCAGACCATCTTTCACCCCAAATTGCCGGATCACACCATTTTCCAGGCAACCCAACCCGCCGCCCAGCATCCCGAACCACACCCGCCCCTGCGCGTCCTCGCAGACCGCGCGCACGTCCGCCAGGGCCAGCCCCTGCGCCGCGCCATACCAGGTGAGCCGGCCCGCGTCGTAGTGCAACAACCCGGCCCGCGTGCCCACCCACAGGCTGCCGTCGGCCCGCGGCCACAGGGCCGTGATGGGCGTGTCGAGATTCTCAGTCCCCGGCGCGCGCGTGAAAGGCTCCTCACCGTTGCGCACAAACAGCCCGCCACCCCACGTGCCCGCCCACACTCGACCGTTGGCCTCCGGGCACACCGTCCAGACGAAAAGATTCGACAGCCCTTGACCCGTGCCCCAATGCGTCCACTCCCCGCGATGAAACCGATAAATGCCCGCGCCCTCCGTTCCCGCATAAATCTCGTCCTCCGGTCCGGCGCTTACGCTCAGCACCGACGCACCGCGCCAGTCATCCGGCGGACGCACCGTGGCCGCCTTGCTGCGGCGCAGCGCCGCCAGACCGCTCGTGCCGATGCCAAACCAGAGATTGCCCTCCCGGTCCTCAGTCAAACAACGCACCCAGTCGCTCGGCAATCCGGTGGCGCGATTCCAATGCCGGACCGCCCGTCCGGGTTCGACAACAAACAACCCCATCTCCGCTGTGCCCACCGCCAGCAGACCTGAGCGCGTCTCCAGAAAACACGTCAACGCGCTCACGCCCCAGGGCGCCGCGCCCAGGTCCTCAACCCACGCGCCATCACTCCAGCGCCGCAGCCGACCCTCCTCGGCCACCCACAAGCCCCCGCGCCGACTGGGCGTGATCCCTTGAACGTAGCGATTGTCCAGCAGCCCGTCGAAGTGCATCGCGCTCAGTTGGCCCCGCTCGTAAACCGAACATTGTCCATCGCGAAGAACCCAGAACCGCCCCTGCTCACCCTGCACAACGCCGGCCAGGCCAACTGCCTGGCCCGCCGGAGGGATTTGCATCGCGCCATCGCGCACACGCGCCAGCAGGCCGTCGCCGTTCACCACCCAAAGCTCCCTCTCCGCATCCACCGCAAAACCCACGATCTTGCGCCCCGACCAGGCGGCCTGGAAATCCAGAGGGTAAAAGCGGCCCTGCTGATAGGACGTCAACTCGCCGGTTTCGTGACCGATCACCAACATCCCGTGGGGCCACTCGAACAGAGCCGTCACCCGATCGTTGCGCAACCCGGGCGTGCGGTCGCGGTTGAACACGGTAAAACGCACCCCGTCGAACCGCGCCAGGCCGTTGTAAGTCCCCACCCACAGGTAGCCGTCGCTCGTTTGCACCACGGCGGAAACCGCATTTTGCGGCAGGCCGTCCTCCAGTTGCCACAGATGCAGGGCGTACTCCTCCAAGCCTGATGCGCCCATCGAAATCCGCGTCGCGGCCAGAAGCCAGCCCACCCGCCAGCCGTGCCGGGCACGTTGGCGCGAGACCCCGGGCCGTTCCATTCCGGATGCCGATTGCCGGGCCACAGGCGCCGAAGATGCGCCCCGCTTTTCCGAGCCGTCAAGCCGCCGCGCCAAAACTTTGTCACGCCCGCGCAACCGGGTTTGGGTCGGACTTCTCCCTCGACGCAGGACCACAGTGAGCGTGAAGGCGTTGAGAAACATCGAACAACCAACATTCAACATCGAACATCGAAGGAGGAACTCAGGGACGGGGGAAAAGAGAACACGGGAGCGCACGGGTCTCGCGTGCCGTTCTTGGCGTCCCGCCGAAGACACCGTTCGATCCACTGCGGTGAGCGCCGAAGGCGCGAGCATGTGGACACTCTCACGCCCACGACGCGTTCTCCCTCACCCCGGCCCTCTCCCGCTGGG
>JAOAIM010000007.1:30912-52768 GCA_026414705.1 Verrucomicrobiia bacterium | reverse complement strand
GGCGCTGACCGCCGGAGCGGTGTCGCCCGCTGCGCAGAAAGCCAGCAGCGCCGGGAAACTCGCGATATCGTGCGGGTGGTGGCTCAACGAATCGGCGTTGTAACCGCCAGGAGTCGTGCCGGCGGAGAACACTGCAAACCATTGCGGGCCGTTGGCGTCGTTCCATGCAGCCTGTGAATACCAGAGATGTTTCACCTGGTGTTGCCAGGCGGGTGAGGAGCGAAAGTCCTTTTGTAACAGCCACGGATACAGCGTGACGAACGCGGCTTGAAACCAACCGGGTACGTTGCCGGTGACCGGTTTGCCGGTGACCAGCTCGGCGGTCGGCCACCGAGCCCGGTCGAGCCAGCGCGCATAACGCGGCAGCACCGGGTCGGCAAACGCGGCGGCCTGTTCGACGAACAGAATCCCCTCGTGAAACGGCAGGCTCAATGACCACACATCCGGACCACCGCCGGGCAAAGCTTTGAAATACAGTCCGTCGGGTTGCTCCCGGACGTAGGCCGCGTGGTTGCGGATGGTGTTGGCGATCGTGTCAGCAGCGATGCGGACCACCGAATCATTCCGAAAATGTCGGCGTGCCCGGACCGCGGCGGCGACGATTTTCATCGTGGACAGCGTCGCAAACTCTGTGTCCCAGCCCGGATACGGCCCGCCGTTGGTCGGGTTATACCAGTGCCGGTAAATCCCATCAGCGCTGCGTTGCGGCGCCACGCCGTCGGGGGCCAATCCCGCGTGACGGCGGAGGATGTCGCGGGTGAGCGGCAAGGCCTGCGCGTCGCCACGCACAACGTCGGCCAGCAGTAGTCCCAAGACCACCCACGCAGCGCCATCGGGTGAACACGGGTGAAAGCGCGGCAAACCTTGCGCGGTGTCGGCGTCGGTGACCCAACCGGCGCCGCGTCCATCGGCCGCGACGAGCGCTTTGGCGAAGTGGATCACCTGGTCCAACTCGTTCGTCAACCACGCGTCAAAATCGAGTCGCGGGTCGGTATTGTCGGCCAGCAGATGCGCGGTTTCGTCGGTGGCCAGCAGCAGGCGTCCGCACGCGGTGGCCGCCACGTCATGTGCCGACACGGTCAGATACATGCCGGGCGCGAAGGGTTGATGGCCTCGGGCCTGGGCCGAGGGCACATGATAGAGAACATTGGAAGCCCCACCCGCGAGCACATAAAGCCCGGCCTGGGTGGGACCGCCAAAATGCGAGCTGAAGGCGATCGCGCGAATTTCCGACAGATGGCCCACCAGTTGGAACGTCAGGGGCGAACTTGTCAGCGCAGCCCGATACAGCGCATTGCTGCCCGCCGCAAACAGCAGCCCGGCGGTGGCGTCCACCGCCAACCCGCGCACCGGACCGCCCCCGGGCAACGCGGCGCTCCCGACCAGTGTGCCGACCGAATCGTTCAGCCCTGCCGAGAAGACGCGCAGTCCGTCAGCCGCGGTGCCGACATAGAGCCGGCCCTGGTAATGAACGGCAGCCAGCCACGGAAACCGGTCGCCCCGATCAAACAGGTTGACCCGACAGAACAGCCGCAATGTTTCGTCCAGCGTGTCGTAGCGCAGCACGCCGTCTGTTGGGCCGCCGTCGGACGGGGCAGTGTCATCATGCACCAGAAGGAAAACCAGACGGCCGGAATCAGACACCGCCAGGCCAGACGGGCCGTCAGGCCCGCCGTCGAGGCTCATCCACGGCAAGAGCGTGAGGATGTCGGTGCGCGTGATCGTGCGCCGCAACTTCTGGCGGATGTCACGGATTTCAACCTTGTCCTCGTAGGCATCGGCCACGGCGTAAGTGCCGCCGAGCCGGGCGGCGGCACTGGCCACTGCGTCGTTGAAGCCTGAGAGCGGCCAGGGCGAAAGGACCGGCGCGGCGGTCACCTTCCCCAGCGCCAGAGCGACTGCCGTGATGGCGGTTGGCAGGAGCGGTTTCACCGGACGTGCCGTTGCAGCATGGGGCGTTGGTCCCAAGCCGGGACAGTCTGGCGTTGGGCGCGCCCTGGCTCAACCGGTATCGGAGGTGGAAAAACCCAGGGCGGCCGGGTCACGCATGCGACCGGCCGCCCCGGTGAGCCGAACTGGTGGAACAGGGAAAACGCGCCCTGGCGCGCCAGGTTCACGGCTTGTAATAGCGCACCCGGTAAAAACGTTGGTTCGGTCCGGGCGAGGTCGGGTCCACCACGTATTGAGGGCTGGTGCTGAGCACGTTGGTCGCAAACGGCACCCAGACGTTGGTGTTGAGCACCGACGCGTACTCCACAATGTTGGTGTCGCCGACGTTGCCCTCAATGCGGACAACGGGGAGGATGTGCAGCGCGACAATTTGCAGCGTGCCCGCCTCGCTGACCGCCGAGCCGGAGACGTTGCTGACCCACACCCGATAATGGCCGACCAGGGCCGGCGTCACACCGGTGATGGTGAGGGTTTGACTGGTGGCGCCGGAGATCGGCCCGCCGTTGGTGAGGTTGACGCCGTTGCGCTGCCACTGGAAGGACGCGCCCGCGACGTTGGACACGCCCACCGTGAAGGTGGCGTTGCCACCGGGACTGACCGTGATGTGCGCCGGATGATTGGTGATCACCGGCACGCCCGGCGGCGCCGTCGCCGTCAATTCCACGTCGTCAATCTTGAGCGTCTCGCCGGAAATCATCTGGTCGCCCTCGAACACCACGCGCACAAAGTGCGTCCCGGCAGGCGCCGTGGCCGATAGCGTCAATTGCCGCCACTCCGTGCTGGTGACGTAGGGCGTGACGTTCGTGGTCACCTGGCCGATCATGTTGGTGCCGGTGCTGTCGAACCATTCCAGCTTCATGCTGTATTGACTGGTCCAGACACTGAACGCGTCATCGAGAAACCACGCCGAGAGGTTGTAGGTGTAGCCGGGCAACCCGGCGACATCCTGATAAAAGCCGCCGAACTGGCCCACCCACCATTGAAGCGACATGCCCCAATTGCCCGTGCGGTTGGCCCACGGCTCGCGATTGGCGGCGTTGTATTTGGTCCAATTTGCCGCGGTCGTGCCGGAGCCGCTTTCAAAGCTCGGATTCAGCAGCAGATTGGCGTGCAGCGCAGACAAGGAGACCTGCGCCCCGATGAGAACAGCGGCGAGTTTTTTCATGGTCACAACAAAAGGTGGCGTTGGCCTTTCAAAGGGTCGAGCCACCCGGGCTGCGATAGACGGCAGGTGGCTCGACCAATTTCCGAAGAGTTACGAGCGGCGACGCAACCGCATCAGCCCGGCCAGAGCCAACGCCAGACCCGTCAGCGCCAGCGAAGACGGCTCCGGCACCAGACTGAACGAAACATCGTCAATCTTGAGCGTTTCGCCGGAGACCATGTTTTGGCCTTCGAAGACGACGCGGGCGTAGGCCGTGCCCGTTGGCACGGTGCCGATCATGCTGAGCTGTTTCCAGGTGTTGTTCACGAGTGGTGAGACGTTGACCACCTGCGAGCCGATCATGACGTTGGAGGCGTTGAACCACTCGATCTTGCTCAGATAGACGCTGGTGCCAACCGTGGCGGCGTCATCGAGATACCAGGCGCTCAACTCGTAGAGGTCGCCCGGGACATACGTGCCCGGAACGTCCTGGTAAAACCCGCCGTTGGAGCTGACCCACCATTCGAGGGCCATCCCATAATTGCCGGAGTGGTTGGCCCACGGTTCGCGGTTGGCGCCGGCCCATTTGGTCCAACTTGTGGCCGAGGTGCCGGAGCCGGACTCAAACCCCGGGTTCAGCAACAGATTTTGGGCGGAGACGCCGTTGGCCCCCCACCACAACAACCCGCTCAGGAGCAATGCAATTCGTTTCATGGTCTTGTTCACGTTTTGAGCGTTTTTTGCGGGCCTGGAGTGATGTCACCCTCGCCACCCGGCGACGGCCACGACCGCTCGCTCTCGGCCGCAATGTTGCCTCTGGTGCGGAACGCATCCGGTTCAACGAACGCCTTCCGCACTTTGCGCGTGATTTCAAGCCCAACTCCGCGCGGACAACAAGATACGGGGAAACGTAATCCGCCCCGCCGGCGTGTTTGAGACGCGAAGGCCTGTCACCGATCACCTCGTTCCGCCTCGTGTCCGGTTGCGTGACCCCCGCCAGTGCTGATCAACGGCATTTCAAAGCGGGCCCGCCTCAAGCGCTTCATGATCCTGACGCGCGACCAGGGGCAATTGGGCCGCTCTCATCGGCCGGACACGGCGCACCTCTTCCCGATAAGGCGGTTGCCTTCCGAAAATTCGTAAGATTCGGAGATTTCGCCGGTTTCGGTCGGCCATTCTTCTCGACGGCGAAGGTCGGGTTCGACCCGGACGTTGCAGGTAGGGTCGTTTGCTCCGTTTTGCGCCTTTGCGTCCGGGCGTCTTTCCGTTAACCATGCTTTCGTATGGCGGAAACAAACCGACCCGCGACCGAACGCAAATCGCTCGATGAGCGCGCGCGGATGAGCGACCTGGAGCGCCTGCGCCACTCCTGTGCGCACGTGATGGCCACGGCGATCCTGCGCTTGTGGCCCGACGCGCAGTTCGCCTACGGGCCTCCGGTGGACAACGGTTTTTACTACGACCTGGAATGTTCCCATCGGATCACGCCGGAGGACTTTCCAAGAATCGAGGAGGAGATGCGCCGGGAAATCCGCGCCAACCATCCCTTCGAGCGCATCGAGGTCACGCGCGACCAGGCGATCCGTGACGCACAAAGCGGGCGGCTCGGCGCGTTGAGTGAGCGGCCCGGCCATCCGAGCCGTTTCAAGCTCGACCTCATCCAGCAGATTCCCGAGGGCGAGCCGATCACCTACTCCCCCAACGGCGATTTTGTGGACCTCTGCGCCGGACCGCACGTGGCGCGCACCGGCGAGATCGGCGCCTTCAAGCTCACCACCGTCGCCGCCGCCTACTACAAGGGCGACGAAAAAGGCCCGCAACTGCAGCGCATCTACGGCACCGCGTTCCGAACGAAACGGGAACTCGACGAATACTTCGCCATGCTCGAGGAGGCGAGGAAGCGCGATCACCGCAAGCTCGGCGCCGAGTTGGGCCTTTACGTGATTGATCCCGAATACGTCGGGCCGGGGCTGCCGATGTGGTTGCCCCGGGGCGCGGTCATTTGCGAGGAGTTGGAAAAACTCGCCAAGGAAACCGAGTTCCAGGCCGGCTACGTGCGCGTGAAAACGCCGCACATCGCCCGCGAGAAAATGTATCTGACCAGCGGCCACCTGCCCTACTACGCCGAGAGCATGTTTCCGCCGATGGAACTGCGCGAGGGCCCGGACGCGCGGGTTGACGCCCGGGCCGCAGCCGAACCGGCAGCCGACCGCTACTACCTCAAGGCGATGAACTGCCCGCATCATCACCGCATCTTCGCCTCCCAGCCGCGCAGTTATCGCGACCTGCCGTTGCGCCTGGCCGAATACGGCACCTGCTACCGTTACGAGCAGTCGGGTGAACTGTTCGGCCTGATGCGCGTGCGCTCGATGAACATGAACGACGCGCACATTTACTGCACCGAGGAGCAGTTCGCCGAGGAGTTCAACGCCGTCAACCAAATGTATCTGAAGTATTTCAAGATTTTCGGCATCGAGAAATACGTCATGCGCTTCAGCACCTCCGCGCCGGAGGGCATGGGCAAGAAATACGTCAACGAGCCCGAGCTCTGGAAAAAGACCGAGGACATGGTGCGGCAGGTCTTGAAGGACTCGGGAATCAACTTTGTGGAAGTGCCCAACGAAGCGGCCTTCTACGGGCCGAAAATTGACGTGCAGGTCTGGAGCGTCATCGGGCGCGAGTTCACGCTGGCGACCAATCAGGTGGACTTTGCCGTGCCGAAGCGCTTCGGGTTGGTGTATCGGGACAAGGACAACACCGACAAGACGCCGCTGTGCATTCACCGCGCGCCGCTGGGTACGCACGAGCGGTTCATCGGATTCTTGATCGAGCACTATGCCGGCAACTTCCCGCTCTGGCTCTCGCCCGAACAGGTGCGCGTGCTCACCGTCGGGCAGGAGCCGAAGCTCCTCGACTACGCGCGACAAATCCTCGCCGAACTGCGGGCGAACTTTGTGCGGGCGGAGGCCGACTTCGGCAACGATCCGATCAAAGCCAAGATTGCGAACGCGGAGGCGGCGAAGGTGCACACGATGCTGGTCATCGGCCCGCGCGACATGGAGGCCGGCGCCGTGAGCGTGCGCGTGCACGGCCGGGGCAACCTGGGCGCAAAACCCCGGAGCGAGGTGATTGCGGAGATTCTAGAAAAAATTAAAAATCGCTCAGATTAATTGGCGTATACCAGCAAAAGCCCGGTTTTCGAAGCTCATGCCATGATCACGAAACTCTACGTGGACAATTTCCGGACGCTGACGAATTTTGAGTTGGTCCTCAAACCGATCACCTTGTTGTTGGGTCCCAACGCCGGAGGCAAGAGTTCCGTGCTTGAGGTCGTCCGAGCCCTCCAGGACCTCGTTGTTGGCAAAAGGAACCTTCCGGAACTGTTCCCCGCCAACACGCTCACGCGCTGGGACAAACGAAATGTCCAGACCTTCGAATTGTCAGAGCGTCGTGAAGAGGGCGACTTCCGTTATCGTTTGGAGGTCGAACACAATCCCAATCAGCGGTTGGTTCGGATTCGGAACGAGCAGGTGACGCTGAACGGCCAACCGCTCTTCCGGAGCCAAATGGGGGAAGTCCACCTCTACCGGGACAATTTTTCACCGGGGCCCAGCTTCTCGTTCGACTGGACCCAGTCAGCGTTCGCAACGCTTGCCGAGCGACCGGACAACCAACATGCGATTGGTTTCCGATCGCGTCTTGCCAACATGCTGGTTGCAAAGCTCAATCCGGCGCGAATGGCCGCAGAGGCCGACTCGGAAGACTCACGGTTGAATCTGGATTTGTCGAATTTCGCGGCGTGGTATCGCTGGCTGTCCCAGGAGCACCAGGGCTTGGCGTTTGAGCTGACACGTCGGCTCCGCGACGATCTGGAGGGCTTTCGTTCCTTTGCGCTCCGAGGCGAGGAACGCAAGACGTTGTATGTCGAGTTCGGTGAGGAAAATGGTCCGCGGAATTGGTATCGCTTCGACGAGTTGTCCGATGGTCAGCGGGTGCTGATTGCGCTGCACGTTTTGAAGGAGGTGGCCGTACGGTTGGGCTGGTCGCTCTGGCTCGATGAGCCTGAAAATTTTTTGGGGCTACGCGAGATCCAACCCTGGTTGCGCGATCTCCACGATTCGATTTCCGACGCCGCCATCGGCCAGGCTGTTCTCATTTCGCACCACCCGGTCCTGATCAACTTGCTCGCGAAGTCCAACGGTTTTTGGCTGGACCGCAAGCCGGAGCAACCAACGAGGATCAAACCCATCGAGGTGGCAGACCTCGAAGTGGCCGGGGCAGGGGGCAGTGAAGGCGGCTCGTTAACGGTGGCCGACTTGGTCGAACGCGGATGGTTGTATGAGTAAGGGTGGCTGCCGCTTCGTGATTCTTGGCGAAGATGAGCGCCATCTGAGGTTCGCCGAGAAATTCCTGATCCAACGGGGACTTGCCCATCGGCGGGAGATTTTCCTCCAGCCCGTGCCCGCCGGCCGCGGCGCGGGTGAGCAACACGTTCGAAAGCGGTTCCCAAACGAATTGAAAGCCATTCGCAGCCAATCGCAATTCCAGCGCAAATTCCTGCTGGTTCTGATTGACGGCGACGGCCGGAGTGCCAGCCAGCGGCATCAGCAACTTGAACTGGCGTGCAAAACAACGGGCGTGACCCCGTTCGGATCAAACGATCCGGCCTGCGTTTTCATCCCTTGCCGCAATCTTGAAACCTGGGTGATGTTTCTGTTGGGAAACGCCGTGGACGAGCAAACCGATTACAAGCAGCAGGTTTCGGAGGCCGATCGGCGAAGGGCGGCGATTTCTTTGGCCGACAGGTGTCGTGAGAACGAAATTGGGGATGCTGCCCCGGTCTCGCTTCGCACTGCATGTGCTGATTTCAATCGTCTGAAAATCTAAGCACGGCGCAACCCGGATGATTCGGGCATTTTTTTCCGCCTTGCTCACGCGCGAACAGGTGCCCGTGCACGGTCGGGGCAATCCGGGCGCAAAACCCCGGAGCGAGGTGATTGCGGAGATTCTAACGGCGATTCGGGAGCGGCGGGCGTAATCTGAAGTGTGCGGTTCTCTCCGGCGCCGGGTCGCCTGGCGGCCAAAGGGTTGGCCCTTTTGGAGAAGATTGCGCGTCGCGCGCTGCGCCTCCACCCCGGCAGAAACGCCGCGTCGTTTCTTATTGTTTCCGCAGTCGGAAATACCGCGCGTCAAATCCAATCCCCACGATCACAGTCCGGTCGGCCTCGGTCACCGTGGGGGTGTTGGTGATCGTGGTCCAGCTCGGGGCCAGGAGATTTGACGTGCTTTGCAGAACCCAGTTGGTGCCGAGCAAGGCGGACCAGGAGACGGCCGCTTGCCCGCCAAGGAGCGTGATTCTCAAGCGCGGCACAGCCTTCTCCCATACGCGAATGGTGACGGCGGCGCTGTGGGTCGCGCCGCTGGTGTCGTGGGCCGTGGCGGTGATGAGGTGCGTGCCCTCGGTCAGGCTGTGGGCGTTGCGAAACAACTCGGTGCCGCTGCCCAGCGGCCCGTCGCGACTGGAGTGCCACAGGACATTCGTGCCGTCGAGCGCGCGGTCTTCCACGTCCTCGACCTCGGCGTGAAAGATGATTTGTTGCTCGCCGGCAAAATCCGAATCGTTGGCCGGGCGGCTGATGCGCAGCGTGGGGGCATGATTGGTGATGGTGAACACGCCGGGGGTGCGGGCGGAGGTGCTGTGGAAGCCGTCGCTGACGGTGACGCGCAACACGCCGTTGGTGGTGGCGGGCAATGCCGTGGCGTCCACCGGGTAACGGGTGTCGGGCCAGTCAATCGCCAGCGGTTGCCAGCTCTGGCCGCCGTCGGGGCTGAACTCCAGCGCGTAAGTCAACGGGCCGCCGTCGGCGTCGCCCCCGCTCCATTGCGCGGTGAAGGGCGCGCCGCCAAAGACCTCGCCCCCGGTCGGGAAAACCCACGCGACGGCCGGCGCGTTGGGCGAGCCGGTGATTTCGGCGAGGGGCGTCAGGCCGCGCACCACTGCGACGCCGTTGGCTTCGGGCAGGATCGGCACGGGGATCGCAAAGCGCGCGGGGGCATTCGCGTTGGTGGCCGGATAATCGCAGTCGGGCTGCATCGGCGCGGGTGCAAAGTTCGTTTCCCACAACACGGTCGCGTTGCTCAAGAGCAGGAGGTAATACTCGCCGGGTTCGACGCGCGGCGGGTTGTCGGTGATGATCTGGTAAAAGGGGGAAAACTCCACCGAATCGTCTCGGCCGATGAGGCCGCTGACGAGCAGGTTGGTGCGCAGCGGGCCGGCCGGGGGCATCGGGCTGCCGAAGCGGCCGATGATGACGTTCATGACGTTGGTCCAGGTATAAGTCGAAATCCAGCGCCAGGTGCTTCGGTCCGCGTAGCCCAACAGCTCAAACTGCCTGAAAGGATTGACGACGATTCCCGCATGACTGTCCCAGCCGCAAACGAGTTTGTCGTTGCCGCTCGAAATCGGGCCGAGCGTCGGGGCCATCGTGACCGGGGCGCTGCTTTGCAGCATGAGGAAGGGAAAAACTGGTGTGTTCGTCGGGGCGGTTTCCCCCCAATCCCCCTCCATATGTGAGCCATGATCGCGATAGACCGCATGTTGGCGGCCGAGGTTGTGGGCAATTTCATGCGCGTGGCGGTTGCGCCCATAAACCCAGGCGTTATCGGGCAGACTGCCTACGGCCGATGCTAATGTGGAATTGGTCGGATCCCGTGGCACCCAACCCAGGCCGCCGAGGCCCACGTCGGTCACCACGCCGTAATAATGCACCCGGTTGTTGGCGCCAACCTGCCGATCCCGGAGGGCTTGCATGTCCTTGAGAAGCCCCTTCAGCAGCGAGGGCGTCCGATCATTGGTGGCCAGCGGAGGATTGTTGGTCCACAGATACGTGGCCGAGGGTTCGGTCGTGACGCGCGGCACCGGGAAAATGGCAAGCAGCCGGGCGGTCAGCTCCCCGGCCCGATGCGTGGCGGGGCCGTGGGTAACGCCGTTGGTGTCGGTCCATTGCGTGAACAGCCATTTCACCGGGATGGGCGGAACGGGGATGAAGGTGACGCGCACAATGCCGTTGCTGCCGGGGTCGCCGGACGCGTCGGCCGGCTCGCGATTCACGAGCCGACCGTGGGGCCAGAGCAGTTGGAGCGTCACGTTCGTGCCGGCGCGCCAGGACGGGGGAAGCTCAAAATTCAAACTTTGGGTGAGGTCCTTGCGCACCGCATGGGCGTCATTGGTAGTGACGAGCAACCCTTCGGGCGCGTTGAGGGGCGCAAGCTCCACTGTGGCTGTGCCCTGGCGCACCAGCAGACGCGCGCCGCGAACCAGAACAGGCTGGGCGTCGGGCGCGGTCAGTTCCAGGTGGGCGCGCACGAGGGTGCGTTTGTCCGCGACCAGGGGCACGCTGTTTTCCCAATCCTGCACGGCCTGGTTCACCTCCAGGGCCCGGAGCGCGACGATCTTGTTCAGAAGATTGGTGGGCACGAGCACAAAACCGTGGACGTAGCCGGTCGGGTTGAGACCGTAGCCGACGATTTCGCCGCGGTTGTTGATGTCATACGCGGCCTGGAGGTTCCAGCCGTGGCCCAGCGGGGGCAGATTGTTGAGGAACACGTTGGTTTCATCGGGTTGACCCAGGTTGACCCAGAGCACGGCGCTGGCGCCCAGGACGCCCACCGCCTGGCCGCGATCGTTGATGGCCATGGCCCGGCCGTAAGGACTGGTGGGGGGCACGTTGAGCAGCCTCATGCCCGTGGCCTCGCTCCAATACATCGGCCGCTGGAACAACGTGCTGATGTCATAGGCGTAACCCACCACCTGCGTGGACGTGTTCACCGCCAGCGCGACGCTGTTGGTGTAAGGGGTCAAGCCGGACAAATTGCGATTCGGGAACAGCCAGGCCTGCACCGGAACGCCCGAAAGGAACACGTTCGTCACGTTCTGCCCCACGATACGGCTGCCGGAAGAGTCCACCCCGTTGGCCACGCAATCCCACTCGGGCCTTTGAGCCAGGTCCGCGGCCGCACTGCCGGAGAACGACGCGGCGTGTTTCGGAAATTTCACGTTGAAGGGCGGATTGGGATTGGTGAGCGTGGTGTTGACCCAGCCCACCGGAACGCCGCTCGCCACGGCGATGGCGTTCAATCGTTTGTCGAGGCCGAGCATCATCGGCGCGCCATGCCCCGGCCACACCGTTCCGCCGCCGCTGCCGTCGCCCAAGCCGACGACCGTCCCGTCGTTGGCGATGTCGTAACCCTCGCCCGGGCCGAGGGGCTCGATGACGTAATTGGTTTCGCGCCAGCGCCAGCGCACCGCCTGATACCCGGTGTCGCTCTGCGAGAGTCCGGCGACGTTGCCGGCTTCGTTGATGCCGCGCGCCTCGCTGCGCGCACCGCCGAGCCGGCCCAGGTCAATGACCCGATACTGCCCGCGCACGGGCGGCGGCTCACCCCGCGCCGCAAGAACCCCTGCGATCAAAACGCCTGCGGCAACGAACGAGTCCCAGCATCGGCGTGACTTCATGGCGCTGACTGTCTCAAGCGGATTCGGGGCGGGGCGATTCGGGCAAGACGAGACCACCCAGCGAGTCCGTTTTTGAGTTTGGGTGTCTGCCAAACACTAAACCACATCCCGGCAAATGCAAACGAAGATGATGCGGAGCATTTGGCAATTTGTTGATGGCCCGATTGGGTTTGAAGACGGCCAACCGGAACAGCGATCCCGGGCGCGAAGCCGCGGAGCGAGGTGATTGAGCGGATCCTGACGGCGATTCGGCAGCGGCGACCCTGAACCGAAACGATGCCCTGAATCTCACGTCAACCGGGGATTCTCACCAATAGCCCCGGAGCGCATGCCTCCGACGCCGGGCGACGGCTTGAACCCGGTGCCGTCCTTACCTCGGCAGCAAAAAGCAAACGACCGGCATAATTCACACGGGTTGCGTCTGATTTCATTCACATCGCGGTTGGGCGTTCGGAAGCTGGGCAGCGCGGCCTGCCTACCGTTTCGCTGCCTTGCGACGGGTTGCGAACGTAAAAAAGCCCCCGGCCTGGCTCGGCCTTGCCGGAGCGGAGTTTCACCGGGCTGAGGCCCGGTTTGACGAGAGCGCAACGAAAGACGCCAGCGGCCGCGCCGTCGCGTCCCTGGCGCGGCGATTTTATTTCGCGCCCTGATCAATCCAGGCGCGAATGAGGGCAATTTCGTCCGTGGTGAGCGGCGGAATGCCGGCCTTGTTGTCCGGCGGCGGCATCCAGTGGTCTTCGTCACCAAGCCGCGCGATGTTGTGCACCAGTTCGCTGGCTGCGCTGTCGCCGGGGACGATCACCTTGCCCTCGGCGCTGCCCTTGAGCGCGCCTTCGAGCGAGTCGAGCCGCAGTTTAGCCTTGGGCTTTTCCGCCCCGTGGCATTTGACACAGGAGCGGTCGAAGATGGGTTTGATGTCGCTGGCGTAGGTGACGCCCTGCTTTTGAGCCGGCGGCGGAAGTTTGCTGACGTCCACTTTCGCCTTCTTGCCATCGGCGCGGGCAATCAGGGCGGCAGCTAGAACGCCGCCCAACACGCTGATCCACACGATTCGGGTTTGCATGGTTCTCACAACCGTCTTTTTCGGAGTTCGCTGGCACAGACGCGCGCCGCCTCGCGGACATTCAATGGAATTGAAGCACGGGGCGGCTTTCTGGAATCGCGATCCGGGCCGAGGGCAAGCGGCTATTTGGTGGCCGACTTGACCTTCTGCCACGTGCCGCTCCTGGCCGAGGCGAGCACGGCGTCGCACACGTATTGCGTTTCGAGCGCGTCGCGGAAAGTCGGGCTGACCGGTTTGCCCCTGGCGAGGCCTTCGAGGAAATCGGCGACCTGATGAACGAAACTGTGCTCGTAGCCGATCTGGAGGCCGGGCACCCACCATTTGTTCATGTAAGGGTGATCGCCGCCGTGGTCGGTCACGTGAATGGAGCGCCAGCCGCGCAGCTTGCCCGGATCGCGATGGTCGAAGTATTGCAACCGGTGCAAGTCATGGAGGTCCCAGGCGATGCTGGCGTGCTCGCCATTGATCTCAAAGGTGTAGAGTGCCTTGTGGCCGCGGGCGTAGCGCGTGCTCTCGAAGGTGGCGAGCGAACCGTTGGCAAACCGGGCCAGGAACGCGCAGGCGTCGTCAATGCCGACCGGCTCGACCTTGCCGGTGAGCGTGTGTTTGCGCTTTTTGATAAACGTCTCGGTCATGGCGGTGACCGATTCGATGCGCCCGTTGAGCCAGAGCGCCGTGTCAATGCAGTGCGCGAGCAGGTCGCCCGTGACGCCGCTGCCAGCGGCTTTGACGTCGAGCCGCCAGAGCGCCGTGCCGCCCTGGGGCAGGTCGGGACTGATTGTCCAGTCCTGAAGGAACTTGGCGCGGTAATGAAAGATTTTACCGAGTCGGCCCTCATCAATCAGCCATTTGGCCAGCGTCACGGCCGGCACGCGCCGGTAGTTATACCAGACCATGTTCGGGACCTTGGCTTTTTCGACGGCTTTCACCATCTGCTCGCCTTCGGGGCCGTTCATCGCCAGGGGCTTTTCGCACAGCACCATCTTGCCGGCTTTGGCAGCGGCAATCGCAATCTCGGCGTGAAAGTTGTTCGGCGCGCAGATGTCCACCAGGTCAATGTCGTTGCGCTCGATGATGCGGCGCCAGTCGGTCTCGACCGACTCGTAGCCCCATTTTTTGGCGAAGGCGACGGCGTTGGCCTCGTTGCGGCCGCAGACGGCCTTGAGAACCGGTTGGTATTCGAGGTCGAAGAAGTTGTTGACCTTGCGGTAAGCATTCGAGTGGGCGCGGCCCATGAACCCGTAGCCGATGAGTCCGATGCGAAGTGGTTTCATAGCAGTGCTCCGACTGCGGATACGAAAGCGGCTTGGCCGCCGGGAGGCAATCCCGAAATCGCGCAAAACAAAACGATCTTGTGTCGGGGGTCCGTCGGACTCGGCACACGGCGCTCACGCGCGTTTGAGCACGGTGCACACCCAGTCCTGGTGATCGAGATACCAGCGGATGGTTTCGCGGATGCCCTCCTGGAAGGTGTGCGCGGGTTTCCAGCCCAGTTCGCGCTGGATTTTGGAGGCGTCAATCGCGTAGCGGCGGTCGTGGCCGGGCCGGTCTTTGACGAAGGTGATCAGGCGGCGCGAGTTGCCGCCCAGTTCGGGTTTGAACTCGTCAATCGTGTCGCAGATCAATTGCACGATGTGCAGGTTGGCCCATTCGTTGTGGCCGCCGATGTTGTAGGTCTCGCCCGCGCGGCCCTGCGTGAGCACCAGCCAGAGCGCGGCGCAGTGGTCGCGCACGTAAAGCCAGTCGCGCACGTTCATGCCGTCGCCATAAACCGGGATCGGTCGGCGCGCGAGCACGCTTTGAATGACCACGGGGATGAGTTTTTCGGGAAACTGGTAGGGCCCGTAGTTGTTGGAGCAGTTGGTGATGACGGTGTTCATCCCGTAGGTGTGATGGTAGGCGCGCACGAGCATGTCGCTGGCGGCTTTGCTCGCGGAGTATGGGGAATTGGGCGCGTAGGGCGTCGTTTCGGTGAAATAACCCGTCGGGCCGAGCGAGCCATAGACCTCGTCGGTCGAGACGTGGTGAAAGCGCCGGCTCTGGAGATCATCGGCCCAGGCGGCGCGACAGGCCTCCAGGAGATTGAACGTGCCGAGGATGTTGGTGGTGATGAAATCGTCCGGGCCGGTGATCGAGCGGTCCACGTGGGATTCGGCGGCCAGATGCATGACGTGCGTGATGCCGTGCTCGGCCACGACGCGCCGCACGGCGGCCTTGTCGCGCAGGTCCACGTGCTCAAAAACGTATTTCGGGTGGTTGCGCACGCCCTCGAGATTTTCCAGATGGCCCGCGTAGGTGAGCGCATCGAGGTTGACGAGCGTTTCGACCTCGGGGAAATCAATCACGTGGTGGATGAGGTTGGAGCCGATGAACCCGGCCCCGCCGGTGATGAGCAGTTTCATGGTTGATCCAGGGCCAGGCGCAGGCCCGCCTCCCAATCGGGCAATTCCAGCCCGAAGACGCGTTTCAATTTGCCGCAATCGAGCACCGACCAGGCCGGTCGCCGCGCCGGCGTCGGATACTCCGCCGTGGAAATCGCCTGCACCTGGCGGCAGCGTCGCTCCGACTCGGGCATGAGTTCGACAATGCGCGAGGCGAAGGTGTGCCAGTTGGTGTAACCACGGGCGGCCAGATGATACGTGCCCGCGAACCGTGCAGCATCACCGCCATTGGCCAAAACCTGGCGCAACGCCAGCGCCACGGCTTCCGCGATCAGCCGCGACCAGGTCGGGCAACCGAACTGATCCTGCACCACGCGCAAGGTTTCGCGCTCGCGGGCCAGCCGCTGGATTGTGAGCAGGAAATTCTGGCCGCGCGTGCCGTAAACCCAGCAGAGCCGGAAAATCAGGTGGCGCGCATTCGCCGCCTGCACCGCCCGATCCCCTTCGAGTTTTGTCCGCCCGTAAACGCCGAGCGGGTTCGGCGCATCGGTTTCCACATACGGCTGGCGCTTGGCGCCATCAAAAACGTAGTCGGTGGAAAAATGCACGATCCACGCGCCAATTTCGCGCGCGGTTTCGGCGAGCGCGCCCGGCGCCACGGCGTTGATGAGGCGTGCGGTTTCGGCATCGCTTTCGGCTTTGTCCACCGCCGTGTAAGCGGCCGCGTTGAGCACCAGTGCCGGCCGCGTGTCGAGCACGAGCTTGCGCGCGGCGTCGGCGTCAGTGAGGTCAATTTCGGGAAAATCCACGGCGGTGAGGCGGGCCATGGGGGCGAGCGCGCGGCGGAGTTCCCAGCCGACCTGGCCGTTTTTGCCGATGAGCAGGATGTGAGGACGCTCCATGCGCGCGAGGGTTCAGGCGAAGAGGCGGTCGGGCGGCAGGTCTTTGAGGCGCAGGCCGCGTTTGTCCTTCTCCGAAAGCACCGGGTCGGCAAACGGCCACTGCACGCCCACGTCCGGGTCGTTCCACTGCAACGTCAACTCGTCGGCCGGCGAGTAAAACTCGGTGCATTTGTAGGCGAAGATCGCCGTTTCGCTGAGCACGGCAAACCCGTGCGCAAATCCGGGCGGGATGTAAAACTGCAGGCGGTTTTCGGAGGACAGATTCAGGCCGTGCCAGCGGCCGAACGTGGGCGAACTGCGGCGCAGGTCCACCGCCACGTCGAAGACCTCGCCCTCGATGACCCAGACCAGTTTGCCCTGGGCGCGCGGGTTTTGAAAATGCAGGCCGCGAATGGTGCCGCGGCGGGATGAGGAGAGGTTGTCCTGCACGAAGTCCACGTCCAGGCCCGCCTCGCGGTATCGCTGGCGATGCCACGTTTCGAGGAAAAAACCGCGCGCGTCGCCGAAGACCTTCGGCTCGATGATCAGCAGGCCCGGAATTTCGCAGGAACGAACCTTCATCCTCTAACAAGCTGTTTGAACCACGAAAAACGCGAACGACACGAACCGCCGGCGAACACGGGATGCTCTTTTGCCGTTCGCTCGTCGGCGCAGGAATGAATGCTCTGTTGCCACCCGGGATGCATGGCCACGTCGGCGGTTCACATCGTTCGTGCCGTGTGGAGTTTTTCTGCTGCCGTTTTGGAGTTCACGCGAGCCGCCGCGCTTCGCCGATGACTTCCTTTTCCAGATACTCGCGGTATTCGCAGCGGGGCATCTGGGCGACGAGCGCCTCGAGTTGTTCGAGCGTGAGGAAACCGTTGCGGAAGGCGGCCTCCTCCGGGCAACCGATCTTGATGCCCGCGCGTTTCTCGATGGTTTGCACATACGCGCTGGCCTCGTGCAGGCTGCTGCTGGTGCCCGCGTCCAACCACGCAAAGCCGCGCGAGAGCCGATACACGCGCAACTGGCCGCGCCGCAGATACGCCATGTTCAGGTCGGTGATCTCCAGCTCGCCGCGCGCCGAGGGGCGCAGTTGTTTGGCCAGTTCGACCACCTGGTTGTCGTAGAGATACAGCCCCGGCACGGCGTAATTGCTCTTGGGCTTTTTGGGTTTTTCCTCGATCGAAATCGCGCGGCCCTCCGAATCGAACTCGACCACGCCGTAACGCTCCGGGTCGTTGACATGATAACCGAAAATCGTCGCGCCACCCGAAAACTCCGCAAACGCGCGCGAGAACACGTCGCCGCCGTAGAAAATGTTGTCGCCCAAAATCAACGTCACGTTGTCGCGCCCGATGAAGGATTCGGCGATGAGAAAGGCCTGGGCAATGCCCTCGGGCCGGGGTTGCTCCCGATACTCGATGCTCAGGCCGAGCCGGCTGCCGTCGCCCAGCAACTGCCGGAACCGGGGCAAATCCTGCGGCGTGGAGATGAGGCACAACTCCCGGATGCCGCCCTCGATGAGCGTCGTGAGCGGATAGTAAATCATCGGCTTGTCATAGACCGGCTGGAGTTGTTTGCTCGCCACCAGCGTCAGCGGATACAGTCGCGAGCCGGCGCCGCCGGCCAGGATGATGCCTTTCATCAGGCGCGAAATCTAACAACGGATGACGGCCTTGGAAAGCGCGCCGCCTTCCCAACCTCTACGGAAAAAGTTCGGTAAAACCCCGCGCGCCGTCGGGTTCCGGTCGCATCGGGCGGCGCTCAAAAACGCAGCCGCGAAATCCAGGCCGCGATCGCTTTGTGCTCCAGCGGTTCGGGTTCGATTCGCAATCGGCGCTCGGCGTTCAGAACGCGATACGCCGTGCGGATGCCGGCGGTGGAAAAATCCCGGCCCGCGTTGTGGATCAGCAGCGGCTGCGGCGCCGCGAGCATCGGCGCACCCTCGAACGTGCCGATGTTCCGTATGCCCGGACAGAACACGTCGGCTTCCAGCAGCGGTTCATCCCGGCCCACGTCCAAGCGGCCGGCATCCGCCACAACCGCATCGGCTGCCGGCGCGGCCATCAACGCCCACAACCCGGCCCGCCCGACACCGCACAGCACGATCCGCGCGCCGTCGGAGGAGCGTCGCGCCTGCTCACACTCCCGCACCAGTTCACCCACGCGACGTTGCAGCACCGTGCGGTTGTAGGTCGTGAAGAAGTTCGTGAAAGGATTGAAGAGCGGCTCGTGTGGCGGCGACCAAACGCGCACCGTCAGCCCGCGTGCGCGCAGTGCGTCGGCCAGTTGGGCCGCCTCGCCGTCGTGTGCCGATGACGCGGCCAGAAGCACGAACGGGCGCGGGGCGTCGGTGCCCGCCGGCGAGCGGGGCGGTGCGGGGTCGAGTTGAAACGTCGCGCGCCACGCGGGCGCGACGATCTTGCGGAATCGGGCAACCCCGGCCGGGTCGCGCGGCACCAGTGATTGCCAGCGTTGGCGGACGGCAACGCGCAGCGACTCGGCGAATTGCTCCATCGTCAGCGCGCCCTCCGGCGGCTGGCCGTCGGGAAACACCCGCAGATCCGCGTCCGCTTCCTTTTTGTAGGGCGTTTCAGGCAGCGATTCCGCGTCGGGCTGGTTCAGCAACCAGCGGGCGAACCAGGCATAGACCGCCTCGCGGGAGGGTTGGTTGTAGTTGTGCCCGGCATCGAAGTGCGCGTAACGCAAGCGATCGGGCACGCCGAGCAGTTCGTAAATGCGCCGGATGGCCGGGCCTTCGACTTCCGGCGTTGTCCGGGTCCAGTCACCGGATGCCGAAACGAGAATCTGGGGACGGGGCGCGGCGGCGGCGGCGATTTCCATGTTGGAGAACCGGACGCGCAGGCCGGGTGCGTTTTCGCAACTGCACCCACCCTGCATGGTGTGGCTGACCATGCACACCGGCGCGAGCACCGCGACCCGCTCGTCCACCGCGCCGAGAATGAAGGTTTGCGTGCCGCCGCCCGACGCGCCGGTGCATCCGATCCGACGCCGGTCCACATCCGGCAGCGATTCCAGAAAATCGAGCGCACGAATGCTGTTCCAGGTTTGCAATCCCATGAGGCTGATGCTCCAAAGCTCGTCGGTGCGGTTGGTGCCGAACAGCCGGTGAACCTTGTAGAAGGACACCTTGGCGCGCTCTTCGGGCGTGAGCGAATCCGGGAAGCGCGTGTCGTTGTAGCCGACCATGTCATAGGCGAAGGCGATCATGCCCATGCGCGCAAACTGGATGCAGCGCGCCGGGACCGAGCCTTCGGCGGTGTCGTTCAGTCGCCCTTGCGCCCAATGCCCGTGCGGGTTGAGGACCGCCGGAAACGGCCCGCGTCCGCGTCCTCGCGGGCGATACAAATTCCCCGCGACGTAAAATCCCGGCCAGCTCTGGAAATAAACTTTTTCAACGGTGTAGTCGTCGCGCTCGATTCGGCCAAACACGTGGGCACGCAACGGCGGGCGTTTTGGTAGCGGCCACAACCCGCAGCTCACAAGGATTTGCTCGCGAATCTGCTGTGCGCGGGCGAGCCATTGTTCGCGGCTCTGAATTTCAGGAAAGGTGCGCGGCGTGTTGAGATCGCGAACCGGCAGCGGGTCGGCTGCCACAGCAACGGCCGCCGTGAACAGCACCGCAAGCGAACCAGAAACCGGAAATCGGCGAAACCAGCGGGGCGTCTGAGTCATGCCGGAAGGAAACGCCATCCGCAGCCCAACGACAAGGCTCGATCAGTCTGAAAACGGCAGTTGAGCCACGGATGAAACACGCAAGCCCGCGCGTCGGAAGCCTTCGCCCACAAACGACGCCTGATTCGGGGGTCCCTGCGTTTTCGGGAACATTCGGTGTTGAATCGGTGTTCTGTCCCCGGCCCGGCCATGCCGGCGTGGGGCAACGGCCTGTCGGGGATCATCCGATGCCTTTAGGCGCGGACGGCTGGCGCTCTTTGGCCGCCAGACGCGCGATCCAGCGTCCGTAGAAATAAATCAGCACGCCCGAAAACACGCCGATGCCGGCGAAGATGAACCAGGGCATGCCGACCGGATGGGTCTGGGCGAGCATCTGGGTGAGGTGCTCCGGGCTTTCGCCGGTGAACTCGACGAGTTTTTTGAATGCTTCACCGATGGGCAGCGCCTTTTCGGTGACCTGGTCGGCGGGGTAACCGCGTTCGACCAGCATCCGGCGGGCGAGTTCGTCCTTGGCCGAGAAGACGTGGTAGAGCCACGGGCCGAGTTTGCCCTCGATGGTCCAGCCGATGAGGATCGGCACGTGGGAAAAGCCAATCCACATGGCTTTTTTGTCGGGGGGCGCGATGTTGCCGAGGAACTCGCTGAACTTGGGGCTGGCGAGCATTTCGCCGACGCTGAAGATGACCATGGCCAGCACGGCCAGGCCGATGAAGCGGCTGCTGCCAAAGAGCACCAGCGCCGCCGTGATGCCGCACGTGCCCATGAGCATCGTGGTCATTGCACGGAACTTTGCGCCGAATCCCGCCACCAGAAAGCACGTGAACATGATCAGGCCGGCGTTGATGTTGACGATGCCCTCCGGCTCGATGGCGCGCCCGTCCTGCGTCATGCCCAAGAGGAAATGCCACAGGCGACTCTGGGTGCCGTCCGGGCCGAACAGGAACGCGACCATCGGGCGCGTGTCCACCCAGTCCTCGATGTATTTGGGCAACACGTCCCAGAGCATCGGGAACATGACCCACCAGACCGAAAAGATGGCCAGGTAAGCGGCCAGGTGCGGTTTGCGCAATTCGCTCAATGCCTCCAGGGCGAGGTTGCGCTGGCGGACGCCGGCGGCGCGCAGTTGCGCCTGGCGCGCAAGTCGTTCCTCGAGGCCCGGTTCGCGATAGGTGAGCAGGAGCAGAAAATTCAGGCAAATGAACGCGGCGTTGAGGTAAAAGACGTATTTCCAGTCCAGGTGCCGCATTTGCAGGGCGAAGAGCGGGCCGATCCAACCGCCGATGTTCACGGTCTGATAAAAAATCCCCCAGGCCACGGAGCTGTTGCGGCGGCTGGTGGACTTGATGAGCGTGCCCTGGATGCCGGGTTTGAAGATCGCCGTGCCCAGCGCCAGAAGCATCGCGCCCGCGAAGAAACCCGGATAGGTGCGAAACCACGCCATGACGAGGTAGGCGAGGCATTTGAGGACCGTGGAGACGAAAATGGTTTGCTTGTAGCCGTAACGATCGGCCAGGCCGCCGGTGAGGATCGGCACGACTGATTGCGTGAGGTTCCAACAGAGCAACAGCGTGCCGAAGGTTGCCATGGTCACGCCCAGGCCGCCTTCAGAAACGGGCCGCGTCGCGTAGAGCGTGGCCACGGCGCGAACACCGTAGTAGGCGAGCCGTTCGATCATCTCCATCGCGCCAACGATCCAGAAGACATAGCTGAGGCTGGCAATGGCGGCCCAGAGGCTGAGTTGTTTGACGTCGGCGAGGGTGGTTTCGCTCTGCGGGGTTGCCAGCAGCGTGCCCCCAGAGGGTGCAGCGCCGCCGGGGTTGGTGTGCTCGCTCATGGCGCGGACTTTGCCGGAAACGGCGCGCGGGCGCAAACGTCAGCGAAGCTTGCGGGTTTTTGGGAGGTCGGGGATTCGGCCTTTACCAGGCGGGGCGCCGGTGTCAGGCTGTCGGGCGAAGACCGGTGTGAGGGACATGAATGCGACACTTCGATGGACGGTGATGGCGGTGTTCCTTGCGGTTTGCGGCCTGCGCACAGCCGGGGCAGACGAAATGGTGACGATTCCCAAGGCGCGCTTGGAAGAGCTGGAACGTAAAGAGGCCGAGCTGGAGCGGCTGCGCGAGCAAATGCAGCAAACGCAGACGGAGAAGGAGCGGCTCGAACAGGAGCGCCGGCGGCTTACCGAAAAAACGGCGGAGCTGGAACGAGCGCGGCAGGCGGCCGAAC
>JAOAIM010000007.1:0-30902 GCA_026414705.1 Verrucomicrobiia bacterium | reverse complement strand
ACTACATCCTGCTCACCTGCGGCGACAAAGGCGCCAGCGACCCCAGCATGGACCCCGGCGAACTCTGCGCCACCCGCCGCGCCGAACAGAAAGCCGCCGCTGCGACAGCCGCCGCTGCGAAGGCCCAGCCGGCGACCGTCCATACCTCACCGCCGATCGCCTCGCTGCCACCCCTTGAAAAAGGAGCGACCGTGGACGCGCTGGACCTGGTGAACCATTACCGGAGTGAAGCTGCGGCGGCAGCACGCCGCTACGAGAACGGACCGATTCATGTCCGGGGCGAGGTGGTCCGTTTTGAGAAGACGCCGTTTCTGCGACACTACGTGATGTATCTCCGAGGGCCGGACGCGGAATGGAAGGTGGCAGCACGCGTGTACCCGCCCGAGAGCTACGCGGCGGTGTTTCCGGCCCGGGGCGGCGAGGAACTGGTGGCGACCACAAGCGCCGGGGCGCGATTTGTCATCGCCCGGCTGGGTGAGAACGTGGTGCTGCGGGGCCGGTGCAAGGGCGCGCGCGACCGCACGGTTTGGTTGGGAGACGCAACGCTGCTGGGCCGCGCCGAGTAACCGGCCTGGGGCGGAGCGCCAGAGCGGAGCCTCAGCGTTTCTGGCCCGTTTTGACCAGGACTTCCCGAACATCCCCGGCACCGCTGCGACGGATCATGTCCTGATCAATCACCACAACGTTCCCGGCGGAATCGGTGATGAGGCCGCTTCGGGTGACGCGCTGCTTGAGGTAGCTGCCGGTCAATTCCAGTTCCTCCGCTTTCGGGGAGGCCAGAACGGGTTTGGACCTGGCGGCTTGCGGAGCGGCGGGGGCAGATGCGCAACCGGCAGCCGCGGCCGCCAACAGCCCGGCGGCGAGGAGGGTTTGGATCGCGCAAGCTTTCATGGCTCGTTTTGATGTCCTCGTCTTTACAATACGCCGGGGCGGGCGGGGTGCAACAGTCCGTGGACCAAACAAAAGGGCCGGAAACCCGCGCGGATTTCCGGCCCTTTGTGCGGAGGACCAATTTAGAATTTCTTGGCGACCTCGAAGTAAACGAACCGACCGATGATGTCGTAGGTGGATTTGTCGGTGTTGTCCTCGAAGGCCGAGGCGATGAGCGGCGGCTTTTCATCGGTGATGTTGTTGCAGCCGATGGCCAGGCGGGTGCCCTTGAGCCAGCGCGGCCATTTCTCGGCGCGGAACTCGTAGGCCAGTTGCATGTCAATCGAGAACCAACTGTCCACGGTCCATTTGGTGCCGTCCACGGTGAAGTCTTCAGAGAAGGCCGCCGTGGTTTCAGGGAGGTATCGGGCGTTGATCGTGTAGGTGAAGTCGTGGATGTCCCAAATCAGCCCGGTGTTGATCTGGTAATCCGGCAACGTGCCCTGGCCGCCCGGAGCGATGGTGGTCGGGTCGCTGTATTTGCCGGCGTATTCGTACGGCCCACCGGCGATCGGGTCCTGATATTCGTAGTTAAACAGGACGTTGGCATTGGCGTAGAGGTTGAACACGCCCCAGTTCTCGGTTTCGATGCGGTAGTTGGCCGCCAGGTCGAGACCGTCGGTTTCGATCTTGGCGCCGTTGGCCAGCGGGACATTCAGCGTGCCCCAGACATCGTCACTGGCCTGGTTGGGCGCGGTGGTGGTGATCTGCGTGCCGTCAGCCCGGAAAAAATACTGGGCGAACGGCGACGCCGAACCGAGGTCGTTGATGCTGTCAACCATCGTTTGCTCATCCAGACGGAAGATGCCCTTCTTGGTCTTGATGCGGTAGTAGTCCACACTGACCGTCAGGCCCTTGATGAACTTGGGTGAGAGCACCAGGCCCACCGTCCAGCTCTCGGCGTCAGCAGGTTTGAGGTCCGGATTCGAGACCCAAACGGTGTATTCCTGGAGCACGGTGCGGCCGGAAGAGCCCACGGTGGCGGGCACCGACAGCGCCGGGACGTTCACCAGGTTGCCGTGGAACAACTCCCAGGTGGACGGTGCGTCAAAGCTTTGCGCGTAGCTGCCGCGCACGGTGATCTGCTCGTCAATCGGCTGCCAACGTGCGGTCACCTTGGGCACGGCCGAGTCGCCGCCCGGATCGAAGGACTCATACCGGCCGGATGCGGTCACCTCAAAGCTGCGCAACGCCGGGATGTCCATGTCGGGCGAGGTGATCGGGATGCGCACTTCGATGAAGCCGGCCCAACTGTCGCGACGGCCACCGGTGGGCAACGCCGCATTGAGGCCCGGAACTTTGCCGATGCGCGTCAGCCCGTCGAAGTCTTGGAAGAGCGACTCGGAGGTGAATCCACCGCCGATGGCGAAGCCCAGGTCGCCGCCCGGCAGCTCAAACGGACGTCCGGTGATGCGGCCGCCGGCGTCCCATTCCTCGGACGTGCCGGATTGATAGAGCGTCGTCTTGATCGCTTCGACCGTGGTCAGGTCATTGGCGGGCGGGCCGTTGTAGATGTCGCCCGCCGGAACGGAGAACATGTTATACATGGGGACCGGCCCGGTGGGGCCGAGCAGTTGGCTCAAGCCCAGTGCTGCCAGCGCGGGGTTGATGTTGGGTTTGAGGGCCAGGTCGAGCGCGGCACCATTGATGGCGTTGCGGGTGAATTGCACCTGATTGTAGCGGTTGTAGTTGTAGGCCGCTTCGTAGGAATACTTCGGGTCAATGTCCCCGCGCAGCCCTGCGGTGAAGTGGTAGTAGTCGGATTGCGAATCGAAGAGCCGATTGCCGCTGTCCACAAAGCGCGACCGCACGCGCGGGCCGCCCGGCGGCAGACCGCCGGGACCGCCCGACGGGCCGAGGTTGATCTGGAAGGGGTTGTAGATGTTGTTGGCCGGGATATCAATGTTGGCCTGCTTGGCGCCCAGTCCGACGACCGGCGAGGGGGCCAGCACGCCCAGGCTGTTGATGTCTGCAAACAGAAACTCGCCGAACAACGTCATGCGCTTCTCAAACAGGTCATATTCGCCGCTGGCGAAGAAGTTCCGGCGTTCCTGCGATTGGATGCTGTGCGTGCCAAAGAGCGGCGTGTTGATGCGGATGCCGGGGTCGGAGACGTAGGGCGACGGAGCGCCGTTGAGCAGCGCCTGACCGGCGGGCGTCGCCCAGAACGGATGGTTGTTGTAGTCCTGGACCGCAGTTGGCCCGGAAAAGACCTTGTATCCATACGGTCCGTCGCCGGGCCCACCATCGTTGGGGATTCGGGGCGGCGAGAGCGGCGCGTTGGGGTTGTAAAGCGATGGCGCAAACTCTTTGAGCAAGGGATGGCTGCGTAGCACATACGCGCCAGTGCGGTCCTGCACCTTGCCGTTGAACGAAGGGCTGAGGTAGCTGACGCTGCCCGGGCTGATGTTCTTGGCGGAAAGTTCTGAAAAACTCAACGCGGCAATGTCGCGCCGCTGGGTCGTCTTGAGCGGGTCGCGATTATACCACTGGGCCGCTGCTGTGAAGGAGGCGTTGTCGGTGGCCAGTCCCCCGACCAGTGACGCGCGCTGTTCGGTGAACGTGCCCTTACCCGTGGCAAAGCCGTAGCGACCGCTCACTTCCACACCGGAGAAGTTTTTCTTGGTGATGATGTTCACGACGCCGCCGACGGCTTCCGAACCGTAGAGCGCCGAGGCACCGTCTTTGAGGATTTCGATCCGTTCAATGGCCGCCAGCGGGATGGTGTTCAGGTCCACCAACTGGCCGCTGCTGAAGGAGGAGTTGCCCAACCGATGCCCGTTGATGAGCACCAAGGTCTGGAGGTTGCGGAGCGCAATGTAGGATTCGCCCGTGCCGCCGTTGTTGATCTCCTGCCCCGTGTTGCCGTTGCCGGAAAAACCGGTGCTGAGCTTTTTGACCAACGCCAGCACGTCTTGCGCGCCGGTGCGTTCAATCTCAGCGGCACCGATGGTTTCGACCGGCGTGGGGCCCACGGTTTCTGCCGTGGGGATGTAGGAGCCGGTCACGATCACGGGTGGCAGGGCTGTGGCCTCACCCGCTTCTTGCGCTTGAGCACTCGCGCCGGATTGGAACAGGGCCAGGCCAGCGAGAGCACCAAGCTTGGAGACAAAACGAGTCGCTTTGGTGGTTTGTTCCTTTGTCATGAGTTCCTCACAGGCTAAGGTTTGTTCGAGTTTACCGAACTGCTGGCGACTTTTTACGTGGCTGTCGCTTGAAATGGCAAGAAAAATGTTTGAACCCTGAAAGCCAAATTTTGTCGCTCGGGAGCGCCCAGGTGCGCCGCCCCCGCCAGGGGTAGGCTCTGCGCGACGGCCCAAACCCAAGGCCTCCGCTGGTGCGCTGGGGAAAACAGGCCGCCTCGGATCGGTGGGTGCAGCCAGCAGTGGCGCGTTCGAGCCGGCTCAACCAGCCCCGCCGGGCGCGGCACAACGTTGAGCGGCCGACGCCCGGGCGGTAACCAAAAAGTGCCCCGTTGTCGGAGGCCGCCGTTGTGCTGAAATGGGAGGCGTGCACCCTCAAACACTCAACCACAACACGCTCATGAAACGACACGCCAAATGGTTCATCGCGGGCGGCGCGATGGTCGCGCTCGCCATCGTTGCCTGGGCTGCCGAGCAGGCCCGGCCCAACCTCAAGCAGCCGGATTATCGGCGTTGGACGCATGTCAAAACGATGGTGATCTTTGATCCGGCCCATCCGCTCTACAACGATTTCGGCGGTATCCACCACGTCTATGCCAACGCCACGGCGCTGCCTTCCACGCAGGAGCAGAAGTTCCCGTTCCCTGACGGCAGTCAGTTGGTGTTTGTGCTTTACGACATCAAAAACGTGGACGGCGCGTATGTGGCCGCTGACAAGAAGCTGACGGCGGTCATGGTCAAAAACAGCGCCCGGTTCAAAGACACCGGCGGCTGGGGCTTCCAAGCCTGGGATGCGCAGGGTCGCGCACTGGTGAACGACGGGGGCGCGAGCTGTTTTGCCTGCCACCGCGACAAGGCGTCGAAGACCGACTACGTGTTCTCGCGCTTTGAGCGATGAGGTCTCTCCGTCCTTCCCGGTTCACGGGGTGCGGGGAACCGGCGCGGGAAAAATGGATGCAGTCTGGCGGGCGACCGCCCGCCAAGAATCGCACCCCCCACGCGAACGCGGGCGGGATGACAAAATTTTCCCCGACTTCATATGGCACGGGCGGGTGACGCCCGGCCACGGCTGGGCGCGGCTTCGACCTCTTTGCGGCCAGCAGTCGGCTCGCTGAGCACGGCGGCAGTTTGCTCGCGGGGTTGCCTCAGCAGCGAGCTGTCGAGGACGCGCGAGAAGGGCGGTGATTGCGGTTTAAGAACGTGGGGCAGTGGCGTTTCGGCTCGGGCCCAGCGCCAGCCAAAGCCAGCCAATCACGAACGCCGTGCCGCCGAAGGGCGTCACCGCTCCCAGCCAGCGGGCGTTGGTGAGGGCGAGCCAATACAATGAGCCCGAAAACAGGATGATCCCTGCGAGAAAGCAAAACCACGGCCCGCGCCGCAACGGTTCAAGTCGCGCCACAACCCAGAGCATGACGGCGTGGATGAAGTGGTAAAAGACGGCTTTCTCCCAAAGCGCCGTGGTGCCGAGTTCAGCCAGAGTGGTCTTGAGTCCGTGCGCGCCAAACGCGCCCAACCCCACGGCCAGCGCGCCGAGAGCGGCAGCGATGCGGGCGGCCAACGTGGAAGTCATGGGTGCAGCGGGCGGGGGGCGTGAGGGCGCGACTCAGGAGGCGGATTTTTCGCCGACGCCGAGTTTTTTCTCCAGCGCGCTCAGACGCTTGAGGGCCTCGGGCAGGTGGCGCAGGGCGACCATCTGGCGCTTGGTTTCCCGGTCGGGGCCGGCCGGTGTGCCGAGCCATTTTTCGCCGTCGGGAATGTCATGCATGACGCCGGACTGAGCGGCGATCGTGACGCGGTTGCCGATGCGCAGATGACCCGCGATGCCGACCTGGCCGGCGAGCACGACGTAATTGCCCAGTTTGGTGCTGCCCGCGATGCCGACCTGGCCGACCAGCAGGCAGTGCTCGCCGACCTCAACGTTGTGCGCGATCATCACCAGGTTATCAATCTTGGTGCCCCGGCCGATGATCGTCGGCCCGAGCGCGCCGCGGTCAATCGTTGTGTTCGCCCCGATCTCCACGTCGTCGCCGATGATCACATTGCCGATTTGCGGCACCTTGCGGTGGATGCCGTTGTCCTGCACGTAGCCAAAGCCGTCGGCGCCGATGACCGCCCCGGCGTGGATGCGCACGCGGTGGCCGACCTCGGTGCGCGCATACAGCGTGACGTTGGGAAACAGGATCACTTCCTCGCCGAGCTGGCAATCCTCCCCCACGAAGTCACCCGCGTGCAGCACGCAACGCGGTCCGATGCGCGCGCGTTCGCCCACCACACAATGCGGCCCGATGTGCGCGGTGGGGTCAATCCTCGCGCTGGGGGCGATGACCGCGGTTGGATGCACGCCCGGGGCGGGGTGTTGTTCGGGGAAGAAAAGCGTGAGCGCCTTGGCAAACGCCACGCGCGCGTCGGGCACTTGAATCAGCGTTTTGCGCTCGGAACGAAACGGACCGCTGACGATGATGGCCGCGGCGGCGGTTTGTTCGGCCTTCGCAAAAAAGGCCTCGCTCTCGGCGAACGTCAGATCGCCAGCCCGGGCGCGGTCTGCCGGAGCGAAACCGGTCAGGACGGTGGCGGGGTCTCCGATCACCCTGCCCTGCAAGTAGTTGGCGACTTCCGCGGCGGAGAAGGGCATACACACTCCCGGACCAAGTCACTCGTTGACTTGCCGAAACGGCGTCACTATAAAGGCGGCGTCTGCCAATTCAACCCTGACTTTCCTATGGCCAGAACGCTTCGGGTCGGACTCATTGGCTATCGTTTCATGGGCAGGGCTCACTCCAACGCGTGGCGTCAGGCACCGCGTTTTTTTCCCCTCAAAGCGCACGTGGAACTGCATACGATCTGCGGCCGGGACGCCGCCGGGGTGCAGGCGGCGCGCGCGCAACTGGGCTGGCAACACGCCGCCACCGACTGGCGGGAGGTGGTGGAGTCCCCGCTCATTGACATCGTGGACATCTGCACGCCGAACGATTCGCACGCGCCCATTGCCATCGCCGCCGCTCAGAACGGCAAACACGTCCTGTGCGAAAAACCGCTCGCGCTCAACCTCAAGCAGGCCGAGCAGATGCTCGCTGCCGTGCAAAAGGCCCGGGTCGTTCACATGGTCTGCCACAACTACCGTCGCATCCCGGCCGTTGCGCTGGCCCGCAAGTTCATCAGCGAGGGCGCGCTGGGTCGCCTCTATCACTACCGCGCCCGTTACGCGCAGGACTGGCTCGCCGACCCGGAATTTCCGCTGACGTGGCGACTGCGCAGGGAGGTCAGTGGCAGCGGCGCGCACGGCGACATCAACGCGCATCTGATTGATCTGGCCCGGTATTTGGTGGGCGAGTTCACCGAGGTTTGCGGTCAATTTCAAACCTTCATCACCGAGCGCCCGTTGCCGCAGGAATCCGACAAGAACCCCGGTCCGGTTGCCAGGGGTGCACCGCGCAAAACGGGCAAGGTCACCGTGGACGACGCAGCGCTGTTCATCGGGCGCTTTGACAACGGCGCGCTGGCGAACCTGGAGGCCACGCGCCTGGCCCCGGGGCGCAAGAACCACATCGAGATCGAAATCAACGGCAGCAAGGGTTCGCTGTATTTCGATTTCGAGGACATGAACCGGCTGAAATTTTTCAACGGCGACGACCCGAAGGACCGGCAGGGTTTCCGCGACATTTTGGTGACGCAACCCGGCGGGGTGCATCCGTATGTGGGGCAGTGGTGGCGGTCGGGCCACCTCATCGGCTACGAGCACACTTTCGTGCACACCGTGGCGGATTTCGTCAACGCGTGCGTCGAGGGCAAACCGGTGCATCCGACCTTCGAGGATGGCGTGAAAAACCAGCGGGTGCTGGAGGCGGTCGAAACCTCGGCGACGCGGAATCGTTGGGTGAAAGTTTGAGGCTCAGCCCGAAGGACGGCTCTCCACCTGAGCAGTGATCGAAATCGAACCGTTCCCGGCGAATTCGGCCCATGACAACGCCCGCCAAGATGATTAAAATCACGCCATGAGCACGGTCACGGAAATCCTCGAGGCAGTGAAGCGACTGCCCGATGCGCAAAAGAGCGAGTTTTTGGAGCGGTTGGCGGAGATTGATTTCGACGATGCGTGGGACCGGCAGATCGAAGCGGACGCCCAAGCCGGTCGGCTCGACCGGTTCATTGACGAAGCCATCCGCGAACACCGCGCCGGCCGCTCGCGCCCTTTCCCGTGAACAGCCGCGCGATTGAGCGGTTTGGGCAGTGCTACCAGGCACTGCCGCCAGCCATTCAGCGAGCGGCTGACGAGAAATATGCAATGTGTCGGCGCAACCCACACCATCGCTCGCTGCGTTTCAAACGCATCCGCGACAACTTGTGGTCGGTGCGGATCACTGCGGGCTATCGCCCTCTGGCCGCCCGTGATGGCGATACATGGCTGTGGTTTTGGATCGGCACGCATGACGAATACGAACGGCTTCTCAAATCCTAGAAACGCCGGGCAGACACCCGCACTCCCCGTCACAGCCATCCGACCGATGATAAACTCATGGGTCGCTCTTTGCGGAACAGGGCGACAATGACCGCTTGGCGCCGCTGGGTCAACGGCTCGTTGAGGATTCGTTCCCCCGCCGGGTAGCTTGTCCCGACCCCTCGCGGCTTCGTTGCCCCATTCGGTCTTCGGAGCTTCAACCGGACACCTCACACGGCCAAGAGCCGGAACGCACGCATCCGTCTTGTATTGCAGGTTTCCAATTCCCGTCTTGCCGACTTCCAGTCAGCGGGCGGTGGTGGACACTGCGGCGAACGGCGGACCGGACATCCGCGATACGGCGGACTGGAAGTCTGCGCGACGCTGCCTCGCGTCGGTTCGCGTGTGAAATGTTGGGCTTAAACTTTCTTTGGCATGGGCGTCCAGGCGCCCTTCCTGGCGCTGCTCTTGAGGCAGGTTTCGATGAACGCGATGCCCATCCAGCCGTCTTCAACGGTGGCGTATTTGGAGCCGTCGGCTTTGAAGGGCTTGCCCGCTTTCCAGGCGCGCACGTCCGCTTCAAAACAATGGTGCAGGCGCGCGAAGGCGTCGTGGAACGCTTCGGGATGGCCGGGCGGCAACGTCGGCTCGCTCATCAAATCCGCCGGCATGTCCTTGGGCAGGAAACCGTCGCCGGGCGTCACGGCCCCGCGCCAATAGACGCGATCGGGTTGGCCGTTGAGATGAATCGTCAGGCATTCGGGCTCTTCCTGTCGCCACACCAGCGTGCCCTTGGTGCCGGCGATTTCGATGCCCAGGTCGTTCTTGTGTCCGATGCAAATTTGGGAGGCGCGCACCAGGGCGCGGCCGCCGTTGCTGAGCTTGCAATACACGGTGAAATGGTCGTCGAGCGGGCGGCCCTCCACAAAGGTTTCCAGTTGCGCCGAGAGCTGGGTGATTTCCAGTCCGGTGACAAACCGCAGTTGCATCAGCGCGTGGGTGCCGATGTCGCCCCCGCAACCGCTGCCGCCGGCCATTTTGGGGTTGGTACGCCAGGCGGCCTGTTGCTGGCCGGTGGCCTCCAGGCGTGTCGCCAGCCAGCCCTGCAAATAATAGCTGTCCACCCACCGCACCTCCCCGATCAGCCCGTTGCGCACGATGTAACGCGCCAGGCGACTGGTCCAGTGGCCGATGTAGGTGTGGGCCACGGCAAAGGGGATGTTATGTTTGCGCACGGCTTTAACCAGCGCGTTGGCTTCGCGCAGGTTCAGGCACAACGGTTTCTCGCAAAACACCGGGATGCCCGCCTCAATCGCCTTCATCGCCGGGTCGAAGTGCACGTGGTTGGGCGTGACGATGAGGATGTAATCGAGCTTTTGATCGTCCGGCAACGACGCGTTGGCCGCGATCATCTCGTCATACGACCCGTAGCCGCGAATCGGATAGGGCCAGTTGGCCGCCTCCTCCAGGGCAATCTTCGGATCCGGATGCAACGCGCCGGCCACGACGCGCCGGGTGCCGTGCATGTGAATGGCCCGTTGGTGAGGATGAACAATGAAGGCGCCGCGTCCGCCGCCCACCAGCCCGACATTGAGAGGTCTGTTTGACATGGTTGAATCCTTTCGTCCGTTGCGATGGTTTCGATCCGAGCGTGTGCTCCCGGCGCCCCGTCGCGCAGGAGCGTCTCGTCTGGGCGCAGGGTAACGCGCGTTGTTTGTGCTTCAAGGCGTTTCTTTCACCGCAGCAACAGGTTACCATCCCGCTGTGGGCATCGTGTCCACAGGCGCGGCAACTTGTTAACCGCGCCTCGCACCTTACGTGAATCCGGACCCCCAACGTAATGACACGATCATGGCCGCCAACGTGCTGGGTCGGGGCTACACGCTGCAGTCGCACGGCTTTTACTTAAGGTAAAACGAATCCCCCGGCGGCGTTGGTCCCGAGGAACAGACCGCGTCCGAGGTTGGCGGACTGAAGCGCCGCACCGTTCAGCGGCGTGCTCACCAGCGGATTGGCCGGATGCACGAACGCGCCCTTCAACTGCCCATTGCGCGGATTCAGAAACAACCGCATCGGATGAGCCGTCGCCGTCATCTCAAAGACGTGATTGGTCGTGAGCACAAAGTGGTTCGTCAAGGGCGCGGGCAGATTGCCGCCGCTGAGCGTCACCGTGCCGTGGGTCAACGCCAGCGCCCGCTCACCCGCTGGGGGCGGCAACCAGCGCGAACCCCACACCGCCACCACGTTCGTGAACCCGCGCGCAAAATATCGGTTCGTTGCCGCATCGGTGCGCGTCCAGGTGAGTGACCCTTCCGGCGCGCCGCCCGCCAGTGAAATCCAGCCCCACAGCGACCCTTTGAATTCCCGGGTCGTGGTGACGCTTGCGCCGTTGGTGACCGGCAGCGCGCCGACGTAAAGCGCCGCATACAACGGCCATTCCCCGCTTGGTGAAAGCGTTGCCCCCTGGCTCAGGGCCGCGCCGTCGCCCGCAGCGCCGGAAAGTTTCACCCGCCCCAGTGCGTCCACAGACACCAGGCCGTAGCCGTCGCCCCCCGGCCCGCTGCCGTCGTCGCGGCGCGGCAGGATGAACGTGTAGCTGTTGCTGAAAGCCGTCGCGGGGTTGGCCGCGCTCCAGACGTGCCGGTGGCCGCGCAATGCCGCCTGCCAGTTGGTTGCGATCACGCTGCCGAAAATCTGATCGCCACCCGGCAGCGCGTCGGCCAAATCCAGGTCCAGCTCCACGCGCAAGGGCGATTTGCCCACGCGGCTGCGCGAGACCGTCGTGCCGGCCCGACCGTCCAGATCGAATTTCGCGGTGAAGGAAAACGAGTTGCCATCCACGCTGAGCCGTCCGCTGGCGCTGCCGCGCTCGTTGAGCGTGAGCGTGAAGAAGCCGGCGCTGGCGTGCCTCGCGCCGCCCGGTTCGGCAAACAGGCCGGAGTAAACGCCCCGGACCGGCAGAAACGGATTGGGCGCGAAGTTGGCCTGAAGCATCAGGTTGGATTGCATCAGGAAGGTCAGCGTGGCCTGGGTCGCTGTCACGTCGCCGCTCCAGCCGGTGAAGACCTGGTTGGAACCGGGCAGGGCGGTGATCTGGTAGCTGCGGCCGACCTCCAGCAGCGCGCCGTCCAGCTCCGGCATCACGCGGCCCTCGCCCTGAATCCGCACCGTCAGGGGCGAAAGCGTCACGTAAAAGAACCGGCGCGTGGCCACGGCCGATTCATTGCCCATTACGTCGAGACTTTTGACGCGCACCGTGTTGGTGCCGGGTTGCAACCGGAAAGTGGCCTGCCACGAACTCGCGCCGGTCGCCGGAACAAACGGCCCGTTTGGGTCGTTCCACTGACACAGCACCGCTGCGACGCGCACGTTGTCGGATGCCGTGCCGCTCACCGTCACGGTGTCGTTGCTCAAACGCGCGTTGGACGGCGGCGCGGCGATGAACACGCCGGGGCGATTGGTGTCGGGCCACACAACCAGCAGTGCAGCCGGACTGACGACACTGCCGGCCACGTTGCTGACCTGCACCGTGTATTCGCCGGCATCGGCGAATTGCACGAGGGGGATGACGAAGTTCGTCCCGGTTGCCCCGGCCAACTCCTGCCCGTTGAACCGCCACTGGTAGGAGAGCGGCGGCGTGCCGGTAGCGTTCGCCCAAAACGTGGCCGTCGCGCCCACCAGGTTCGTCCGGCTGGCGGGCGGCACGAGGATCGCGGGCGGCACGTTGAACGAGAGCACGGCCTCCTCGGTGCGCGCCTCGCCGGCCAGATTCGTCACCACCGCCGAATACCGGCCCGCCTGCGCCGGCTGCGCATTCGAGAGGACGAGCGTGGCGTTGGTGGCGCCGGGGAGGTTTGTGCCGTTGAAACGCCATTGCCAGCGGAGCGGGGGCGTGCCCTCGGCGGCGGCGCTGAAGATCACGTCAGTGCCCGCGTTGACCTGCTGGCTGACCGGGTGCGCGGTGATGACCGGTTGATGCACCACCGGCGGCGCTGTGCCGCTGTGCTCGAAGGCCCCGATGTCCGGCGCGCCGTTGACGGGTCGGACCCGCAACGTGCCCGGCGGCAGCAACGCGCGCGGCGGCGGAAGGAACATCACCTCCTGCAACGGGGCGGGGAACGGGAATGCGGCCGGGCTGGTGGTGGGCAACTGCGCCGCGTTGCGGAGCAGGCTGGTGGCTGTGGGCGTGAAGTCGAAGCCCGCCACGTCGGTGAAGCCGGGGTCGGTGCCGAAGATGGTGTTGGTCCAACCGGCGGGCATTCCGGTGGAGCCGGTCGGCACCCAGTTGCGCGAGCCGGTCACGCCGTCGGGCGAGCCGGACGGCAGGTCGGAATTCCGGATCATGAACACGCGCGTGCCGCCGTGGTAGATGACGTTGTTGTGCATCTCCACGCTCTGGCGCGCGCCCTGAAGTTTGAACACGCCCCAACTGGCCGCCCAATCCGGGTGCAGCACCATCGTGTTGTGCACGAAACGAAAGCGCCCGTTGCTCGAGCCCAACCCGTCGCTGCCGCACCGGGCCACGCTCCCCGACGACGTGGGCAGTTTGTAAAACACGTTCCCGACCACGTCCGAATCCTCCCGCACCAGATCGGCGGTGCCCGGCGCCTGCTCGGTCGGGTCGGCCCCGATCAGGTCCAACTCGTGATACAGCGCGCCCTCGATCCAGTTGAAATAAATCTCGTTGCGCCCGACGCGCGATTTGACGTTGTTGCCGCCGGCGGCGTCGTGCAGGTAACAGAACTCCATCCGAAACACCGCATCCGGATGCCGCGTGTTGTCGGAAGCGACATAAACCTGGTGGCCGGTCGTGCCCGACCCGCAGTTGTAAATCTCCACCCCGCGCAATGTGAACGAGCCGGCCACCGCCGCGCCCGACACTCCCGTCGGGCAATCGCGCACCACGCAGTCGCGCACGGTGACCTGGTCGGCCAGGTTGTAGATGCCGCGTGCCGTCAGGGGATCGCCGCCGCCGGTGACCTCGAATCCTTCAAACACGTAATGATCGGCGCGAAAGCGAACGACCGCGCCGCCCGAAAACCCGTTCACGCCCGAAATCACCGGCCGCCGCCCGTTCACGCGCACACCGCGAATCACGATCGGCTCGGCGGCCGTGCCGGGGCGGTCAAACGTCACGTTGCCCGGATAGGTGGCATCGCCGTCCACTTCCACCACGTCGCCCGGCAAAAGCCGGCTCACCACCGCCTGAAGGTTGGTGTAGGTGCGGGTGGGGCCGACGCGATACGTGGCTGCGAGGGCGGCGGCGCCGGGCAGCAGGCTGGCGGCGAGCGCGACGCTCCCGGCGAGTCGGAAGGTTCTGACGCGGCCCGGTTTCACGGGAGATTCTGGGGGAAATATAGTCACCCGGCGCGCGGCGTAAATCCGCGGATTGTTTGAGCGATTGAACGCGGCGGATTCACACTCCCGCTGGTGCGATCGCACGCCCGGGCTTCCAGCACAGGCTTTCAACCTCTCCTGGGGCCGATTTCCAGTCGGCAGGTTGCCAGGGCGGGCATGACGACCGGCGGATTGGAAAGCCGCGATCCGGCAGACTGGAGGTCTGCGCCGCGAGGCTTCTCGTCACCGTGCGTGTCGAACATTCAGGCCCGGAACAACCGGCTCAGCGCCAGTTTTGCCGGGGCACAACACGAGGCTTGTCGTGCCGCAACCTGTTTGTGGGTCAGGGGTGAAGGCGGTAACGCACCAAGGGTTTTTCGGGCGTTGACCCCAAGCGTGGAAAGGCTCGAAAAGGCCGCAATTGATTGAATCAGTCCTGCGTTCGCCGGGAGCGACGCGCGCGCCGGAGCAGTTGGAGCACAGCCGACAGGCCCAACAATGCCGCCGGGCCGGGCTCGGGCACGACCGTGTAGGTGAGAAAGTTGTTGGCGGTGTCGAAGGGCGCACTGTTCCAGGTGCGGGTGACGGTATCGGAGAGCGCGTCGAGCACCGTGTCGGCGCCCGAGGTGGAGGTCCAAACGTCGAACCGGAACGTTTCGCCGAGGGACAACCCCAGACTCAGGAGGCCGACCGAGAAGCTGACCGAGGAAGTGGTTTGGCTGGCGCTGCCGGTGGTGGTGGTCCAGGCCGAACCGTTCCAGGTCAGCAGCGAGTAGCCGCCCCAGAACGGATACGCGCCGATGAAGTAATTCATGCCGCCAACGCTCATCTGAATGTTTTTTCCCCAGCCGCCCGGGCCGTTGAGGTTGCCGCCCACCCCGCCGAAAAGGTTTCGAGAAATGCCGACGTAGTAGTTATACCAGTTGGCGGTGGTCGGATCGCCCGCCAGGTGGATGGTAAACGACAGCGTGGTGGCGTCGTTGTTGATGGTCACGGAGGTGATGTCCAGGGCGCTGTTGCCGGTGAAGTCGCCCGTCGCGTCGTTGTAGGTCGTTGCGCGGGCCACGGCGGCCAGCAGCACCGCCAGGGTCAACGAGGCAATGCAAGCGGTCGTTTTCATGGTGGGTTTGAACGTTGCGTCGCTTCAGAGTCCGGTCTCATTGGAGCGAAGTTTTGGGATTTTGCCCAGCCTCACAAATGTATGGTTTGGGCCTCCGGCGGGTTCTCGCCGGCGGTGGCGGCTTTATACTGCGCACATGCGGCTGATGTCGGCGGGTTGGCTGGGCTGGTTGGCCGGGTTGATGGTGGCGGCCCAAGCCGCGGAGATCACCAACGTCGCTGACCTGCTGCAGACCGGGCGCAGCGGTGTCGCCACCAGCGCGCGCGTTCGCTTGCAGGGGGCGGTGTGGTGGGCCAACCCGGCGGCCCGGCGACTGGTGCTGAGCGACGATACGGGCGCGGCCGAGATCGAAGTGCAACCGGACGGCGCGTTTCCAACGGCGGGCCGTGCGGTCGTGCTGGAGGGGGAAGGAACGGTTTCGCTCATTGGGGGTGCGGCTCGGCTCGGGGTGGTCGGTCCGTTGATCGCCAACGACGGGGTTCATGTCATGGCCGAGAAACGCGGCACGGCGTTCCTGCGCGCCGGCAAGAATCCGGTTCGACTGGAGTGGTTCAACGGGCTGGACAAGTTTGGTCTGGCCCTGGAATGGGAGGGCCCGGGCCTGCCCCGCACCGCAATTGCGCCCACGGCCCTGTTCCGGCGCGATCCGGTTTCGGGCGAGTTCGTGCCGGGTCTGGATTATCAGTGCGTGGAGGCGCTGGGCGAGGTATTGCCCGAGTTTGACCGGCTGCCGGCGCTCAAGAGTGGCGTGGTTTCCGGATTCACGCTCGCGATGCTGCCGCGAGCGGAGCGGATTGGGGTGCGGTTCAGCGGCTGGTTGGAGGTGCCGCAAACAGGGCTTTACACTTTTTACCTCAAATCTGACGACGGCAGCCGCTGGTTTGTGGGGCCGCCGACCTTCCGCATCACCCCGATCGGTCCGGCATCGTTCCCGGCGCCGCGCCCGTTGGTCCCGGGTCAGACCCTGACCGAACGCGAGGACGGTCTGTGGGCGCAGGCCGAGGGCACGGTGAACTTTGCCAGTGAGAACGCACTGGGCGTGGAACTCGAGCTGTTGGCGGGCAGCGGAAAGATGCAGGTGCGCGCGCCGGCGAACAGTGGGTTGCGATCCGACTCGCTCTTGAACCGGCGCGTGCGGGCGCGTGGCGTGTGCAAACGCGTGGCTGCGCCCAACGGCGAGATGCTTGCCGGGGTGTTGTTGGTGCCGTCGGCCGAGCAGGTTGAACTGCTCGATGTGCCGGCGTCCCCCGGCCAAAACGCCGGCGGGGCGCTGTCGGTTCTGACCACGGCGGCGGCCGTCCACCAGTTGAGTCGCGAGGAGGCGCAGCGAGGTTACCCGGCGCATCTGCGCGGGGTGGTGACGTGCCTGTTGCCGGAGCGATCGGCGTTCACGCTCCAGGACGCCACGCGCGGGCTTTACGTGGTGGATTTCAGCCGCGCGGCGCTGCCGGAGATCGGCGAGTTGGTGGAGGTGGAGGGGGTGAGCGATCCGGGACTGTTTGCGCCGATTGTGAATGCCAGCGTGGTGCGAAGCCTTGGCGCGGGACGGCTGCCCGATCCGGTGCAGCCGACATGGGATCAACTGCTCAACGGCAGTCTGGACGCGCAGTTCGTGCAATTGCAGGGTATCGTCACGGCGGTGCACTCCAACAGCCTCACGCTTCTGACGCGGCACGGGCGCATCAAAATGGAGCTGCGGCTCAACGGGCCGCCGGGCCAATCGCTGGAGCGTTACGAGGATTCGCTCGTGAGCATCCGCGGGACGCTCTTTGCCTCCTGGGACTACGTGACGCATCAGGTGCGGGTCGGCGAAATTCGCATCTACGGCGCGGCGGTGTCGGTGGAGTCGCCCGCGCCGGGGGATCTGTTCGCGTTGCCGGCGCAATCGGTGGCGCAGTTGCAGTTGTTCAACCCGCAGGCTGACGTGGTGCGGCGCGTGAAGGTCTGCGGGCAAATCCTTCACATCCGCGGCACGGAGCATTACCTGAGCGACGGGGCCAACGGGTTGCGCTTTATCGCCAAGAAAAGTCCCGCGCTGCGGCCGGGCGATCAGGTGGAGGTGGTGGGCTTTCCGGAATGGAGCGGGGTCTCACCGCTGTTGCGGGAGGCGGTGGTGCGCCAGACCGGGCACGCGCCGCTGCCGTCGCCCCGCGACCTGCCCCCGGACCGGCTCTTGCAGGGCAGCTACGATGCCCTACGGGTTCGGGTGCGCGGCGTGCTGGCCAACGTGCGCGAGACGGCCGGCGAGCAGGTGTTTGAAATCCAGACCGGAGTGCGCTCCTTCGCGGCGCGGCTGAGCGGCGCCCGACTCGCCGCCCCGCCGCTGGGCAGCACGCTGGAATTGACCGGCACCTATTCGGGCCTGGGCGGGGACAAGGCGATGGGGCAGGACATTTCCTCGTTTGAGTTGCTGCTGGCTTCGCCGGCGGACCTGCGGGTGCTGGCGCGGCCGCCGTGGTGGACGCTCAAGCGGCTGGCGGTGATGGTTGGCGCGCTGGTGTTCGGGCTGGCGTTGACTGGCCTCTGGATCACCCAACTGCACCGAAAGGTCGAGCAGCGCACCGCCGAACTGGAGGTGCAAATCCGCGAGCGCCAGCGCGTCGAACAGCAGCGGCTCATGGAACAGGAACGCGCCCGGGTCGCGCAGGATTTGCACGACGAGCTCGGTTCCGGGCTGACCGAAATTGGGATGTTGGCCGCCCGCGCCCGCGCGGCCGCCGCCAGTGAGGAGCGCTGGAAAAATTACCTCGAACAAATGAGCGACAAGGCCCGGGCCATGGTCACGGCCCTGGACGAAATCGTCTGGGCCATGAATCCGCGGCATGATTCGCTCGGCTCGTTGGTGAGTTATTTCTGCCTGTATGCGGAGCGGTTTCTGGGGCTGGCCAACATTGCCTGGCGGTTGGAGGACACCGGCGCGTTGCCGGAAACCCAGATGGATTCTCACAGCCGCCACCAGTTGTTTCTGGCCTTCAAGGAGGCCCTTAACAACATCGTCTGCCACTCCGGCGCGACGGAGGTGCGACTGAGTTTTGCGCAGGAAAACGGTCAGCTTCGGCTCACCATTGCCGACAACGGGCGTGGATTGCCCGAAGCGATGGACTCCGGGCTGCAAGACGGTCTGGCGAATCTGCGCGCGCGGTTGGCGCGATTGAACGGGCGCGCCGAAATCCGCAGCCGGCCCGGACAGGGCGTCACGGTGAGCCTTTACGTTCCGCTGCCCCATGACCACGGTGGCCATTGTTGAAGACAACAAGACGATCCGCGAAAGCCTGGTCGAATTCGTCCAGAGCGATCCGGAGTGCCGATGCGTTTGCGCGTGCGCGACGGGCGAGGAGGCGCTCAAGCTCCTGCCGCGTCACCGCCCGGACCTGGTGCTCATGGACATCCAGTTGCCGAACATGTCCGGCATCGAATGCTGCGCGCGGCTCAAGGAACTGCTCCCCAACACGCAGATTCTGATGGTGACGGTGTATGAGGACACCGACCGGATTTTCAAGGCGCTGCGGGCCGGGGCGTGCGGGTATCTGCTGAAACGCTGCCCACCCGAGGAACTGCTGGCGGCCATCCGGGAGGTGCGGCAGGGCGGCGCGCCCATGTCGCGCGAAATCGCCCGCAAGGTCATCGCCTCCTTCCGCGAACCGCTCACCGCCGCCCGGGAGGTCGAGGACCTCTCGCCCCGGGAACGGGAAATCTTGGAGCTGCTGGCCGAGGGGTTTTCCAACAAGAAAATCGCCGACCGGCTCGGTGTGACCGATGGCACGGTGCGGTGGCATCTGCGACACGTGTATCACAAGCTGCACGTGCGTTCGCGCACGGAGGCGGCGTTGAAATTCCGCACCGCGCGCGCCGAATAACCACACATTTGTGAGGCTGTCGCGCCGCTGGCGGGGCGGCTTAAAATGAGCCGGAAAGCATGAAACAGCCGTTGCCGAGCCGGAATCCGCGCCCGCGCCTGCAGCCGCGGCGCGTCGCGCGCCCCGGCGCGTTCACGCTCATCGAGCTGCTGGTCGTGATCGCGATCATTGCGATTCTGGCGGCGATGCTCCTGCCGGCGCTCGGCAACGCCAAGTTTCGGGCCAAGGTCGCCAGTTGCACCTCCAACTACCGGCAATGGGCCGTGGTCAACGCAATGTACACCGGCGACGACGCCCGCGGACGGTTGCCCTCCTTTGCCGTGGCCAACTGCGGCCAGAACGCCTGGGACGTGTCCCTGAGCATGGTGCCGGGTCTGACGCCCTACGGGTTGACGGTGCCGTTGTGGTTTTGCCCGGCGCGGGCCGACGAGGCCGAGCAGGCGCGGCAGTGGTTTCAAACCCGTTACAACCGCCCGCTGGTGACGACCGACGATTTGAATTTGTATCTGGGCAACCGTTACAACGGCACCTTTGCGGTGTTGTTCCACGCCTGGTGGGTGCCGCGTCCGTTGGCCAGCGCCCCCGGTGTGGTCTTCCCCTCGCCCTCGCCCTCCCGCAGCCGGGAACAAATCGGCTGGCCGACCAAACCCGACGATCCGGCCGCGCGCACCCAGCCGGTGATCACCGACTACTGCTTCACCGCGGGCAGTGTCACCAACGTGGCGAAGGCCGGCGCCGGCCATTCGGTCAACGGCAAACTCCAGTCCGTCAACGCCGGCTACGCCGACGGCCATGTCGAAACGCGACCTCGCGCCCTGATCCAGTGGCAATACATCGGCGTGGACACGGCGTTTTATTGATCCACCGCCCTGTGGCTCTTTCCAACTTGTCACAAACCAAACCTGAAATCAGACCATGAAACGACAAAGGCTTCTTCTGCTGAGCGCGAGCGTGTTGCTGGCGGCGGCGCTGCCGGCTGTGGCGGTCAACGTGACCTTCCGCGTCAACATGAGCGTCCAAACGGCGATGGGGCAGTTCAACCCCGAGACCGACCTGGTGTTTGTGGCCGGGAGCTTTAACGGCTGGAGCACGACCGCCTCGCCCCTGACCCGCAGCCAGAGCGAGCCCGACATCTGGGAGGGCACCTTCAACCTGACGGCCGGCACCTGGCCCAACTACAAATTCGTCAAACAGGTCTTTGGCGTCGGCGTGGTATGGGAGGTGGACGGCGTCGGTCCCAACGGCGATCAAAATCGCTGGTTTCAGGTGCCGCCCACCGACACGGTGCTGCCGGTGGTGTATTTCAACAACATCACCAACGTCATCACCAACCACGTGCCGGTGACCTTCCGCGTGAACATGAGCGTGCAAATCGCGCAGGGCTCTTTCAACCCGGCCACCGGCACGCTGGCGGTGTCGGGCGATGCGATAGACAACTGGGCCAACCTGGGCACGCACCTGCTGACGCAAAGCCCCACCAACAGCGTCCTGTGGGAGGGCACTTTTCAAATCACCAACGCCGTCGGCGCGCCCGTGAACTACAAGTTCATCATGAACGGCAACTGGGAAACCCGCCCCAACCGCACCTTCATCATGACCAACGTGCCCATCGTGCTGCCGATCGTCTGGTTCAACGACGTCACCAACGTCGCCGTGCCCATCCCGGTCACTTTTACCGTCAACATGGGCGTGGCGATGGCGCGTGGCCAGTTCAACCCGGACAACGGCGATTTTGTGGAGGCGCGCGGATCGTTTCTGACCGGGCCGGGCGGCGCGTGGCTGGGCGGTTTTGTGCTGACCAACAGCCCGACCAGCCCGATCGTGTATTCGGGCACGTTCCTCAGCACCAATCACGCGCCGGGCAGCACGATGCTCTACCAGTTCGTCATCAACGGCAACACGTGGGAAACCACCGGCGACCGCACCTACCTGTTCACCAGCACCAACGCGGTCGTCCTGCCGGTGGCGTTCCTCAACAACGTCACCTCGCTGGGCGCGCTGAACTGGACGCCGCTCACGCCCACCAGCGCGGAGTTGTCCTGGCAGGGCGGGCCGCGCGTGCGCCTGCAATCGGCCCCGGCCGTCACCGGCCCGTGGCAAGACGTGCCAAACACCGAAAACCAGAACTCGGCGGTCGTGAACATCGGGTCCAACAGGGCGTTCTTCCGGCTGGTCGGCCCGTGAATTGTTGAACCGGTGTATCTTACGGGCCAGCGAGGCTGATTGTGAGAGCGGGTGCAGCATGGCTTTTTGTTGCGGCGGTTGCGGCGTCGGTGCGCGTCGCATGCGCCGGCGAACCGTTTTTGGCGGGGGCGGATTTCTCGCACCTTCGATTTTTTGAAGATCGGGGCGTGGTGTATCGGGAGGGCAGCACACCGCGCGACGCGCTGGCCATTCTGACGAATCGCGGCATCAACTGCGTGCGGCTGCGGCTCTTCACCAGCAGCGCCGCCCAGGCCGCCGCTGACCCCTACAACTACATCAACAACCTCGATTACACCCTGCCCCTGGCCGTTCGCGTCAAAAACGCCGGGCTGCGGTTGCTGCTGGATTTTCACTACTCCGATACCTGGGCTGATCCGGGACATCAGCGCGTGCCGGCGGCGTGGACGAATCTGACCTTTGCCCAACTGGTCGGGCAGGTGCGCGCCTACAGCAGCAACGTGATTGCGACTCTGGCCGCCGCGGGCGCCGCGCCCGATTACGTCCAAATCGGCAACGAAATCACCCAGGGCCTGCTCTGGCCCCACGGGCGCGTCGGTGGCACTTACGATACGTCGAATCAATGGTCGCAACTGGCGCAACTGCTCAACGCCGCCATTCAGGGCGTGCGCGAGGCCGCGCCCGCCACCCCGCGCATCCTCATTCACATTGACCGCGGCGGGGACTGGGCCGGCACGCAGTGGTTTTTCGACCGCCTCAACGCGCGCGGTGTCGCCTACGACTGGATCGGCCTGAGCTACTACCCCTTCTGGCACGGCCCGCTCGAGAACCTGCGCACCACACTCACCAACGCCGCCGCGCGCTACGGCAAACCGGTGGTCGTGCTCGAAACGGCGTTCCCGTTCACCGCCTCGACCAACATCCACGGCATCCCCGCCACTACCAACGGGCAGGTGCAGTTCCTCGTCGCGCTCGCCGAAACCGTCAAATCCGTCCCCGGCGGACGCGGTCAGGGCATTTTCTGGTGGGGCGCCGAATACCAGCAGCTCTGGGGCTACAACCTGGCCGGCTTTGATCAGCGTTCGTTCTTCGCGCCCGGGGGTGCGGTGCTGCCGGTGGCCGCCGCGCTCGGACGCCTGACCGCGCCCACGACACTTTCGGCGAGTCTCGCCGCGCCGGGGCTTCGACTCGAATGGCCGTTGAGCGGCGCGGGCATGTCGCTGGTGGGCACAACCAGCCTGGGCCCGAACGTCCTCTGGCAACCGGTGCCGGCGCCCGTTACCCAAACCAATCTCGACTACCAGGCCACCGTCCCGGTCGAGGGCGACCGGCGCTTCTTCAAACTCCGGTCCGATTGACCTGCTTCCGCGCTGCACATCAGGGCTTCATGGAATTGCGAAGGATCACCGCCTGGATTTGGGCTCTGGCTCTGGGTGGCGCGTTGAACGCCGCGCCGTTCAACGACGCCTGGCGCTTCCTGCGCGATGACCCCGAGGGCGCGCACCGGGCCGATTGGAACGACACCGACTGGGAGCGCGTCACACTGCCGCACACGCCGAGGATCGAGGCGCTGGTTTGCGGCCAAAACGCCCCGCAGTGGCAGGGCGTCTGTTGGTACCGCAAGCACTTCCTCGTTCCCTCGAAGATGTCCAATCACGTGGCCATTCTGCGCTTCGAGGGCGCGATGAACGCCGCGCAAATCTGGGTCAACGGCCAGCCCGCCGGATCGTTCCTGGGCGGTTACCTGCCCTATGTGATGGAGATTTCCCGCCTGCTGCAACCCGGCCACACCAACGTCGTCGCCGTGCGGCTCGACAATCGCGACAACCCCCTCACCGGCCCGAAACCGCTCGCTGACCTGGACTTCAACCTCTACGGCGGCTTGTATCGCGGCGCCTCGCTCACCTTCAAAGACCCGCTCCACATCACCGACCCGATTCTGGCCGATCGCGTCGCCTCCGGCGGGGTGTTTGTCACTTTCCCGCGCGTTACGCCCACGGCGGCCGTCGTGCGCGTTCAGACGCATGTGCGCAACGCCGATCGTGCCCCGCGCCGTTTCACCCTGGAAACCCTGCTCGTGGGGCCGAACGGCAAAACGGTCGCGTCGGCTCGCACGCCGGGCGACCTGGCCGCGGGCGCCGAGCGCGAGTGGGTTCAGCAGTTGCACGTGTCGCAGCCGCGCCTTTGGTCGCCCGCCCGCCCGCATCTTTATCGCGTCAAAATTCGCCTGCTCGCGGCCGGGCAAACCGTGGATCAGGAGGAACTGCGCATCGGCATCCGGCGAGTTGAAATCCGACCTGACGGGTTTTTCCTCAACGGGGAGCGGATGTTTTTGCGCGGCGTCAACCGGCATCAGGAGTATCCCTGGATCGGCAACGCGCTCTCCGACGCGGCGCAGTATCGGGACGCGCTCAAAATCAAGGAAGCGGGCTTCGATTATGTGCGGCTCTCGCATTATCCGCAGTCGCCGGCGTTTCTGGACGCGTGCGATGAGCTGGGCATCGTGGTCATGAACTGCCTCATGGGCTGGCAGTATTTCAACTCCGACCCGGCCTTCGCCGCGATCAAGTTGCGCGAGTGCCGCGAATTGATCCGCCGCGACCGCAACCATCCCTCCGTGGTGTTGTGGGAGGTTTCGCTCAATGAGAGCGACCAACCCGCCGAATTCATCGCCGCCGCACACGCCGCCGCGCACCAGGAGTATCCCGGCGACCAGATGTTCACCTGCGGCTGGCAGCCGGGCTACGACGTGTTCATTCAGGCGCGCCAGCACGGGGGCTGTCGCCACGTCACCAATCAGCCCTGCGTCATCAGCGAATACGGCGACTGGGAATACTTCGCCCAGAACGCCGGCTTGCAGCAGCACCTCTGGAAAGACCTCGCGCCCGCCGAGCGCAACAGCCGCCAGCGGCGCGGCGACGGGGAAATCCGCCTCCTCCAGCAGGCCCTCAATTTTCAGGAAGCCCACAACGACAACCTGGGCACCACCGCGTTTGCCGACGGCCTCTGGGTCATGTTCGACTACAACCGCGGTTACGCGCCGGACATCGAGGCCTCCGGCTGCATGGACATTTTCCGGCTGCCAAAATTCGCGTGGTGGTTCTACCGCAGCCAGCGCGATGCCGACGAACCGGTGGCCGGTCGCCCGGTCGGCCCGGTGCTCTTCATCGCGTCCTGGAACACTGAACATTCGCCCCGCCACGTGCGCATCTTCAGCAACTGCGACGAGGTCGAGCTGTTTGGCGACGAGCGTTCGCTGGGTCGGCGCCGGCCCGACCGCGACCGGGTTTCGACCCGCCTGCGGCATCCGCCCTTCACCTTCACGCTGCCGGACCTCGCGCCCGGCACGCTCCGGGCGGTCGGTTACATCAACGGCGAACCCGTGGCCGGCCACACCGTCAGAAGGCCCGGCGCGCCGGAGCAGTTGAAACTCTGGTTTGATCTGGCCGGAAAAGCCTTTGCCGCCGAGGGTAAGGACGCCGTTTTCTGCCACGCTGAAATTCGTGACGCGCACGGCACGCTCGTGCCGACCAACGGCCTGCCCGTTTACTTCGGCACAATCGGCCCGGTGCAACTGCTCGGGCCGAACCCCACGCCCACCGAAGCAGGCGTCGCCTCGCGGCTGTTGCAAACCGACACGGTGCGCCCGCGTTGTGCGGTGTTTGCGGTGGCGCTGGTGGCCACCGACGTGTGGGTGCGTCCCCTGATCGCCGCCGCCAGCCCGGACGGGTCGCCCGCGCCACCGTTTACCCTTCGATTGAGCACCAACGGCCAACCACCCACCGCCCGCTCGCCTCGGTATCGTGAGCCGCTCCCCGTCAGCAGCGCCGCGCGTTTCGGGCTGTTCGTCGGGGACACGCTGGTGGTGGAGGCGCACCGCGCGGCGGCTGAGCCGCTGGCCGGTGGCGGTGCGATGCCGTCGGCCTCACGCTGACCCCTCCGCCGCACCGCTGCCGGCCGGACGCCCGAAGCGCATCCACGACCGCCTCGGCTGCAAAAAACCAGTTGCGTGAGGGAATTTGTTTGCTAGGATGCGCGTCCCGTTGCCGGACCAGGGTGCGTCCGGCGCGGTCGCAATTTCAATCAACGCACGATGCCGACAATCAATCAACTGGTCCGCAAGGGCCGTCGCAAACTCAGGGCCAAGTCCAAGGCGCCGGCTCTGAAGGGATCGCCGTTTCGGCGGGGTGTGTGCATTCAGGTGATGACGCGCACGCCCAAGAAGCCCAACTCGGCGATGCGCAAGGTGGCCAAGGTGCGCCTGACCAACGGCCACGAGGTCATCGCCTACATCCCGGATGAGGGACACAACTTGCAGGAGCACTCGATTGTGCTGGTGCGCGGGGGGCGCGTCAAAGACCTGCCCGGGGTGCGTTATCACATCGTGCGCGGCACGCTCGACGCTGCGGGTGTGGAGAAACGGCGCGTGAGCCGCTCCAAATACGGTGTCAAGCGGCCGAAAGCCGGCGCCAAACCGGCGGCGGCAGCGGCCGCAGCCCCGGCAGCGGCTGCCTGAGCGCCGCCCGGCCAGAGTCGGATCGGTTGTCAAACGTTTAACGGAGCAGGGATTTCATGGCACGGAGACGACGAGCGGAACGCCGGCCGATCGCGCCGGACTCCAGGTATCAGAGCACGCTGGTGGCGCGCCTGATCAACACCGTGATGCGGCGCGGCAAAAAAACCGTCGCCGAGCGCATCGTCTATGGCGCGTTTGACCGGATCGCCGAGAAAAATCCGGCGACCAATCCGGTGGACATTCTCCAGCGCGCGGGGGACAACGCCAAGCCGCGCATCGAGACCAAGGCGCGTCGGGTCGGCGGCGCGACCTATCAGGTGCCAATGGAGGTGCCGCCGGACCGGCAGATTTCGCTGGCGATGCGCTGGATTGTGAGCTTTGCCGACGCGCGCAAGGGCGTGCCGATGAAGGACGCCCTGGCGGCGGAGATTTTGGAAGCCTACCAGGGCCAGGGCAACGCCATCCGCAAACGCGACGAGGTGCACAAGATGGCGCAGGCCAACAAGGCCTTTGCCCATTTCCGCTGGTAAGCTCTCGCGGTCCAATGCCCCGGGTTGCGCTGTGCGCTCGGGGCGTTTTGTTGTCCCGGCCCGCGCCCCACGGCAACGACCGCAACGCGGCCGGTTCAGGGCGCGACCGGCCGGCGAAAACGACGAAACCGAAACGGATTGGAACGAGTAACACATGCAAGCAGTCGCTGAAAAAGAACCGACGAAATCGCCGAATTCCGCCCGGCGCGAATACACGCTGGAGCGGACACGCAACATCGGCATTGCCGCGCACATTGACGCGGGCAAGACCACCACGACCGAGCGCATCCTCTTTTACACCGGCCTGATCCACCGCATCGGCGACGTGGACGACGGCAACACCGTCACGGACTGGATGGAGCAGGAGCGCGAGCGCGGCATCACGATCACCTCGGCGGCGGTCACCTGTTTCTGGACGCAAAAAAACGACGGCGGCCTGGAGAAGCTTTTCACCGGCGTGCCGCATCGCATCAACATCATTGACACTCCGGGGCACGTGGATTTCACCGCGGAGGTGGAGCGCTCCATGCGCGTGCTCGACGGTGCGGTGGCGGTCTTCTGCGGCGTGGCCGGGGTGCAGCCCCAATCCGAAACCGTCTGGCGTCAGGCCACCAAATACCGCGTGCCGCGCATCGCGTTCGTCAACAAAATGGACCGCACCGGCGCGAATTTTGAAAACGCGCTCAACGACATGCGCACCAAGCTCGGTGCCTACGCCTGGCCGGTGTTTCTGCCCATCGGCGCGGAGGACAAGTTCGAGGGCGTCATTGACGTGGTCAACCAGAAGGCCATCGTTTGGGGCCGCGGCGACGTCATCAACGAGGGCCTCAAATACGACATCACCGAGATTCCCGAACCGCTGCGCGAGCGCGCCAAAGTCGCCCTGCAGGAGTTGATTGAGGCCGTCTCCAACAAGGACGATCAACTCGCCGAGCTGGTCATCGAGGACAAACCCATCACGCCCCAGGCACTCAAGGCCGCCATCCGCCGCCTCACCTGCAAGATCGAGTTCGTGCCGGTGCTCTGCGGCTCGGCTTTCAAAAAGAAGGGCGTCCAGCCGCTCATTGATGCCATCGTGGATTATCTGCCCAGTCCGCTCGACATCCCGCCCGCCGAGGGCACCAACCCCACCACGGGCGAAATCGTGAAAGTCGAGGCTCGCGACGACGCGCCCTTCTGCTCGCTCGCGTTCAAGCTCTGGACCGACGCCTACGCGGGCAAGCTCGTCTTCTTCCGCGTCTATTCCGGGCAGGTCAAGAAAGGCGACGTGATTTACAACCCCCGCACGCGCAAACGCGAGCGCATCAGCCGCCTCATGATCATCCAGGGCAGCGAACGCAAGGACATTGACGCGGTGTATGCGGGCGAAATCGCCGCCCTGGTCGGCGTGCGCAACATCACCACCGGCGACACGCTCTGCGACGAGCGGCTCGACGTGATGCTCGAACCGCCGACCTTCCCCGAACCGGTCATCAGCATGGCCGTCGAACCCAAAACCAAGCAGGACCGCGACAAGCTCGGTGAGGGCCTGCAACGGCTCGCCGAGGAAGACCCCACCTTCCGCGTGTACACCGACCAGGAAACCGGCCAGCTCATCATCGCGGGCATGGGCGAACTGCACCTGGAAATCATTCGCGACCGGCTCTTCCGCGAGTTCAAAGTGGAGGCCAACGCCGGCGCGCCGCAAATCGCCTACCGCGAAACCATCACCCAGCCCGCCGACGGCGAGGGCAAATTCATCCGGCAGACCGGTGGCCGCGGCCAATACGGCCACGCCTGCATTCACATCGAACCCAACGCGCGCGGCAAGGGCATCGAGATCGAAAACAAAATCGTCGGAGGCGTGATTCCCAAGGAATACATCCCGGCAGTCATTGACGGCATTGAGGAAGCGGCCAAGAGCGGCGTGCTGGCCGGCTACCAGATGATTGACATCAAGGTCCAGATCGTGGACGGCTCGTTCCACGAGGTGGACTCCAGCGAACTGGCCTTCAAAATGGCCGGCATCTTCGCCCTCAAAGACGCCGCCAAAAAGGCGGGGCTCATCCTGCTTGAGCCCATCATGAAAGTGGAGGTCACCACGCCCGATGAATACCAGGGCGACATCATGGGCGACATCAACCGCCGCCGCGGCCGCATCGTGGCCATCGAGGCCAAGGGCGGCCAGACCATTCTGCGCGCCGAGGTGCCCCTGGCCGAGATGTTCGGCTACGCCACCGCCATCCGCTCCCTTTCCAAGGGCCGCGCCTCCTACTCGATGGAGCCGCTCACCTTCGAACAGGTGCCCAACAGCATCCTGGAAAAAATCCTCGACCTGGCCAAAACCAAACCAGCGGCCCGCTCCTGAACCCGCGCGGCCCGACCCAAAAAACATGTTGCAGCAGCGACAACCTTTGCTAGATTCCCCGCCCGCTTTCGGGGACGGTTCGAGGCGGGCACACGTGAGAACACTTTAACGACTTGCTGCTCTTTGTATGGCTGGACAACGCATCCGCATTCGGCTCAAGGGCTATGACCATCGGGTCATTGACCAGTCGGCCCGCGAGATTGTGGAAGTGGCCCGGCGCACCCAGGCGCGCGTGGCCGGCCCCATCCCCCTGCCCACGCGCATCGAACGCTTCACCGTGCTCCGCTCGCCCCACGCCGACAAGAAATCCCAGGAAACCTTCGAGCAGCGCACCCACAAGCGCCTCATTGACATCATCGAACCCACCGCCAAGACCGTGGACGAGCTCAAAAAGCTCAATCTCCCGGCCGGGGTGGACATCACCATCAAGATTTGAGCGCGCCCCACGCCAAGGAGTCCCGACCTATGCCCGTTGGTTTGATCGGAAAAAAACTCGGCCAGACGCGCGTGTTTGACGCGCACGGCAACGTCGTGCCGGTGACCGTCCTGCTCGCCGGCCCCAACCACGTCCTCCAGTGCAAAACCGTCGAGTCCGACGGCTACAACGCCGTGCAACTGGGCTTTGACCCGCAAAAAGAATCGCGCCTGACCAAGCCCATTCTCGGCCACCTCAAAAAATTCAACGGCCCGCCCCTGCGCCGCATCCGCGAATTCCGCAACTTCACCCAACAGGTCAAACCCGGCGACGTGGTCGGCCCGACGCTCTTTGCGCCCGGCGACTTTGTGGACGTGATCGGCATCACCAAGGGCCGCGGTTTTCAGGGCGTGGTCAAGCGCCACGGATTTCGCGGCGGTGACGCCTCCCACGGCGCCAAGGGCTGGCATCGCCGTCCCGGCGCCATCGGCCAGCGCCTGTTCCCCGGCACCGTCCGGCGCGGCATGCGCATGCCCGGCCACATGGGCCAGGTCCGACGCACCGTTCAAAACCTCGAAGTCATCCAGGTGCGCGAGGCTGACAACCTCCTGCTGATCAAGGGTGCCGTGCCCGGCGCCAAGGGTGATTACGTGATCATCCGCGAGGCCAAAAAACGGCCCAAGGGCTGGAAACCGCCCGTCTCGGTCGCCGTCACCAAGAAGGGCGTCAAAAAGGAAGAACCCAAAAAGGCCGAGGCCAAAAAGTGACGCCTCCCGTTGACCCGCGTTGAACGCGCCAGCAGCACTCCAACGCATGAAGCTTCCAGTCAAAAATCTTCAGGGACAGGACCAGGGCGAACTTGAGGTTCGCTTCCCGCTGGTCGAGGGCAACAAGGGCCTGCAGGCCGTCCACGACACCGTGGTCGCCCATCTGGCCAACCAGCGCCGCGGCACCGCCAGCACCAAAACCAAGGGCGAAGTCGCCGGCACCGGCAAAAAACCCTGGCGACAAAAGGGCACCGGACGCGCCCGCGCCGGCTCGTTTCAATCCCCGCTCTGGCGCGGCGGCGGCGTCGTCTTCGGCCCCAAACCGCGCGACTACCACAAAAAGGTCAACGCCAAAACCAAACAACTCGCCCTCCGCAAAGCGCTGACCGAGCGGCTCAAAGCCGGCGACGTGCTCATTCTGGACGACCTCAAACTCCCCAGCCACAAAACCAGGGAAATGGTCAACGTCCTGCGCACCCTGCAACTCGACGGCACCACGCTGATCGTCACCCCGGAGGCGGACCGGAACATCGCGCTCGCCTCGCGCAACATCCCGGACCTGGCTCTGACCACCAGCGCCAACCTCAACACCTACGAGGTGCTCCGCCCGGACAAACTGGTCTTCACCCGCGCCGCCTTTGAGAAGCTCGAGGCGCGGCTGATGAAGGATTGAACCAACCCGGAATGGTTCAGCGCTGAAATGATTCAACCGTTACAGCATCGGAGCGCCCGGCAGCGCGGGCCTGAAACCGCCCTGACGCCCGGAAGCCGCAACTCTTTCGCCCATCAACGCCCAACCAATTCCACGAATCACCCGGCGCCCTTTTAGCGAATCTCAGTTGAACCGACCATGAACGCCTTCGAAATCGTCAAAACCGCGCGGCTCACCGAAAAGGGCACCCGCCAGGGCGAAAAATACAACCAATACACCGTCGTGGTGGACCCGCGCGCCAACAAGTATCAAATCCGCAAGGCCGTCGAGGAACTTTTCAAGGTCAAGGTCATCCGCGTCAACACCATGCACGTGCGCGGCAAGGCCCGACGCCAATACACCAAGCAGGCCGGGCGCTCGCCCAACTGGAAAAAAGCCATCGTCACCCTCAAAGAAGGGGACAAGATCGTGTTGACCTGAGCGGGCGAGCAGTTCGGGGCCGCGCCGCCCGGCAAACGCGCTGGTTTCCGAGACCGGCAAAGCGCGCGATTCGCCGCAGCCGGCCGCAGTCCCAGCGTTTTGGAGCGCGGCGACGGGTCGCCGCTTTGGGTTGGCCGACTGCCAGTCGGCGGCACGGCAGATTACCAATCTGCGCTACGCTCCACGCTCTGACGCTCCACGCTTGTGCGC
>JAOAIM010000079.1 GCA_026414705.1 Verrucomicrobiia bacterium | reverse complement strand
CTCGCCGGGCGCGCCTTAAGCGACCGTGGCCAAAGGCCTCCATTTGTGCGGCTCGCCCAGGTGGGCGTGCACTTTGGCCAGGAGGTTTTCGACCGTGATGCCGTAGCGGCGACGCAGCTCGTCCACCGTCGTGGCGTGCTCGATGAACCGGTCGGGCCAGCCGATGCGCACCACGGGCGTGGTGATGCCCGCGTCGCTGAACAACTCCAGCACCGCCGAGCCGTAACCGCCCATCAGCACGTGATCCTCCAGCGTCACCACAAGGTCTGCCTCGCGCCCGAAGCGCGTGTGCGTGTCGGCATCGAGCGGCTTGGTGAAGCGCGGGTTGATGACGGCGCAGTCAAACCCTTGCGCCGTCAGTTGCGCCGCGGCGCGTCGCGCCATGGAATTGAGATTCCCCAAACCGAACAGCGCGACCCTGGGTCGGCCATTTCCCGCGAAGGGTTGGATGATTTCAGCGCGCCCGACCTCCAGCAGGCGGGGTTCGTCCTTGATGGGCACGCCTTCGCCCGCGCCGCGCGGGTAACGGATAAAAGTCGGGTGCGCCAGGTGCGTGGCGGTGAACATCATGTCCACCAGTTCGTCCTCGTCCTTGGGCGCCATGGCGATGACGTTGGGCAAACAGCGCAGGTAGGCGATGTCAAACAGGCCGTGGTGCGTGGGGCCGTCGTTGGCCGAGAGCCCCGCGCGGTCCATGCAGAAAATCACCGGCAAATCCTGCAGGCACACGTCGTGGTGGATGCAATCGTAGGCGCGCTGAAGGAAGGTGGAGTAAATCGCGCAGACGGGCCGGAAACCCATGGTCGCCATGCCGGCGGCGAAGATGACGGCGTGTTCCTCGGCGATGCCGACATCGAAATACCGGTCGGGCAGGGCTTCCTCCAGGTATTTGAGGCCGGTGCCGCTGGGCATCGCGGCGGTGATGCCGATGAGCCGTTCGTCGCGCTGACAGAGTTTGACCAGCGCCTTGCCGAAAACGTCCTGGTAATTGGGCGGCGTGCCGGGTTTGGCCGGGATCGGCTTGCCGGTGGCGATGTCGTAGGGGCCGAGGCCGTGGAATTTTTCCGGGTGGGCCAGGGCGGCGTCGTAACCTTTGCCCTTTTTGGTGAGGACGTGGAGCACGAGCGGGCGATCGTAGTTTTTGGTAAACTCCAGCAGTTCGATCAACAGCGGCAGGTCGTGGCCGTCCACCGGACCCAGGTAACGGAGGCCCATTTCCTCAAAGAGCAGACTGTTGCCGTAGCCGCCGCGTCCGTCGGCGTCACGATTGCGTTCGCTGGGTTGCAGGCCGACCTCGGCCATGGCGCTTTTGAAGCCCTCCTCGGCCTTGTGCGCGAGCTTGAGGGCCAGTTCCCCCTTCGGGAGGCGCAGCAGGAAACGCTCGAAATCCTTCGACCAGCGGTTGTAACGCGGGTGGGTGATGAGCTTGTTCAGGTAGGTGGCGATGGCGCCGACGTTTTTGGCAATGCTCCACTCGTTGTCGTTGAGGATGCCGATGAAACGTTTGGTCGTGTGGGCGAGGTTGTTGAGGGCCTCGTAGGAGATGCCGTTGGTGAGGGCGGCGTCACCAAAGATGCAAACGATGTGTTCGTTCGTGCCCCGGCGGTCGCGGGCGGCGCACATGCCCAGCGCTGCCGAAAGCGCCGTGCCCGCGTGGCCGGCGCCATAACAGTCGTGCGGGCTTTCGGTGCGGAGCGCAAAGCCGCACAGGCCGTCGGTCTGGCGAATGGTGTGGAAGCGGTCGCGCCGGCCGGTGAGCAGCTTGTGCACGTAGGTCTGATGGCTCACGTCCCAGACAAATCTGTCGCGGGGCGAATCGAAAACGTAGTGCAGGGCCAGGGTGAGTTCGACGACGCCGAGATTCGGGCCGAGGTGTCCGCCGCCCCTGGCAAGGGTGGTGATGAGTTCCTGGCGGATTTCAGCGGCCAACTGCGCCAGTTGCGCCAGGCTCAGCCGCTTGACGTCGGCCGGGCTGTTGATCGTGTCGAGCAAGCGGGTGGGTTTTGGGCTCATCGGCTTGCGGGCAAAACCTCCGGTCGCGCCGCCCGGCGCGCCGGGTTCGGCGTGGGAGGGTTCACGATTCGTTTTCGACGCGCGCGGGCTTGAGTTGCAGTTCGCCGGCGGCGTTCTGTTCGAGCTGTTGAAGTTTCAATTCCGCCTCGGCGAGTTTGGCCTGGCAGGCCCGGGCCAGTTTCATGCCCTCTTCGTATTTGGCGACGAGTTCTTCCAGCGGCAAATCCTGGCCTTCCATCGTCTCGACCACCTGCTCCAATCGTTCCAGCGCCTTCTCGAACGGAAGCGTGGCGTCTTTGGAGGCGTCCGACCTGGCAGTTTTGGACATGGCAGCAGATTAACGGAAGCCGACTCGCCGCGTCCAGTCGGAAACCCGCCGGCGCGAGAGCGGCCCGGGCCGGGCGCAAGGCTCAAGCGGGCGCTTCATTTGTCGGTCGCCTCAATCGTCGCCACGATGGGCCGATGATCCGAGCCCTGCCCCCAGTTGGGCACCGTGACGATGAAGGTTTCGTTGGTCACCCATTCGCGGGCCATGCCGGGACTGAGCAGGATGTAATCAATGCGGCTGTAACTGTCCTCGACCCCGTAATAATGCGTCCAGGTGATGTTGCGCGGGAAATAATTCGGGTTGGCCGGGTTGGGCAGGTTGTCGCCGTTGCGCTCGGCGGGGCGGGTGTCCACCAGCCGCATCCGCCCGCGTGGGCCGACGATGAGCTTGGTGGAGGGGGAATTGTAGGTGTCGTTGAGGTCGCCGAGCACGACGATGTTGGCCTGCGGGTTGGCGGTCAGAATCTCCTCGATGCGCGCGCGCAACAATCGGGCCTCGGCCAGGCGCAGTTCGGCCTGATCGGCCTCCGGCACGGGTCGGCGCGATTTCAGGTGCGCGGCCAGCAGGGTGAACGTGTAGCGGTCATTGACGCGGATGTCCACCTCGGCGAAGCCGCGGCTGACGTAAAAGCGCCGCCCGCTCAGCAGAAAACTGGCGTTGGTGTGCGAGCGTCGCGCGACTATCGGAAACCGGCTCAGCACGGCCACGTGAATGTTGGTGTCGTAGCCTTTCACGTGTTCCCAATGCGGGAAATCCAACCCCTCGGCTTTCAGCGAATCGCGCAACTCCAGCAGTGCACTTTCGCGGCCCATTTCCTGAAGTGCCAGCACGTCAGGTTTCATCGCCCGGATGCTCTCCCGCACCTTGGCTTTGGCGGCGGCGGATTTGACCTCGCGCCGCGTCTCGGTGGGTTGATCAAGATAATTTTCCACGTTGTAGGTGGCGATGCGGAAGGTCTCGGCCGCGCTCTGGCAGACCAGCAACAGGCCGAGCACCCCGCCGCAGGCAAAGCGGCTGATCCAATGCGAGCGCATGGGGCGCCTGATAAACGCAGCGTGAGCCCGAATCAAACCAGAAAATCATTCCGGGCCGGGCCCGCGCCATTGCGGTGCGCGGCTTGGCAATCCCCTGCCACCAGCAAAAGGGCCAGGGTAAGCGCAAACACTTCGCCCAACATCGAACAATGAACCAGGAAGTTCTCGGCGTCTCGTCGAAAACGCCGTTGCCGCCACCGCCTGGAGCGCCGAAGGCGCAAGCACAATGCTGGCCCGGGGCAACGCCCCGGGTCGCCGACGCCCCCAAACTTCTCAAGCCCCGCAGGGCACAACAGCGTTGAGCGTGCGTCGGAGCGTGGAGCGTAGCGCAGGCTTCCAGCCTGCTGTTTCGCCGACTTCCAGTCGGCAGATCAAGAGCCGCGCCGCCCAGCCCGTAAACTCTGAACTTTGAACCTCGAACTTTGAACAGGGGTGCACGCGGGCGCTGCGGCCTGATGCGTGCGAACGGCGGCTTGGAAATTCCCTCTCCCTCGAGGGACAGAGCCGGGGTGAGCGTGAAGTCCCTTGCGAAAACGAGCGACCAAGCCTCACGATGCGTTCTGTCCCGGTCGGAGAGAGGCCGAGCGGCGACCTCGCCGCCAAACCTCAAACACCGAACACTCAAGATCGAATGCGGAAAGAGTGCGCGCTCCACAGGCAAGCCCTGAGATGGGCAAGCAGTGGAGCGACGTTGCCGGAGAACGGCGTGTGGGTTTCAGCCCGGGGCGACGTGAGTCCGGGACTGCCACCCGGGCGGCCTTGTGGCAGGATGCCGTCGTGTCGCGTCAGCAACATCGCGGTCCCGGCCCGAAAGACGAGCGGCTCTTTGGCGCAGGTCAGTTGGTCGCGCTGCGCGCGGCGGCGAGCGACCTGTGCTGGTTGCTGGATCGGGATTACGCGCCGCGCTCGGCGCTCGAACTGGTCGGCAACCGATACAACCTGACGGCTCGCCAGCGGATGGCTGTGGCCCGTTACGCCTGTTCGCGCGCCGAACTCGAACAGCGTCGCCAACGGGAGGTTCCCCCCACCGCGCTGCGCGGGCAGGAGCTCTGGCTGGATGGCTTCAACGTGTTGACCGTGCTCGAAAGCGCGCTGGCGGGCGGGATTGTGATTTTGGGCCGGGACGGATGTTGTCGGGACATCGCCGGGATTCACCGGCGCTACCGCAAGATGCAGGAGACCGTTCCGGCGCTGCGGCTGGTGGGCGAAACGGCCCGGGGCTGGGGCGTGAGCCGTTGCCGCTGGTGGCTCGACCGGCCCGTGTCCAACAGCGGGCGGCTGCGCGCGCTCATTTTGGATCTGGCCGCCACCGAGGGCTGGGACATGGACGTGGAATTGAGTTTCAGTCCCGACCACGTGCTGGCGGACTCCCCGCACGTGATCGCCACCGCTGACGGCATCGTGCTCGAACGCTGCCGGCGCTGGGTGAATCTGACGCGGTGGATCATCACCGAGCGAATCTCACAGGCGCGCGTGCTGGATTTGGCAGCGGGGGTGGAAACCCGGTCAAGCGTTGGGGAACGAGGTGCGCGCGAGGGGAGCTGAGGAGCATCGAATGACGAACATTCCACTTCGAACGTTGAATGATGAAAGATGCGGGCGTCTTGCGTGCGGTGTTGTCCCCGCCGCAGGCATCCCTTCAACGGAGAAGCGCGGAGGGCGCGGAGCGTTGGAGCGTCTCGCCGCCCGGGCGGTTGTGACGCGCCGGACGGGCAGGAGCGCGCGCAACCACCCGGTCAAACCGTCATGATCTCCTTTTCCTTGTGGGCGAGGTGCTGGTCAATCTTGGCGATATACTGGTCGTGGAGTTTCTGAAGTTCTTTTTCGGCGTGGCGCTCGTCGTCTTCGGGGATGTGGCCGGCGGCTTTTTGTTTTTTGAGTTCTTCCATGGCGTCGCGGCGCACGTGGCGGATGGCGATGCGGGCATTTTCCGCCATGGCGCGCACCATCCGCACGTATTCCTGACGGCGTTCCTGACTCAACTCCGGGAAAAAGATTCGGATGATGCGCCCCTGAATGGAGGGGGTCAGGCCGATGTTGGCCTTTTGAATGGCCTTCTCGATGGGATGGAGCATGGCGGCGTCCCAGGGCTGGATGGCGAGCGTGCGGGGTTCGGGTGTGGTGATGCCGGCCAGCTCGCGGATGCGCATTTGCGCGCCGTAGGCTTCAACCATGATGTTTTCCACCAAGGCGGGCGAGGCCTTGCCCGTGCGCACGCCGGCGAATTCGTTCTGCACGATGTGCTCGGTCTTGATCATTTTTTCCTCGGCCTCCAGGAGGATGTCGTCCACCGATTTGGGTTCCGTCGCCATAGCTGCGGGGAGGTTAGCAGGCGGGGGGGCGCGTGTATAGGGGCAACCGGGGCGGCGGTTGCGGGTGCGCTCAGCGCCACTCGTGTTTGGGATAGCGGCGTTGGAGTTCGGATTTGAGGCGCGGGTAGTGGTCGCGCCAGAAGCCGGCGAGGTCCTGCGTCACCTGCACCGGTTTCATGCCGGGCGAAAGCACCTGAACGACCAGCGGCACGCGGCCCAGGGCAATGCGCGGGGTTTCCGTCACGCCGTAGAGTTCCTGAATCCGCAGCGCGATGAACGGGGGGCGGCCTTCGACGTATTGCACCCTGGGCTGGCGTCCGTTGGACAACCGGACGCGTTCGGGCGCGTGCTGGTCCAGCAGGGCGCGTTGCGCCGGAGAAAGCCACTCGCGCACCAGCGCGCCCACGTCGCGCTCCTTGATGTCCTTGTAGCTGATCGCACCGTGGCAGAGTTGTTCGACGAGGTGGGCGCGGTCGGCCTCGGTGAAAGCGGGCAGTTGCAACTCCGGGCAACGTTCGCACAGCAGGCGCAGCCGCAGCAGCCATTGCTCGACGGCGTGGTCCCAACCGGGCAGGGGCAGGCGGCCCGCCAAAATCTCCTTCGCCAACACGCGCGCCGCTTCGTCGGCCGGTGGCTCGACGCGCCGCACCGCAAAGGCCAAGTCGCGGAACAGGTGCACTTCGGCGGCGACCACGCGCCGGGCCTGCGGATCGAAGTCCACGCGCGTTTCGCAACGGACCTCGTCGGGGAACAGTTCCTCCAGCCACGCCGGTTCGATGGCCGTGGCGAGCGAGAGGATGGTTTGGACTTCGCCAGCGGCGGTTTGCACCTCGCGGATTTCGGCAGCGACGAGCAACGGGCTGGCGCGCACGGCGCTCTCGCGCGCGAGCACGCCACGTCGCCCGCGCACCAATTCGCAGCGGAGCGTGCCTTCATCCAGGCGGCGGGCGACCCGGTCGCTGAAGCCCAGCAGGATGCATTTGCGCAGGGCCTCGTCGGGCGTTTCGCGTGGCGTGACGTCCAGGCCCTCGTTTCTGGCGATGCGCAGGAACTGCTCGAAGAGCGGGCCAACCTGCCGGGCCGCCTGGGCGTGGATGCCAAGCCGGCGACAGGATTCGAGTCGGAACTGGTGTTGTCGGGCGTAGTTCCAGGCGCGCATGAGGATCCAAAAGTCCGATGTGGCGCGGTCGCCGAGCAACTCGTCGCGGTCGGCGCGCGCGGCCTGGCCGGCGGCGCGCACCAACAGGTCGCGTCCCTGGGTGAGAGCGGCGACCAGGCAGGCGGCGTGGACACAGCCGAATTCCTGCGCGGCGAGCAACATGCGCGCGTAGCGCGGATGCACGGGGAAGGCGAGCATTTTGCGCCCGAGCGGCGTGATGCGGGTGCAGGCGGCCGCCGGAGAGGTCTGCGAGGCTTCCGGAGTGTCAGTCCGTGAGGCGACCGGCTGCGGGCGTGAGCCGGCATCACCGGCGGGCTCGTCCCGCCGCAGCGCGCCCAGGTCGAGCAACTCCTCCTCGGCGCGGGCGAGCGCGACCGGGTCGGGCGGATCGAGCCAGCGAAACGCGCGGAGGTCTTCGACCCCGGCGGCTTTGAGGGTGAGAACGACCTCGGCAAGGTCGAGGCGGCGGACTTCGGGCAGTTCGCGCTCGGGGCGCTGGCGATGTTCGGCCTCCGACCAGAGTCGGATGCAACGGCCCGGGGCGGTGCGTCCGGCGCGTCCGGCGCGTTGGTCGGCGCTGGCTTGCGAGATCGGCTCGATCCAGAGCGTGTTGATGCCGCGTGCGGCGTCGTAACGCGGGATGCGCGCCAGACCTGAATCAATCACCAGGCGCACGCCTTCGATGGTGATGCTGGTTTCGGCGACGTTGGTGGTAACGACGACCTTCGGTTGGTGGTAGCGGGCGACGGCGGCGTCCTGTTCCTGCGGCGGCAATTCGCCGTGCAGGGGCAACAACAGCCAGCCGCGCGATTCGGGCCGTTCACGCAGCGCAGCAAGGGTTTGCGAAATTTCAAACGCGCCGGGCATGAAGATGAGCACGTCGCCCGCGCCGCCCTCGCGCACGTAATGGGCAAAGGCCTCGGCGGCCGCGTCCCAAACGGGCGGGGTGTCCGGAGCCGACCCACGCGCCGTGTGGGCACCGCGCCGAGGTGGTCGGTATTCAATCTGGACGGGGAACGTGCGGCCTTCGGAGCGCAGCAGGGCGGGTTGAAATTCGGGTTTGGGCACGCGCATGTGCGCGAGGTAGGCGAGCAGTTCGTCGGCGTCGAGCGTGGCGGACATGACCAGCACCAGGAGGTCGGGGCGGTGTTGTTCCTGCAGGTCGAGCGCACGGGCGAGCGTGATGTCGGCGTAAAGGTGGCGCTCGTGGAATTCGTCGAAGATCACGGCGGCGACGCCGTCGAGCGACGGGTTTTGAAGGAGTTGTCGGAGCAGGATGCCCTCGGTCTCGAATCGGATGCGGGTGGCGTCGCTGACGCAGCTTTCGAACCGGACCTGATAGCCAACCTCGCGTCCGAGCGGCACGCCCAGTTCGGCGGCGACGCGCGCGGCGAGCAGGCGGGCGGCGAGGCGGCGGGGTTGAAGGATGACGCACTGGCCCGGGTCGAGCAGGCCGTGACGCAGGAGCATTTGGGGCACTTGCGTGGATTTGCCCGAGCCGGTGGGCGCCTGCAGGACCAGGCGACGCGAGGTGCGCGCCGCCGCGAGCAGGTCGGCTTCCAGTTCGTAAATGGGCAGACGTTCCGGCACGCGCAGATTATCCGAGAGAGGCGACGTGCGGCCAATCCGGGTTTTTTCTCGCAGGCGGTGAGTTGGGCGGACACACTGCGCGCGTGACTTGGGAGATGGCCTTTGTCCTGGGTGTGCTGGCCGTGACGTTTGCCGTCATGGTCTGGGAGAAAATTTCCCTGGATTTGTGCGCGCTGCTGGCGATGTGCGCGTTGCTGGTGGCGGGGATTCTCACGCCGGCGGAGGCGTTTCAGGTCTTTTCGAATGACGCGCCGCTGACGGTGGCGTGCATGTTCGTGTTGAGCGCGGCGCTGGAGCGGACGGGGGCAATTGCGCAGATCGGGCGCTGGCTGCAACGGTTCGGCGGGCGAAGCGATTTGTCGCTGCTGGCGGTGATGCTGCCGGTGGTGGTGAGTGTATCGGCGTTTGTGCTCAACACGCCGGTGGTGGTGGTGTTCCTGCCGATTCTGATTTCACTGGCGGCGCGGCGGAACATCAAGCCGTCCAAACTGCTGATCCCGCTCTCGTATGCGAGCATCTTCGGCGGATGCTGCACGCTCATCGGCACTTCAACGAATTTGATCGTGAGCGCGACGGCGCAACGGCTGGGCCAACCGCCGCTGGCGATGTTTGAGTTGACGAAGATCGGCGTGATTTTAGCGGCGGTGGGGTTGGTGTATCTGCTGGTGGTGGGGCGGAAGTTGTTACCGGAGCGCGAGACACTGGCTTCGATTCTCGAAACGAGCGGTTCGCGCGAGTACCTGACCGAGGTGGTGGTGGTGCCCGGCTCGCGGCTGATCGGCAAACGACTCCGGGACACGCCGCTTCAGGCGCTACCCAACACGCGCGTGTTGGAACTGGCGCGCAACCAGAACACGCTGCCGCCGCCCTGGGACGAGGTGGTATTGCAGGCGGGCGACCGCTTGCGCCTGAGCACGGTGCTCAGCGGGGTGATGGAACTCAAGGACCTCAAGGGCGTGGAAATTCTGCCGCACGCCGAACTGGGCCTCGCGCCGATGGGGTCGGAGCGCGCGATGGTGGTTGAGAGCGTGATCGGCCCGAATTCGGAGCTGGCGGGCAAGACGATCGAGGACATCAACTTTGGGCGCCGTTACGGCGTGTTGATTCTGGCGGTGCACCGGGAGGGGCGGAACTTGCGCGAGGATTTCAGCCGAGTGGCGCTGCGGTTTGGCGACACGATTTTGCTCGAGGGGCCGGAGTCGGCGATCCAAAAGCTGCAGGCGGACCGGAATTTTCTGTTGCTCACCGACGTGTGGCGTCCGGCCAACCGGTGGAAGGGAGCGGTGGCGATGGTGGTGCTGGCGATGGTGGTGGCGCTGACGGCGTGGCGGGTGTTGCCGCTGAGCGTGTTGGCGTTGTTGGGCTGCGTGGCGGTGGTGCTGACCGGATGCCTGAAAGTCGAGGAAGCCTACCAGTCCATCAACTGGAAGATTTTGTTCATGCTTTTTGGGATGCTGTCGCTGGGCGTGGCGCTAGAGAAGACCGGCGCGGCGCATTTTCTGGCGACGGGCTTGATTCAGGGCGTGGGCTGGCTCGGCCCGGGAGCGGTGCTTTCGGCGGTGTATTTGTTGACGTCGGTGCTGACGGAGTTTCTTTCCAACACGGCGGTGGCGGTGCTGTTGACGCCGATTGTGGTGGACGCGGCGCTGGCCCTGGGCGTGGACGCGCGCCCGTTCATCATCGCGGTGACGCTCGGCGCGTCGGCCAGTTTTGCCACGCCGGTCGGCTACCAGACCAACACACTGGTCTATGGGCCGGGCGGGTATCACTTCCGCGACTTTGTGAAGATCGGCCTGCCGCTGAACGTGTTGTTTTGGATTCTGGCAAGCTGGCTCATTCCGCAATTTTGGCCGTTTCATCCGTGATCCGGCGCGCGGGTGGCGGATCGAGCCGCAGCCGCGCGTGGCAGCGTTGAAGTGCCAGCGCGGTGGGTGCGGGCGGGGAGGGATGTGGAGAGACCCCAACACCCCGGATGAGCGCCGTCGAGGGGCTGTTCCGGTGCGCGAGGATGGCGCGGGAGCTGTCCAAGTTTTTGGCAACGGCCCGGCGAGTCGGACAACCGGGTCAAGGCACCCGGCGCGAAACCAAACGGAATTTCCGTTGTTCTACGGAAGGGCATCCGTGACAAAAGGCGGGCTGCTGGACGGCCTGTGCGATTGTCAGGATTTAAGGGTCGTGCCAAGCTCTGGGTGCGCCTGGCATCGAAGGGATGATGCCACCGGCGCAACGGTGGTTCGCGGCCCGAACGCAACCGCACAACGACGAGAGGTGAACATGAAGATGCGAAACGTTCGCACGAAGGGCTTTACGCTGGTGGAAATCATGATTGTGGTGGCGATCATTGGCCTGCTGGCCACCATCGCCATTCCCAACTTCATCAAGGCGCGCACGACCGCGCAAATGAACGCCTGCATCAACAACTTGCGTCAGATTGATGGCGCGATTCAATTGTGGGCGTTGGAGACCAAAAAGGACGCCGCCGCCGCCGTCACATACGCCGACATTTCCGACTATCTGAAAAACCAGGTGGTGTGCCCTTCGGGCGGCACGACGTTTGACGACAGCTACACGTTGACCACCGTGGGGTCGCCGCCGCTTTGCCAGCGCGTACCCGACAAGCACAAGCTTCCCGCCGCGCCGTAAGCTTCATTTCTCTCTCCTGTCGCAAAGGGCTTGGGCCGGGTGGCTCAGGCCCTTTTGGCTTTGGTTCGGGGGGCGCTGGCATCGGGGCTGCTTGGTATTCTGGCGCGGTTGCGGCAGGCAACCAAGTGAACGACAACGTATTCGTAGTTAAACCCGCCTGCCGCGTCGTTCACGCCGCAAAAAGACAGGAGAGAGAACAAATGAAAATCCGCAATACCCGCACAGCGGGCTTCACGCTGGTGGAAATCATGATCGTGGTGGCCATCATCGGCCTGTTGGCCGCGATCGCGATTCCCAACTTCGTGCGCGCCCGCACCACGTCCCAAATGAATGCCTGCATCAACAATCTCCGCCAGATTGATGGGGCCATTCAGCAGTGGGCGTTGGAAAACAAGAAGGAACCGGATGCGGCCGTGACCGAAGCGGACGTCACTCCGTATCTCAAGAACCAGGTGGTCTGCCCCTCGGGCGGCACGACCTTCGCCGACAGCTACGCGGTCACCACCGTTGCCGCTGCGCCGACGTGCCTCAAGGTGCCGGCCACGCACGTTCTGCCGCAATAACGCAGTCCGTCATTCCTTCAAAGAGAGGCTTGGGAGCAATCCCAAGCCTCTTTTGTTTTGGCCTGACGGCCTGCCGCCCAGCCTGCGTCCGGCGGTCGGTTGGCATCCAAGTTGTTTCCTCTCCAGACGCCCAAACCTATACTCGCAACGACGGGACAAAACGGGGCGCGCATGACCAACGTCATCGAAATCCGGGAACTGCGTGTCGAGTATCCGGGCCGCAACCGGAGCGAACCGCCGCGCGTGGCTGTGGACGGCCTGAGCTTGAGCGTGCGGCCGGGCGAGGTGTTCGGGTTCCTCGGCCCGAACGGCGCCGGCAAAACCACGACCATGAACGTGCTGCTGGGTTTTGTGAACGCGACCGGGGGCGAGGCGTTCCTCTTTGGCGTGAATGTGCGCGAGCCGATCGCCCGCCAGCGCATCGGCTATCTGCCGGAGCTGACCTACTACTATCGTTTCCTGACCGCTGAAGAGCTGTTGCGGTTTTACGCGCGCATTTTCGGCATTCCGCGCGCCGAAACCGACCGGCGCATTGACGCGCTGCTCAAGCTGGTGGAGCTGGAGTCGGTGCGCCGCCGCCCGATCAAAACCTATTCCAAGGGCATGCAACAGCGCGTCGGGCTGGCCCAGGCGCTCATCAACAATCCCGACCTGTTGATTCTCGACGAGCCGACCAGCGGCCTCGACCCGTTGGGCCGAATGAAGGTGCGCGAGATCATCCAGCGGCTCAAACAGGAGGGCAAAACCGTGTTTTTCTCCTCGCACGAACTGGGCGAGGTCGAAACGGTTTGCGACCGCGTGGCGATCATTTCCCAGGGCCGGGTGCGCGAGGAAGGCCGCGTCAGCGACCTGGTGGCCAAGTATCGGTGCGACCTGGAACGCGTGTTTTTGAAGGTGATCGGCTACGAACCGCCATCGGGGAACTGACATGAACAGGGTGCTGGCCATCGCGGGCGTCGTAATCCGGGAACTCTACCGGCGAAAGGACTTCTACGTCCTGTTTGTGCTCACGGCGCTGATCACCCTGCTGCTGGGGGCGGTGAACTTTTTCAACGACCCCAAAATTGTTCGTTACCTCAAGGAAGTGTGCCTGCTGTTGATCTGGATTTCGGCGGTGGTGATTGCCGTGACGACAACGGCGCGACAAATCCCCTCCGAAAAGGAAAACCGCACCATTTTCCCGCTACTGGCCAAACCCGTGACGCGCTGGGAGGTGATCCTGGGCAAATTCGCCGGGTGCTGGTTGGCCGCCGGCATCGCGTTGCTGGTGTTTTACCTGTTCTTTGCCGTGATCAGCGAGTCGCGAGGCGGTGAGGGCACGCCCGCTCCCAAAGCGGCAGCAGCAACACAGGTCGCGCCAGGCCCGCAGGCGCACGATGATCACGCTCATGAACCGGGTTGTTGCAACCATGCGCCGGCGTCCCCGAATCCCTGGTTGGTGTATCTGCAGGGCGCCTGGCTGCACTGGATGATGCTGGCGGTGGTGATTGCCATGGTGCTGTTCGGGTCGTTGATTTTCGCCGCGCCCTCCTCCAACGCAACGATCATGTTCATCGTCATCGGCGGCATCCTGCTGTTGGGCGAACACCTCAACAAGGTCGCCCTGCGCCAAACCGAGCCGGTGCAGACCATCCTGCAGATCCTCTACTTCGCCATCCCGCATCTGGAATGGTTCGACCTGCGCGATTTCATCATTTACGACCATCCGCCGGTGGCTTTCGGGCCGTGCGCGCTCGCGACGGCCTACGCCGCCGCCTACGCGCTCCTGTTGCTGGTGGCGGCGTGGCTGGTGTTCCGGCGCAAGGGATTGACGACCTGAACCATGAAACCGGTGGCTTCGCCCTGGGCGTGGTTGGCATTACTGGCAACGGCGGTGTTTTCCATCGGGTGCACCCTGCACCCGCGCACCGCCGCGTGGCGTGAGCGCGCCGCCTCCGGCAGCATCCTGCAAGTGGTCCTGGGCGAAGGCCGGCGGCTTTTTGCCAACCACTTTTTTGTCCGGGCCGACGTGTATTTCCACAGCGGTTACTACCCTTCGATTTTTGACCAGGCGCAGAAACCGGCCCCGACGGCGATCAGCGGCACACACGAGCGCAGCCAGGATCATGCTCAGGAACATGAGCGACAGATGGCGTTTCTGGGACCGCCGCGCGACTGGATTGAGCGGTTCGGCCGGCATTTCCGCGTCACCGAACACACCCACCTGGCACATGGCGAAGAGCGCGAAATGATGCCCTGGTTGCGACTCTCAGCCGAATTGGACCCGCAGCGCGTGGAAACCTACACCGTGGCCGCCTACTGGTTGCGCACGCGCTTGGGCAAGGTCGCCGAAGCGCGCGATTTCCTCCGCGAGGGCTTGCGCAACAACCCGGATAGCTACGAAATCCTCTTTGAGTTGGGCCGGCTCTACTTCGAAAACGACCACGACGTCGTGCGCGCCCGCAATCTCTGGGAACTGGCACTGCGCCGCTGGAGCGAGCGCGAGGGCCGCAAACAGCCCGGCGAACAGGACCTCTTCAGCTTGGAACAAATCGCCGTGCGCCTGGCGCGATTGGAGGAAACCGAGGGCAATCTGGCTCGGGCGATCCAACTGCTCGAACTGGCCCGGCGCGCCTCGCCCGCACCGGCGGCGCTCGATGCGCAAATCGCCGAGTTGCGCGCGAAATTGAGCGAAACCTCAACGCCTCGTTGAATCCCGTCACCCTCGGAGCCGTCTTGCGATCCCGTGCGCATCAACGCGCCGCGCGACCGGGCGAACCGCATCCGAACAACAGCCCGTGAATGGCTGCCCGAACCCGGCACGCGTCCACCCGCTCCGCGACCGCTGCCCAAATCGGCTCACCGCAACTCCGCAAGTTGACCACGTTCGTCCCGGGGATGTTTGCCAGCCCGGCGGCGCCGCCCGGCGCGCGCCACCCCCGCTACCGCTGGACTTTGCCGAAAAGTCTTTTCACCTTGCCGCCATGCGGTGGCGAGTGCGATTGACCCTGGTCGTGGCGCTGGCGTTGAGCTGGTGCCCGGCAGCCGCCAGTGCTGCTGTGGTAACCTCCGCCCGCGCGCGGTCGCTGGCCGAATGGCGCGTGCTCACGGCCCCCTCCAATCCGCCCCCCCGCGTTTTCGTCAAAGGCTCGCAGGTGCGCTTCTACTTCGGCGGAGATACGGAGCGCGTTGTGTTTCAGGCGCGTTGGCGGCACCGGCGCATTCCGACCGATCACTACGCCGTGACCTCGGCGTTGCTGCGGCGCGAGTCGCACCCGCCACAAATGCCCGATGCGGATGCCGACTGGCGCGAGGCGTCCGTGATCGCGGGCGAAGAATGGCAGCGATTCGCCGCGCATCTGCTCGAGTCCCTCACTCCGGCCGAGCCGTGGCGCGGCGCGCGGTATCAGGCGTTTCTGGCCGACCAGATTCTCTATCGCGATGGAGCCGGGCGAGCGCACGCCGTTCCGCTCAATGAACTGCCTCCCGAGGTGCGCGTGGAACGGTTCTCGCCGCTGGAGGAAACCTTGCTCCTGCTGGCCGAGCGGGCCGAAGCCTGGTGGACAGAGCGTTACCCGAACGAAACCCTCTTTGTGCTCATGGCGCCGGATGGCCGACGCATGAGCCTGCCGCTGTTGCTCGACCGCCAGCGGCGTCGCTGCGTTCAACTGTTGCCCGCTGCGTTGTTTGATTCCGCCGACCGCGGCATGGTTTTCGCCGCAACCACCCAGGGCCTGGGCGTGCTGGTCGAAAGCCACACCCTCGCTCTGCTGAAAAATCCCGTTTCAAGCCTCGCCCGGCTTGCGGACCTGGGCGTTGAAACCGCCGTCGTCGCTCTCCAACCCCGCCTGCCTGCCCCGGTGCGCGTGCCGCCGCTCAGCAATGCGCCCGGCATGGACCTCGACGCCTGGGAAACCTGGCTCGACCGTCACACCGGCACGCGCCGCGAACCCGGCAGCATCGAAATGCTCGTGGACGGCGACCGGTTTTACCAACGGCTCCTCGAGGCCATCGCCGCCGCCACCAACCGCATCGCCATCAACGTTTACATCTTTGACCGCGACGATGTCGCCACCGCGGTGGCCGACGAACTCAAGCGCCGTTCTTCCGAGATCCAAGTGCGCGTGTTGCTCGATCGGATGGCCAGCGTCTCGGCGTGGCTCACCCCGCCGACCTCACCGTGGCCGGAAGACTTCCAACCGCCCGCCTCGATGTCGCGCTATCTGCGCCAGAATTCGCGCGTCCAGGTCCGGTCCTTCCTCAACCCCTGGTTCTCGGTGAACCACAACAAACTCTACATCGTGGACGGCGCCCACGCGTGGATCGGCGGAATGAACCTCGCCCGCGAATACCGCTACGACTGGCATGACCTGATGTTCGAGTTGCGCGGGCCGATCGTCGCCTCCTTCGAGCGCGACTTCCAACGCGCCTGGGCGCACGCCGGGCCGTTGGGTGATCTGGCCTATCTGGCCGCGGCGCTGCCCCGGGCGCAGCCTCCGAGCACGAACTCGCCCGCTGCCGCCGAAAAATGGATTCCGCTCCGTCGCCTGCCCACGCGCACGGCGTGGAAACCGTTTAACACCGCCGTGCAGGCCGCCATTCGCAAGGCGCGCCGTTACATCTACGTCCAAAACCCGTACCTGTTTGACCGACGCATCATCACGGGCCTGGCCGCCGCCCGTAAACGCGGCGTGGACGTGCGCGTGATCCTGCCCCTGTCTCTTATACACATCT
>JAOAIM010000078.1:16680-17008 GCA_026414705.1 Verrucomicrobiia bacterium | reverse complement strand
TGCCACAACCGATTTTGAAACCTGGGACGCCGTGTTGACCAACGCGCCCCGGGTCGGGTCGTTGGAAATGGTGGATGCGACCGCGTTGAATTACAGGCACCGTTTCTACCGCGCGGTGGAGTTGGGCTGGCCGCCGGCGTCGCCCCTCCAGTTTGAGCAACCGGAATTGGTGAACACAGCCACGGGCCGGGTGTTCCGGGCGCGGCTGACCGGGCTTTCCGGCCTCGGTGCTGTGACGGTTTTTGGCTCCACAAATCTGTCGGACTGGCAGCCCATCCACACCAACGCGCCCCTCGCGGGCGATTGGCAGCTCGAATTGCCGCTTGCT
>JAOAIM010000078.1:0-16670 GCA_026414705.1 Verrucomicrobiia bacterium | reverse complement strand
GTCCACGCCACCACTGCCGGCACGCTTCGGCCATCCGGCACGAATCGGTCTTGAGCCTCCAACGGTTTCAGTCTTGCTTCCCGGTGTCGCGCCGGTAGGTTGACCGTCCGATTTGGAAATTTTTTTCGGGGAGATTGTGTTATGGCCAAGCTCACGGTTCGAGACCTGAACGTTCAGGGCAAACGCGTTTTTGTGCGCGTGGATTACAACGTCCCGCTCGAGGAAAAGGACGGCAACGTCGTCATCACCGATGACACGCGCATCCGCGAGACGCTGCCCACGCTGCGGATGCTGATCCAGCAGGGCGGGCGGCTGATCCTGGCCGCGCACCTGGGCCGGCCCAAGGGCAAACGCGAGCCGGGCCTCTCGCTGCGCCCGGTGGCGGCGCGGCTCGCCGACCTGTTGGGCAAACCCGTCGCGTTCGTGGACGATTGCATCGGCGAAAAGGTCGAGAAAACCGCCGGGGCGCTCCAGCCGGGCGACGTGTTGCTGCTCGAAAACGTGCGTTTTTACAAGGAAGAGGAGGCCAACGACCCGGCGTTTGCGGAGCAACTGGCGCGCGTCGCCGACCTGTATGTGAACGACGCTTTCGGCGCGGCGCACCGCGCCCACGCGTCCACCGAGGGCGTGGCGCGCGTGGTGCGGGCGCGCGGCGGGCCGTGTGCGGCGGGCCTGCTCATGGAGCGCGAGTTGAAGTTCCTGGGCGAGGAACTCGAAAACCCGGCGCGCCCATTCGTGGTCATCCTCGGCGGGGCGAAGGTCTCGGACAAAATCAAGGTCATTGACCGGCTGCTGGAGAAGGCCGACACGATTTTGATCGGCGGCGCGATGGCTTACACTTTCCGGCTCGCGCAGGGCTACAAGACTGGCAAATCGCTTGTTGAACCGGACCAGATCGAGGTGGCGCGCGCGGCGCTCGAAAAGGCCAAGGCCCGCAACGTGCGGTTTCTCCTGCCGGTGGACGACGTCGTGGCCGTGCCGGTGCAGACCGACAAACTCGACAAGAAGGGCAAGCCGATCATTGAATGGCAAAACCCCCGCGTGAACAGCGATTTGAACTGCCCGGACGACGCCGCGGGACTGGACATCGGCCCGGCCACGGTCAAGGCGTATGCGGAGGTCATCGCGCAGGCCAGAACGATTTTGTGGAACGGGCCTATGGGCCTGTTCGAGAACAAGCCATTCGCCGCCGGCACCAACGCCATCGCGCAGGCGGTGGCCGACGCCACGGCGCGCGGCGCCAAGAGCATCATCGGCGGCGGTGACAGCGTCAAAGCCATCAACCGCGCCGGGCTGGGCGAGCGGGTCACGTTCATGAGCACCGGCGGCGGGGCGAGCCTGGAGTTTCTTGAAGGCCGCGAACTGCCCGGCGTCGCCGCCCTCACCGACAAGTAACCAGCGCAACGGCGCACAGAGTCACGACGCCCAAACCAGCCACGGATGAACACGGATTGGCACCGATAAGCCGGCGCGCGTCAGCCCGAATCATTCGCGTCCATTGGTATCCCTTTGCAGTGCCCAATTCGCCATGAACAAGGAACGCAAGCTCATCATCGCGGGCAACTGGAAGATGAACAAAACCGTCGCCGAGGCGCTGGCGCTGGTGAACGACCTCAAACGCGAACTGGCCGGCGTCAAGGAGGTGGACATTGTGGTGTGCCCGCCCTTCACCGCGCTCGAATCGGTCTCCAGGGCCATTCTGGACTCGAACATCCGGCTGGGCGCGCAAAACATGAACGAAAACAACTTCGGTGCGTTCACGGGCGAAATTTGTGCCGGGATGCTCAAGGAATTTTCCGTCCGCTACGTCATCCTGGGCCACTCGGAGCGCCGTCAGTATCAGAAGGAAACCGACGAATTGATCGCGCGCAAGGCCCAGGCCGCGCACGCCGCCGCCCTCAAACCCATCATTTGCGTGGGCGAGACACTCGCCGAACGCGAGGCGGGCCTGACCGAAAAGGTGCTTGAAACCCAGGTGCGCGGCAGCCTCGCAGGCCTGAGCGCCGAGCAGATGCTCGAAACCATCATCGCCTACGAACCGGTTTGGGCCATCGGCACCGGGCGCAACGCCACCGCCGAGCAGGCGCAACAGGCGCAGTCGTTCATTCGTCGCCTCCTGGCCGAGCGTTACGGCGAGGCGGTCGCCCGCCGGGTGCGCATTCAATACGGTGGCAGCGTCAAGCCCTCCAACGCGCGCGAGTTGATGAGTCAGCCCGACGTGGACGGCGCGCTGGTGGGCGGGGCGTCACTGGAGGCGCGGAGTTTTGCTGACATCATCAAAAATTCGATATAAACAGTCGCCATGAGCTTTTTGATCGGTTTGCTGACGGTGTTGCTGGTGTTGAACTGCATCTTCCTGATCCTGCTGGTGCTGGTGCAACTGCCCAAGAAGGAGGCGGGCGCGGGCATCGCGTTTGGCGGCGGGGCGGCGGATGCGCTCTTCGGAGCCGGCACCGGCAACGTGCTGACCAAGACGACCAAATACGCGACGATTGTGTTCTTCGCGCTCGCGTTGCTCCTGGGCTGGTTGCAAAGCAACTACTATCACTCGCCCGAACGCGAATTCCGCCGCAAGGTCCAGGAGGCGGCCCGCGAACAGCCGCTCGCGCCGGCATCCGCGCCCGCGGCTCAAACGCCGTTGAGCGCGCCCTCAGCGCAATCGCCGGCCCCGACCGCCCCGGCCGCTGCGCCGGCGGAATCGTCGGCGCCTCCGCAGCCGGCGCCCGCCGCACCGGCGCAGCCGCCCCCATCGGCGCCGCAACAGTAACGGCTCATGCAGTCGGCCCGACCCGGTGCGAGCACGCGGTTGCAGGGTCAATTTCCCGCCCCACACTCCGGGTCGCGTCCCCTGCCTCCTGGCGCAGTCAGAAACGGCTCGCCGAACCGTGCGCCCGAAGGCCTGACCGGGGCGTCGCCGCCGAACCATGCAGACTTCCGTTCGGGCGGATACTCCATTTCAATTGCGCAACTTCCAAAGTTCTGGTCGCTGGGGCTGCTTGTTCTGGTTGGCTTGCTGAGCGGCTGCGTGCGCTCCGAGCCGCCCGCCGACGTCGTCATCATCAACGGCGCCGAGCCGGAATCGCTCGATCCGCACATTGTCACCGGCGTCGCCGAAATGCGCATCACCAAGGCGCTTTTCGACGGTCTGACCAAGCTCGATCCGCGCGAGGCGCGTCCGATCCCGGCGCTCGCCGAGCGTTGGGAGATTTCGCCCGATGGACGCACCTACACGTTTTACCTGCGAACCAACGCGGTCTGGTCTACCGGCGAGCCGATCACGGCCGAGGACGTGCTCTGGTCGTGGTTTCGCGCGCTCAGCCCGGCCACGGCGGGCGACTACGCCGGGCAATACTTCTACATCCAGGGCGCTGAGGACTGGTATAACGGGCGGCTGAAGGATCGCGCGCAGGTCGGCATCCGCGCCCTTGACGCGCGCACATTTCAGGTGGAGTTGATCACGCCGCTGCCGTTTTTCCTGGACCTGTGCGCGTTTCCGACGTTTGCGGTCGTGCCGCGCCGGGCCATTGAACAACACGGCGACCGCTGGCTGCACGCGCGTCCGTTGCCCGTCAGCGGCGCCTTCCAGCTCGGCGCCTGGCGCGTCAACGACAAGGTGCGCCTGATCCGCAACCCGCGTTACTGGGACGCCGCGAACACGGCGTCCGAAATCATTGACGTGCTCCCGGTCAGTTCCCCCAACACCGCGCTGAATCTCTACGAAACCGGCGTGGCGGACATCGTGTGGGACAAGGACCTGGTGCCGAGCGAACTGCTCGACGTGCTCACGCAGCGCCCGGACTTCCACACCTTCGATTATCTGGGCACGTATTTTTACCGGTTCAACGTCACCAAACCGCCGTTCAACGACCCGCGCGTGCGGCGCGCCTTCGCGCTGGCCACCGACAAGCAACGCATCGTGCAGAAGCTCACCAAGGGCGGCGAAAAACCGGCCAATCATTTCGTGCCGGTCGGCGTGGCGAACTATCAATCGCCGCCCGGTCTGCCCTACGACCCGGAAGCGGGCCGGCGGTTGCTGGCTGAGGCGGGTTATCCGGGCGGACGCGGTTTCCCGCGCTTCACCTATACGTTCTTCGCGGCGGGCGGTGGCGGCGCGAAAATCCAGGGCAAAATCGGCGTGGAACTGCAACAAATGTGGCGCGAGGCGCTGGGCATCGAGCCGGAGCTGCGGCAGATCGAACGCAAGGTTTTTTACAGCGCGCAATCGCGGCTCGATTACGACATCTCGGCGTCGAGCTGGATCGGCGACTACAACGACGCCAACACGTTCCTGGACATGTTCACCAGCACCAGCGGCAACAACCGCACCGGTTGGAAGAACCCGCGCTACGACGCGCTCATCCGGGAGGCGAACCGGCAGACCGACCCGCGCCGTCGCGCCGAAATTTTTCAGCAGGCCGAGCGCCTGCTCGTCGTGGAGGAAGTCCCGATCGTGCCGATCTATTTTTACGCCGGGTTCAACTACTTTGACCCGAAGAAAATTGGCGGGGTATGGTTCAACATCCTCGATGAACACCCGATGCAGTATATCTACAAAAAGGGTCGAGGGTCGAGGGTCGAGGGTCGAGAGTCGAGGGTCGAGGGTCGAGGGGTGGCGGCGGCCGTCAGTTTCCCCAATGAACAGCCATCAAAGCCGTGAAAACGCGATTCCGTTTTGAAAAACTCGAGGTCTGGCAGGAGGCCCGCAAACTCAACGGAAGCATTTCGCATCTGGTGCGACGGTTTCCCCGGCGGGAAATGTTCGCGCTCAGCTCGCAAATCCGGCGTGCGTCAGTTTCGGTCTCGTCAAACATCGCCGAGGGCGCAGGAAGGAATTCGGATCGGGACTTCGCGCATTTTCTCGAACTGGCCTACGGCTCATTGATGGAGGTCGCCTCGCTCCTGCATCTGGCATTGGACGAGGGCTACATCTGCGAACCGGAACTCGACGCGCTATTGAACGACGTTGAGCGGCTCGCCAAACGGATCGTCTCGCTCAACCGTTCCCTGGCTGTGCAAACCTCCAAGACCGCATTCCCGCCACGAGGCCCGGACTCCTGACCCTCGACTCTCGACCCTCGACCCTCGACCCATGTATTACCTGCGCCGCCTCGCTCTGTTGCTGCCGCTGCTGCTGGTCATCAGCCTGCTCGCCTTCGTGCTGGTGCGCCTGGCGCCGGGCGGGCCGTTTGACCGGGAGCGACAGCCCGCCTCGCCCGAAATCGAGCGCGCTCTCAAGGCCAAGTTCCACCTCGACGAGCCGGTCTGGAAACAATACCTGCGCTTCCTGGCGGGCCTGGCGCGCGGTGACTTCGGCCCCTCGCTCAAATACCGCAACCACAACGTCACCGACCTCATCCTTCAGGGCCTGCCGATTTCCATGTCGCTGGGGCTGACGGCGTTCGCGTTTGCGATGGGCGTGGGCATTTCGATCGGTTGCATCAGTGCGGCCCGGCGCGGCCAGTGGGCGGATCAATTCGGCGGGTTGTTTGCCATTTTGATGATCTGCATCCCGGGATTTGTGATTGCGCCCATCCTGATCATGTTTTTCGCGATCAAACTGCGCTGGTTGCCGGTGGCGCTGTGGAACTCGCCCGCGCACGTGATCCTGCCGGTGATGGCGCTGGGGCTGTATTTCTCCGGTCGTATCGCCCGGCTCATGCGCGAGGGCATGTTGCACACGCTCCAATCGGAATTCGTCATGGCTGCGCGCGCCAAGGGGCTGAGTGAAAGCGCGATCCTGGTGCGGCACGCCTTCCGCGCTGGCGGTGCTGCCGGTGGTTTCCTACTCGGGCCCGTTGCTGGCAGACCTGTTGGTCGGCTCGTTTGTGATCGAAACCATCTTCCAGATTCCGGGCATCGGCGTGTTCCTGGTCAACGGCTCGCTCAACCGCGATTACACGCTGGTCGTGGGGATGGTCGTGCTCTACGCCGCGTTGCTGGTCGTGCTGAACCTGATTGTGGACTTCGCCTACACGCGGCTCGATCCGCGCGTGCGCTACGAATGAACGTCAACACGGCCAACGCCAACAACGCTGCGGTCACCGAACTGACCCCCAATCAGCGCGCGTGGCGCCGGTTTCGCCAAAATCGGCCCGCCGTCTGGAGCGCGTGGTTTCTGGCGGCGCTGGCCCTGGCGGTTGTGGCCTGGCCGCTGGCTCTCAAACTCGCACCCCTGACCGGGCGCCAGGGCGCGGAATTCGCCCGCATTCACGACCCCAACCGCGTCTCCGACGACCAGTTTCAGCCGCCGAACGCGCGTTACTGGTTCGGCACCGACGTGCACGGGCGCGACCTGTTTTCGCGCGTGCTCTACGGGGCGCAAATTTCCCTGCTGGTCGGGCTGGTTGGCGCGGGCGTGAGCCTGCTCATCGGCGTCAGTTGGGGCGCGGTCGCCGGCTACGTCGGCGGACGGCTCGACAACTGGATGATGCGCACGGTGGACGTGCTCTATTCGCTGCCCTCGATCATCTTCGTCATCGTGCTCATCACCACGCTCGAAGGGTTGTTGAAGCAGGCGTTGGCGGCGCTGGGTGCGGAGACGCTGGCGCGGCAGGCGCGGTTGTTGTTTTTGTTCGTGGGTCTGGGCGCGGTGTCGTGGCTCACGATGGCGCGGATCGTGCGCGGGCAGGTGCTGTCGCTGCGCACCCGCGCGTTCGTGGAGGCCAGCCGTGCGCTCGGCGCCGGGCCGTTGCACATCCTGCGCCGGCACATTTTGCCCAACGTCGCGGGCGTGGTGCTGGTGTATCTGACGCTGACGGTGCCGGCGGTGATGCTGTATGAAAGTTTCCTCAGTTACCTGGGCCTGGGGATTCAACCGCCGATGGCCAGTTGGGGTTCGCTCATCGCGGAGGGCGCCGACCAGATGAACCCGATCCGCATTTACTGGTGGCTGATTGTGTTTCCGGGCGGGGCGCTGGTGAGCACGCTGCTGGCGCTCAACTTTCTGGGCGACGGCCTGCGCGACGCGCTGGATGTGCGGGGGTGAGGTCTGCGCAGTGTCATTCAAGCCGGGCGAGATCACCGCGCGATCGGCAGCGGACGGATGCGAATGCGCTTTTCTTCAAATACCACGACAGAACCGCTCTCGAGCGATTCGGCAATGGGCGTCAAATTCGCCAGCAGGAGAGCGAGTTGTCTCTCTGGCCGCCGCTCTGTGCCGCGCCGAAACAGAATTAAAGAGGGTTTGGCGTGCGGCCACATGGTGAGGAGCGCGCCAAAATCCGTGTCCGCAGAAATGATGGTTCGATCCTCGCGCCGGGCGCGCTCGAACACCGCTGAATCATCTGCGCTCTGCAACTGGTATTCCCGGACATGCACGGCGTCGTGTCCGGCCTGCCTTAATCCGGCCGCAAGCAACGGCGAAAGCGCGTTGTCCACGAGGAATTTCACGTCGGCGTGAGCAACGGCAACTCTCGCTCCCGCACCGATTCGGCGGCAAATCGCAACGCCTCACGAATGTCCTCGGTCTCCAGGTCCGGATACGCGCGGAGGATTTCTTCGACCGTCATCCCTTCGGCAACCATGCCCACCACGGTCGCCACCGGAATGCGCAGACCGCGAATGCAGGGCACCCCGCCCATTTGAGCCGGGTTCACCGAGATGCGCGTGAACTTCATGCGACAGTTTTAGGCCCCCACGACGGCAAACGCAACGTCGCGGGTGCAATTTCCCGAGCGCCCGGCAAGCCGCGCATAACATTTCGCAAAATCCGTCAAGCCGACGGCTCCCCGCCGCCGAGAATGGATTGAACGTTGACCGCGTGGGGCGCCTCGCTACCATGCGCGAACGGTTTTCCAAAAAGGAACACGCTTATGGCAGTCAAAGTTGCAATCAACGGTTTCGGACGGATCGGTCGTTTGGTGTATCGCGCCATGATCGAGCAGGGCCTGGTGGGCCGCGACGTGCAAGTGGTGGCCGTCGGCGACATCGTGCCCGCCGACAACCTCGCCTACTTGCTCAAATACGATTCCACCCAGGGCCGCTTCCAGGGCACGGTCGGCTCCCGCAAGAGCAACGCCGAGCGCCCGGACGACGATGTGCTCATTGTCAACGGCCACGAAATGCAGGTCGTCAGCGCCAAAGACCCGTCGCAACTGCCGTGGAAGGCGATGGGCGTGGACGTGGTGATCGAGGCGACCGGCCTGTTCACCGACGTGGAAAAGGCCAAGGGCCACCTGGCCGCCGGCGCCAAGAAGGTCATCATCACCGCGCCCGCCAAGGGTGATTGCCTCACCGTCGTCATGGGCGTGAACGAAAACAAATACGACCCCGCCCAACACCACATCGTCTCCAACGCCTCCTGCACGACCAACTGCCTCGCCCCGCTGGTTTACGTGCTGCTCAAGGAAGGCTTCGGCGTCGAGGAGGGTCTCATGACCACCGTGCATTCCTACACCGCCACGCAAAAGACCGTGGACGGCCCGAGCAAAAAGGACTGGAAGGGTGGCCGCACAGCGGCGATCAATCTCATCCCCTCGACAACCGGCGCGGCCAAGGCCGTCGGGCTGGTGCTGCCCGAAGTCAAGGGCAAGCTCACGGGCATGGCCTTCCGCGTCCCGACGCCCACCGTCTCGGTCGTGGACCTCACCGTTCGCACCGTCAAGGAAACCAGCTACGCCGAAATCAGCGCGGCGATGAAGAAGGCCAGCGAAACCTACCTCAAGGGCATCCTCGGCTACACCGAGGACGAGGTCGTGAGCACCGACTTCATCCATTGCCCGTTGTCCTCGATCTACGACCAGGGTTCAGGCATCGAGCTGAACAAGCGCTTCTTCAAGCTCATTGCCTGGTATGACAACGAGTGGGGCTACAGTTGCCGCGTGGCCGACCTGCTCAAATACATGATCGAGAAGGGCGTTTGAGCGGTAAATTGGTTCAACCTTGACACGGCATTGTCGCCCGGCGGCAATGCTGAGCCACGGATGGAACACGGATTCAACACGGATTTTTCTGACAAACCGCGTTTGCGGGCCGGCTGAACCGCCGTTTTGGCGCAGAGACTTCACATCCGTGCCCTTCCGTGTTTCATCAGTGGCTACACTGCCGTTTTCGGGTCTATTTCCAACATCGTAGGAAGGTCGTCGTTTACGCCGGCAACGTCGCCTATCATGAGCACCGCCCCTTTCGTGTAGTTCGGGTTTTTCGTGGTTCCAACCGCTCTTCGGGACCACCGCTCCCTCACCCTCACCGCACCAGTTCAAACACAAATCCCTTCAGGTACTCGGTCTCCGGGATCATCGGAATGATTGGATGATCCGGCGCTTGTGTGAGCGTCGCCGTGCGGCGCAGCACCCGACGGCAGTCATACGCCGCCGAGAGAATCACGTCCTGAAACGTGCGCCCGTCCACGTGGTGCGAGCAACAAAACGTCGCCAGCACACCGCCGGGCCGCAACAGTTTGAGCGCCCGCACGTGAATTTCCTTGTAACCGCGCAGGGCGTCCGGCACCGACGCCCGCGTGCGGGTGAACGACGGCGGATCGAGCACAATGAGGTCGAACCTCGGCACGACTCGCTCGTGCGGCCCGGCGCGCGTTTGCGCGTGCAACCAGTCGAACACGTTGACCGCCTCCGCCGACACGCGCTCGCGCAGCCCGTTGCGCTCGGCGTTGCGCAGCGAGGCCGCCACGGCCTCGGCGCTTTGGTCGAGCAGGTGCACGTGCGCCGCCCCCGCCCGCGCGCAGTGCAGTCCGAACCCGCCCAGAAAACTGAAACAGTCCAGCACTTGGGCGTCCTTTGCCCACCGCGCCACTTCCAGGTAGTTGCGTTGCTGGTCCAGATACAGCCCGGTCTTGTGACCGCCCAGCAGGTCGGCCTCGAAGAGTAGCCCGTTCAGGTTCACCGTGACCGGCCCGCTCCATTCCCCGGCCAGCACGCCGTTGGCCTCCTCCAGCCCCTCGAACTTGCGCGACGCCACATCGCTGCGCTCCAGAATTGCCCGGGGCGAAAGCAGCCGCTGAAGCACCTTCACGATCTGCCCCTTGCGCACGTCCATCCCCAACGCCGAAATCTGCACCACCAGCACCTCCTCGTATTTGTCCACGATCAGTCCGCTCAAAAAATCGCTCTCGGCGTTGACGACACGAAACGACGTGGCATCCGGCAGATGACGCTTGCGCAGCGCCAGCGCAGCGCGAATGCGTTCCTCAAAAAACTTCTCGTCCACCGCCACGCGCTCCGCCGAGAGCATCCGCACGTGGATTTTCGAGCGCGAATTGAACAGGCCAACGCCCAGAAACCGGCGGCGATGGTCCTTCACCTGCACCACGTCACCGTCATGGGTCGGCGCGGTGAGGCGCAGGATCGAATTCTTGTAAACCCAGGGATGCCCCGCGACGATGCGGTCGGCCTCACCCGGCTTGAGCAGCACGGTGGGAAGCGATTCCATGTTTGTAAACAGTCGGGCCGGCCCGCGCCGGCCACACGGCAGGGAATCAGAGCGCGCCCGCCGTGGCAAGGGCGCAAGACGCGCGCGTTACGGTTTGAGCCACCCGGCCACGCGCTCGGCGGCGCGGCGGCCGGACACAATCGAATCGCTCACCGAAATGCCGTCGCGGTAGTGCCCGGCCAGGAAAAATCCCGGCGCGCGGCAGTGCGCTCATCGGGCGGTCGTTGCCGACCGGCCAATCGTCTCGGCGGCGGGATGTTTCACGCCGGTATCAAGGGTCGCCCATCTCATCCCGTGCGCCTCCGCGAGATTTGCCAAATACCAATCCGTCGTTTGGCGCGATGACGGAGAGGGTGGTCCTTCGAGAGCGCGACGGTCGCACGGAATGAAGTCCGGCGCCTCAGCCCGGATAAAATCTGCCAAAGCGCGTCGCGCGTCACCCATGCTGGCCCCAAAAGCGGGCCTTGTTGAAACACGGATGAAACCCAACTCGGTGATCGGACAGAGCGCCAGTCGTTTTCCGGCCCGCCACCTCCAGGCACGCTCGTGATCCACACGCGAGCGCCAGATCAGCGCAATCACGACGCTCACGTCCAGCAGGTATCTCATGGATGGACTTCCAGCGCCCGACGCACGTCCTGCGCGGTCAACGGGCGGGCGCTTACGAGAAACGTGCGTCCCTCGTGGCGTTCCAATGTGGCGGTCGGTTTCTCAGAACGATGGGACCGACGCCGGCGGAGAGCCAAAGCCTCCTCCGCGTTGGTTGCCACAGGTGGACGCCCAGCCGGACGGATGCCTTTGCCCGGCGCCGCGCGACGCCGACGATGAACGGTTGCCGTTCGCATGGACTCAGAATTCCTCGAAATCGTTCCCGCTGCAAGGAATCAACCCGGCCGCCTCTCTGGAGCGGTCACGGTCCAATTCTATTTCCATGCGACCACTGCTCGCGCTCACCGCCGCAGCCACCCGGCCACGCGCTCGGCGGCGCGGCGGCCGGACACGATCGAATCGCTCACCGAAATGCCGTCGCGGTAGTGCCCGGCCAGGAAAAATCCCGGCGCGCGCTGCTCCAGTTCGTTCATCAACTCGCGGTAACGCCCGTAGCCGAGGTTGTATTGCGGAATGGCCTCCCGATACAGCGCGCAATGCTGGAAGGTCGGTTGACCCCCAACGCCCAGCAACGCCCGCAGGTCGGCGCACACCAGTTCCACCAGTTTGGCCTCGGGCAGCAGCGCCAGATCGGGATACCGTTCCCCGCCCACGTAACTGGTCAGCGTCAGATGCCCGGCGGGCGCGCGATTCGGAAACAGCGACGAGGAAAAAATCGTGCCCAGAATTTTGAAGCCCTCGACCTTCGGGATGAGCATGCCGAACCCTTCGCACGGATGGGCCACTTCCTCGCGCCGAAATCCCAACACCACGCTCGCCACCGGCGGATAACGGATTTCGCCAAAGGGTGAAAGATCGCACCGCTGCGCGTCCGGCCCGGCCACGTGGAGCTTGAGTTTCGCCAGGGTCGGCGCGGTGCCGCAAAAAATCACCGCCGCATGGTTCGCTGTGCCGCGCGACGTCACCACGCGCCAGCCGCCGGTGACTTGAGCGATTTCTGTCACCAGCGTTTGCAGCTTCAGCGCGTCGCCCAACTGCCGCGCCAGGGTGTCGGTGAGCACCTCCAGACCCTCGTCGAACGAAAACTTCGGCGCGCGGTCCTTGGCGACCTCGCCGCGCCGCTTGCGCTCGCGCGCGCCGAAAATCTGCCCCTTGATGAGCGAGCCGTAACGGTCTTCGAGCGCCTTGAGCCGGGGAAATGCGTGCGGCAGCGAGAGTTTCCACGGGTCGCCCGCGTAAATGCCCGCCACCAGCGCGTCAATGGCGTGGTCGAGAAATTCGCGATTCAGTCGGCGGACCACAAACTCCGCGATGCTTTCCTCCGCGCCGTCCCGACGCGGCGGCACGAACGGCTCGCGCAACACCGCCAGTTTCGCCCGAAACGAGAACAACTTTGTGGTGAAGAACCCCAGCGGCGAGGCCGGCATCGCCACGGGTCGCCCGCCACGCACAATGTAACGGGCCTCTGCCCGCGGGTCGGGATCGAGCCGGCGTCCCTCCAGCCCGGCATCACGAACCAGTTCTCGAATCGCCGGCGCAGTTTCCAGAATCGTGTTCGGCCCGAACTCGGCGAGATACCCGCTTTCGCGCACCGTGCGGATCACGCCCCCGGCGCGCGCGCTCGCCTCATACACAGTCACCGGCACGCCGCGACGTTGCAGATAAAACGCCGCCGTCAACCCGGTGATCCCCGCTCCGATAATCGCAACCGAGTGTTCCATGCGCTAAATCGCTTTCTCGTAAATCCGCTCAAAAACGCGACCCTCCGCCGCGCGATTCGGGTCCACAATCGTGATCCCGTCTGCCCCAAAGCGCGCCGTCACCGGCGCGCCCAGACCTGCTTGTAAATATTCAAAATTCCGGTCGCGCACCACGCGCGCGGCGTGAAGAATGGCCACGACAATCCGCGCTTCTTCAGCCGTCGGATACCATGTGGCCACCGACTCCCGACTCGCGCCGAAACATTTCACCTCGCAGATCGCTGCCAGCCCGGCCACAAGGCTGTCCACGCCGTAGCCCACATACCCGCGCGAGCCGTCCGGTCGGGCGACCTCGCGCGTGAAGTGCGTGTTGGCCGTGCGCGACCCCTGCCCGCGCGCCCACCAGCGCAGGCCGCGGTATTGCTGGTCGCTCTCGACCTTGCCCTCGGTGCCAATGATTTCGTGGCCCTGGTTGACCGGCCCTTCAAAGTCCGGCGGCGTGATCCAGTGGTTGAAAAAGTGGATGCTCATGCCGTTGGCAAAATCCACGCGCACCTGCACGGCGTCAAAGGCGTTGATGCCCTCGCGCGCGAGCCGTTTTTTCTGGCCCACCGCCGTCAACGCCACGGGTTTGCTCCGGTAGTAGTCGTAAATCAAATCCACCCAGTGCGAGCCGACGTAGCTGAACGGGTCGCTCTGCTCGACCCATTTGAACGTGCCGGTCGAAACGCTCAACGGCTCTTCCAGATATGCCATGCCATAAAGCGGTTCGCCAATCTGCCGCGCGATGTCCTCGCGGATGCGCCGGTGATCCGGGTCGTAGCGCTTGTGCATGTCCACCGCCACCACGCGCTCCCGGGAACGGGCCAGCTCGACGATCCGGTCGGCCTCGCTCACGTCCAGGCACAGGGGTTTTTCAGTCAGGACGTGCGCGCCGGCTTCCAGCGCGGCGAGGATCGGCGCAGTGTGCAAGGGATCGGGCGTCGCCACCGCCAGCACGTCCAGTTGCGGGAAGTCCCGCAGGATGTCGTGCCAGGGCGTTTCGCCCCAGTAAGCGCGCGGCTCGTTGCCGGTGCACTGGTGGAACTGCGCGACGGCCCGGCGCGCCGAGGCCTCGGTGCGCGTGCCCACCGCCACCAATTCAAATCGGATCGGAGCAAACTCCCGAGCGCGCGCGTCCAGACCGATGCGCGTCAGTTGCCCGGAAATGCCGAAGCGCTGCAGGTCGGCGTAGGCGCGCAGGTGCACGTCGCCACCGAACATGCCGGCGCCGAGGAGCGCAATGTTGATGGTTGGCTGCATGGGCGCGAACCGTCGCTGCTGACGGCGCGGCCAGTGTGCAAACGCCGCGCAACCCGGCGCAACGAATTTCACCGCCAGCGGCATCGCTTCCGTCCCCCGCACCCGGGGCACAAGAAGCGCAACCGCGGTTTCAACCCGGGCGCCCCAAACCGTCCCGCCCGGCCCGCGCCAAAACGAGATTGTCGGTGCGAACCGAACCTGTTTGATTGTCGCCGATGAACGCGGGCAATGTTGCGGGGCGCTTGGCGGTTTGCAGTTGGTCGCTTCAACCGACCGATCCTCAAGAGCTCATCATCAAGCTTCGCGCCGTTGGCATCCCGCGCGTTCAGCTCGCGCTCGATCCGTTGCGCGAGCAGCCCGCGGTTTGGGGTCGCGCTGCCGAAGCGCTGCGCGCGGCGGGCATCACCATCGTTTCGGGCATGTTCGGTTGCGTCGGCGAAGATTACACGACGCTCGAAACCATCCGCCGCACGGGCGGTCTGGTGCCGGACCAAACCTGGCCGCAAAACTGGCAAAACATTCAGGCGACCGCCGCGCTTGCCCAGTCGCTCGGCTTGAAGCTTGTGACCTTCCACGCGGGATTTCTGCCACATGACGCCGCCGATCCGGGCTTTGCCAAACTCAAATCCCGCCTCGAACAGGTCGCCGACCTGTTCGCCGCGCGCGGCATCGCCCTGGGGCTGGAGACCGGCCAGGAAACCGCCGCCGCGCTCCGACAGTTCCTCGAAACGCTCGCGCGGTCGAACGTCGGCGTGAACTTCGATCCGGCCAACATGATCCTCTACGACAAGGGCAACCCCATCGAGGCGCTGCGCGTGCTCGCGCCGTGGATTCGGCAGGTGCATTTGAAGGACGCTCGCCGCACGCGCGTACCCGGCACCTGGGGCGAGGAGGTCGTGCTCGGCACGGGCGAGGTGGACTGGCCGTCGTTTTTCCGCACGCTCGCCGGCATCGGCTTCGGTGGCGATTTGTGCATCGAACGTGAAGCCGGCAATCAGCGCGTGGCCGACATCCGCGCCGCGCGCGAATTCGTCGAACGCCTTTCGCGCTGAAAGTCAATCAACTCCAAGAGCATCACGATGAGCACAACCAGAACAGCAACCTCCCGCCGCACGGTCAACGTCGCCGTCGTGGGACTCGGTTTCATGGGCGTGACGCACATCCGCGCGTATCAACAGATTCCGGGCGCGCGCCTGGTGGCGGTGTGCGATGCGGTGCGGCTGCCGGTTCACGGCGTGCTCACCGGCGTCAGTGGCAACATCGCCGGGGCGGATGCGATCCGGCTCGGCCCCGACGTCAAGGCGTATCGGGAGTTTGACGAGTTGCTGGCCGACCCGCGCGTGGAGTTGGTGGACCTGTGCGTGCCCACGCCGTTGCACGCGCCGCAGGCCATCGCCGCGTTGCGAGCGGGCAAACACGTGATTTGCGAAAAACCCCTCGCCCGCACGCCTGCCATCGCGCGCCAGATCGTTCAGGCCGCCAAACAGGCCCGGGGCTTTTTCATGCCCGCGATGTGCATGCGTTTCTGGCCCGGCTGGGCCTGGCTCAAGGAACTGGCCGAGCGCAAAACCTACGGCAAAATCCTCACCGCCCGGTTCCGGCGCGTCTCATCGCCCCCGGCCTGGAGCCGCAACACCTATTTCAAGGGCGAGATTTCCGGCGGCGCGCTGCTTGACCTGCACATCCATGACACCGACTTCGTGCAATTCATCTTCGGCCGGCCCGAAAGCGTTTATTCGACGGGCCTGAGCCGGTTCAGCGGCGCAATTGATCACGTCGTCACGCAATACCGCGTCGCCAGCGGCGCGTGCGTGTATGCCGAGGGCAGTTGGTTGCTGACGCAGGGCTTCAACATGGGTTACACGGTCATGTTCGAGCGCGCGACGGTGGATTTTGATCTGGCCCGTGGCGAGGACGCCCTGCGCGTGGACGAGGAGGGCAAACCCACCCGGACCGTAAAACTCAAAGGCCCGGACGGCTACGGCGCCGAGTTGCGTTACATGATCCGCTGCATCCAAACCGGCACGCCGCCGAGCATCGTCACCGCTGAAGACGGCCTCAGCGCGGTGGAAATCTGCGCCGCCGAGGAAAAATCCGTCAAAACCGGCCGCGTGGTGACGCTCTGAACTGGAGCCGCAGAGGGTGTAATCATCTTTTTCGGTCTTCGTTCGAGTAGTGGCACAACCGAGACGATGGACCTTCCGGAATGCATTGAGACCGAGGAGGCGCTCGACGAACTGCTCACGCGCCCGCGCGAGGAACTGGTGCGATTCATCCCGCAGGTGCGCTCGCCGCTGGTGATTCTGGGTGCGGGCGGCAAAATGGGACCGAGCCTTGCCGTGCTGGCCCGACGCGCCGCGCAGGCCGCCGGTCACCGGCTCGAAATCATCGCCGTCAGCCGTTTTTCCAATCCGCAAACGCGCCACTGGCTCGAAGCCCACGAGGTGCGAACACAGCCCTGCGACCTGTTCGACCCGGCGGCCCTGCGCGCATTGCCCGACGCCGAACACGTGCTCTTCCTGGTCGGTTACAAATTCGGCACCAGCGAAAATCCGTCGCTGACCTGGGCGACCAACACGTTGGTGCCGGCGCGCGTCGCCGAGCGTTACGCCGCGGCGCGCATCGTGGCGTTGTCCACCGGCAACGTGTATCCGCATTCGCCCGTCGCGGCGG
>JAOAIM010000077.1 GCA_026414705.1 Verrucomicrobiia bacterium | reverse complement strand
AAGGATTTCGTCTTTGAACTGCACGGCGTTGTCCCAGGGGTTGCGCGGCAGGCCGTGCTTTTGAAACACCCACTGCTGCGCGGCGTAGAAATAAACGTTGCTGCGCGTCTCGGCGCCGACGGTCACGTCCACGTAATCGAGCGTCAGCACGTTGGGTTCGAGGCGACGGATTTGCATCGGGCCGAGAGCCGCCAAGGGCTCGCGCCGTTCGGAAGCTGCCGGTGGTGGCGGGAGCGGCTGCTTGGACAGAAACAACAGCAGGCTGCCCGAAGGCGGCAACTCGAAGCGGGCGCGGACGCCGTCGCCAGCCCGCTCGAACGGATACGGCTCGACTTCGCCGGTGTAGGCGTCCCAGCGTTCGACTCCGCGCAGTGCGGAACGGATTTCGCCCGCTGAGGGAAACTCGGCGCTGGTGTTGACCAGGAACAGAAGCTGGCCATCGGCCAGTTGGCGGCGCATGTGAAAGAGGATGCCGCGGTCGCCGGGCGCGCGCCGAATGTGAAACTCGTTGGTGCCGTTCCAGCGTTGCAGGAGCGCCGGCGCGTCGGCGGCGGGGGCGCTGATCCAACCGGGTTCGTTCGCGCCCTGTTGCACGCGCGAGGACGGCTGGCCGTTGATCCGCGAGGGCGGCTCGCCCAGACAGACGACCGCGCCGCCCGCGGTGAGAAATTCCTCGCCGAGGTTCACGACGGCTTCGCTGAGGTTCTCGGTGTGCGGCGGTATCACCACCACGTCGTAGGCGCGGCGCCCGACGCGCAGTTGACGTCCCTGAGCGGCGCCGTGTTCGGCGATCACGTCTTCGCAACCGAGGTCGTATTCGATCTGCGCGGCCTCGAGCGCGAGCAGCAACTTGAAAAACGCCTCGCCCAGTTCGGCGAGTTTGGGTTCGTGGCCCTGATACATCCAGGCGGTGCGGGTCGGTTCGATGATCAGGATGCGGTTGATTTGTTCGCCCTGGCAAAGCGCGGCGGAGAGCCGGGCGAAGTATTGCGCCTGGACGTGGTAGGCGTCCCACCACGGGGCGTGATAGGAAAAGCTCAGGGGATGATCGCGTTTGCGCGCGCCGCGAAGGGTGACGAAGGACAGGTGCTGATTGAGGGTGTTGACGCCGAGCACCTGCAACCAGTCACCGATGCGTTTCATGTCCTCGAAGCGCAGGTCCCACCCCGCCGCGCCGTAGAGTTCCACGAGCGTGCGGCCGCCGAGCTGGTTGGCGAGGCTGCTGATTTCGCGGCAGGCACGCACGTTCCCGAACTGGGCGTAGGTGTGCTCCTCGTAACGGTTCATGAGGATGTCAATGCCGGGCCGCTGTTGCCAGGCGGCCATGGCCATGTTGTCGGGCACAAACCGCGCACGCGGCCATTCGTGCTCCCAGTAGTGGCCGGTCAACTCCAGTCGGTTGGAGGCGCAATACTCGTAAAACGGACGGGCCCACCGCTCGATGAACAACTCATGCACCGTCCACCAGTAATCGTGACGCACGCGTTTCCAGTCGCCGACCTCGGCCACCAGCGCGGGCAGGTGCTCGATCAGGTCGTAGCCCCGCCGCTGTTGGAACTGCTCCGGCAAATCCGTCGTCCACGGCCAATCCCGCGTCGAGCGCAGGTTGGGTTCATCGGTGAAGACGCCCGGAATGCGCCGGCCAAATTCGCTCCCGAAACGGCGGCGGTAGGGTTCGAGCGTGACCTCGATGAACTTTTCGGTCACGCCGGGCATGAGCAAATCCACGTAACAACGGCCCGCCGTCCAGGCGGCGTTTTGGGCGCGCTGGAGCGTCGCCACAAAGTAACGGCCCGTCGGCAGGGCTTCACCCGCCTTCAGGCGGGGGGTGACGTTCTCGGCGCGGTCGCCCTCGACGCGCAGCACGGCGATGAGCGCGTCGCTCCAGGGCGGGGGCGCGTTGGTCTCGCGCACGCTCACGCCGCGTCCGCACGAGTCGGGCATCTGTTCGGGCACCCAGCCGCCCGCAAAACCGCTCGGATACGAATTCTCGTCGTAAATCCAAACGTTCATGTCGAGCCGCCGGGCTTCGTCGAGCGCGACGCGCCAAAGCCGAAACCAATCTTCCGAGAGGTAGGGCGTCATGAGCCCGGGGCGCGGATGCACCCAAACCTGTTGGATGCGTTGGGCGGCCAGGTCGCGGAGTGTTGAACGGATTTGTTCCTCGGTGAGCCGATCGTTCCAAACCCAGAGCGGGCCGGTGCTGTAATCGCGGGGCGGATTGCGAAAGAGTTTTTTAACGCGCGCCGAGTCAGGCTCCGCGCCCGTCGCGGCAACGAGGTGCCAACAAACCAGCGTCAGCGCGCCGCCCAACCAAGCCCTCAAGTGTCCCCGGTTCATGGCCTGGTGGATTCACGCGGTGGGCGCGCGTTCGGGCGCGGCGCTTGATGCGAGCGGCTGGGCCGGCGGGAGCACATCGGGCGACGTGGCTTGAGCCGGTTCCGAGAGAACGGGCGGTGTCGGCTCGCTTGCGGCTGCTGGCGCGGCGGCTTGCGGTTCCACCGGGGCTTCCGCAGGGGCGGGTGGCGCGGCGGTTTCGGCGGCAGCTTCCGGCGTGGGGGCTGCCGTTGCAGGTCGGTAGGCTTCGATGCTTTCGATGCGGTGGCGATGGCGCTCGCCGTGCACTTCGAATTCGACCTCGTCGCCGACCTTGTGATTGAGGAGCGCCTGGGCGACGGGGGTGAGATAGCTGATGATGCCGCGGTCAAAATCCGTGTCCCACGCGCCGAGGATGGTGAAAGTTTCAGCCTGACCGGAGTTCAGGTCGGTGGCGCGCACGACCGTGCCCAGGCTCACCACGTCGGTGCGCGGGTTGGAGAAGTCCGTGCCGCGGGCGCGAACCAGTTGTTCCTCCAGTTCGGCTTTCAGCCGCAGCAGATGTTTCTGCATTTCCTTGGCGGCCTTGTATTCGTGGTTTTCGCTCAGGTCGCCGTAGCTGCGAGCGATGGCGATTTCTTTGGAGTTGGCGGGGATGCGTTTTTGCACCAGCTCCTCGTATTCGGCGCGGCGGCGTTCGAGGCTCTCCCAGGACACCAGCAGGACGTTGTCCTGACGGGTTTGCTCGCCGCCGATGAGCGACTGAACGGCGGGATGACTTTTGACCAGGCGCGCCAGCAGCGAGCGTTTGTCCATGTCGTCAAACACCGAGGACAGTTGCAGCGCGCGGGTGAGGTCTTTGATCACCTCCAGGTCGGCCGTGGCGGTGAGATCGTCGAGCAGGTCGGGGTCGTCCAGAACAAAATCGCGCAGTTTGGAGCGGCGGCGTTCGTTGGCCTGGTCGCGTTCCAGGGCGCTGAGCATGGCGCGGAAGACCTCCGGGCCGAGGATGTCGGCGAAGGCTTCGTTGCGGGCCTTGCCCAGCCACAGAAGCAGTTCGCTGCTGGCCGCGTGCTGGTTGATGAGCCGCGCCAGCGTGGCCTTGAGTTCCTCGAAGCGGCCCTCCTGCACGAGGATGTCGGCAAACTCGCGGCAGAGCCTGGCCGAGACGCGGTTCATCGCCTCCAGGAGTGCGGCGTGCCAGCGTTCGGGCTGCGCCGCTTTGAAGGTTTCCAGGGCGCGACGGTGTTTGGCCGCGGGCAGGGCCTCCATGATTTCGCTGAAGGGCGTCTCCTGCGCCCAGACGTGCGCGGGAGTGATTTCATCCTCGCCCGGCGACAGGCCGGCCATCTGGCGCAGGTCCTCGCGCGCGAAAATCGCCTCCAGCGCCACGGCCGGCTGGGTGCGCAGGTGCGTGGCGATTTCGGCGTTGAGCGTTTGAATGACCTCTTGCGCGGCGGCGGCCGCGTCGGTCAGGTCCGCGGCGTTGCGGAGAATTTCCTGAGCGACGGTCACGCGGGCCTTGAGGCCGCGCGCGGCGCGGAACTCCGCCAGCAACCGGTCCTGCAGGGTGCTTTCCTGGGCCTGATACTGGATGGGTTCGGTTTTCTTGAGCGGCAGCAGGAAATGGCCGTCCTTTTTCATCTCCGCGCGCGCGGTTTCCCACCACTTTTTCCAGTCGTCGCGGATCACGTCGGGCACGAGCACCTGTTGAATCTGCTCGACCGTGGCCTTGCCGCCGAAACTGGTGAGCACCAGTTTGATGAGGTCGAGGTGATTGCGCGCGGCCATCTGGCGCAAGCCTTCCAGGTCCAGGGCCTTGCGCGCCAGGATGTGATCGCGCGGGATGGGCTTGAGCGTCTCGGCGGCAAACGCCAGGTCCATCGTGTGGCCGGGCTTGTCCGGGAAATCAATCGTGAAGCGCGCAAACACCGTATCCACGGTGCGAATGCGGCCAAAGCCCCAACTCCGGTGCATGCAGAAGCCGCTTTCGACCAGCCGCAGCAGCGGTTCGATGTGCCGGGTTTCGATTTTCCCCGCCACCGCCATCTTCTCGAATTCTTCTCTCATAAAGATCGTTTCGTCCTCGCCTCTGCCGGAAAATTGCGGCAACAGTAAACCCGTTGAACGCGCAAAAACCAAGAGAAATTGCTGTCCGCATCCTGCAACAGCGCCGCCAGCGTCGCGGGTATCTCGAAACGCTCCTCGATCGCGCGCTGGAGCAAACGCGCCTGCGCCCTGCCGACCGGCGCCTTTGCCAGGAACTGGTCTGCGGCGTTGTGCGTTGGGAGGCCACGCTCGACTGGCTCATCGCCAGCCGCACCGCCGGACGCAAACAAAAACCGCTCGTCCAGGACCTCCTGCGCCTGGGCCTGTATCAGTTGTTCTGGCTCGATCGCATCCCCCCGCACGCGGTGCTTCACGAGACAGTTGAGACCGCCAAGACCTTCGGCCTGGGCAACCACGCCGGTTTCATCAATGCCATCCTTCGCACCGCCCTCCATCACGAGCAGCTCATCCGCGCGCAACTCGACGAACTCAAAAAGAAACGCCCGGCCCTGGGCTGGTCGCACCCGGAATGGCTCTACCTGCGCTGGAAGTCGCGCTGGGGCGAGGCCCGCGCCCGCCAACTGCTCGAATGGAACAACACGCCCCCGGCCACCTTCGCCCGTGTCAACACGCTTCGCACCGAACCCGGCCCGTTGCTCGAACGCTGGCGACTCAAGGAAAACGTCGAATACGATTTCGTTCGGCGCCCGTGGCTGGAGGAAAACCTCGTCTTCGAACTCAAGGCGCATCCGCCGCTGAGCAGCCTGGCGAGCTTTCAGAAAGGCTGGTTCTACGTCCAGGACCCCAGCACGCTCCTCGCCCCACGCGAACTCGACCCCCGGCCCGGTGAAAGCGTGCTCGACTTCTGCGCCGCCCCCGGCGGTAAACCCACCTACCTCGCCCAGCTCATGCGCAACCAGGGCCGCATCGTCGCCCAGGATACCTCCAACGCGCGCTTGAAATTGCTCGCCGAAAACTGCGCCCGACTCGGCGTCACCTGCGTCGAAATCCGTCCCGTGCGCTCTTCGCTCAGCGCCGCCCGGGCCGACGGCGACGCTGCGCACCCGACCGCCGACGATTCCCCCGAAACGTCCGATGCGCCCTCGCTCGGCGGCGCCACCGGTTCGGGCAAGACCACGGTGGCCTCGCGCGCGTGCCCGGCAACCGCGACCCTGGACGCGCCCGTTGCCGTGGCCGAAGCCGCGCCGCAACCCGCCACCGAAACGCGGCCCGACTCCGGCAACGTTGATTCAGCGGGCGCGCCTGCTGAACCGCCGGAGTTGTTTGATCGCGTGCTGCTCGACGCGCCCTGCTCGAACACCGGCGTGTTGCGGCGGCGACTGGACCTGCGCTGGCGGCTGCGACCCGAGGAGATTGAGCGGTTGCAGCGCGTGCAATTGAAACTCTTGCACGAGGCGGCCCGGCGCGTGCGCCCCGGCGGCGTGCTCGTTTACAGCACGTGCAGCCTCGAACGCGAGGAGAACCAGCAGGTCGTTGAACTGTTCCTCGCAGACGAACGCGACTTCACGCTGGAGTGCCAGCGCGAACTGTTGCCCTTCGCCGACGGCGTGGACGGCGCGTATGTGGCCCGACTGCGCCGCGCGTAAAGCGGTCCGTTGCCATCGCCGCCACCGGTGAACTTCAGATTGCTTTTCGGGACGCCGCGGGTAATAAGCTCTCATCCATGCAGACGGGCAAGGCCCTCATCATCACCGAAAAACCCTCGGTCGCCGCCGACATCGCCAAAGCGTTGGGCGGCTTCAAGAAGGGCAAAGAGTTCTACGAGAGCGAGCGCTACCTGCTCTCCTGGGCGGTGGGCCATTTGTTTGAACTGGCCGTGCCCGCCGCCCTCAAGGAGCAGGACAAATGGGCGCTCGACAAGCTGCCCATCATGCCGGAGGAATTCGACCTGGCCCCGCGCGAGCGCATGAGCGGGCGCGTGAAAGTCCTCTGCCAGTTGCTCAACGACCCGCGCGTGACCGAGGTCATCAACGCCTGCGACGCCGGGCGCGAGGGCGAACTGATCTTCCGCTACGTCGTCCAATACGCCAACTGCCGCAAACCCATCCGCCGGCTCTGGCTGCAATCCATGACGCCGGAAGCCATCCGCGAGGGCTTCGCGCACCTGCGCACCGATGCCGAGATGCAGCCGCTGGCCCAGGCCGCCCGCAGCCGCAATGAGGCCGACTGGCTCGTCGGCATCAACGCCACCCGCGCCTTCACCCTGCGCCTGAGTGGCGGACGCGGCAGCACCGTCACTTCGCTCGGACGCGTCCAAACCCCCACGCTCGCCATCATCGTCGAGCGCGAGCAGAAAATTTTGGAATTCAAACCCCGCGAGTTCCACGAGGTCCACGCCACCTTCCAGGCGCCGGCGGGCGGCTACTCCGGACGCTGGTTCGACGAACAGTTCGACAAGGCCGAGGACGAGTTCGCCCGCACGCGACGGTTGCTCGCGCGCCTGGGCCTGGACCTGCCCGACGCCGCCGCGCGCTTGCAGGCCGAGCATGGCTCGCTCTGGGACGAGCACCGGCACGCCGCGCGCCTGTGGCATCGGGAAATCGCCGAGGCGATTCGCCGCCGCTGCGAGGGCCGCGAGGGCGTTGTCGAGCTTGAAGAAAAGAAACCTTCCAGCCAGGCGCCGCCGCAGCTCTACGACCTGACCACGCTCCAGCGCGAGGCGAACAACCGCTTCGGCTTCTCGGCCAGCCGCACGCTCAAAATCGCCCAGGACCTCTACGAAAAGCACAAGGTCATCACCTACCCGCGCACCGACTCGCGCTGTTTGCCGGAGGACTACCCGGCCACGGTCAAAGCGACGCTCCGGAAACTGGAGCCGACGCCGCTGGGCGCCTTCGCGCGCAAGGTGCTCGATCAAGACTGGGTGCGCCCGAACAAGCGTGTGTTCAACGACGCGAAGGTCGGCGACCACTTCGCCATCATCCCCACGGGCAACCTCGTTCCGAACCTTTCCCATGACGAGCAGGCGGTGTTCGACCTCATCGCCAGGCGGTTCATCGCCGTGTTTTATCCGCCCGCGCAATACGAATTGACCACGCGCATCACGCGCGTCGAGGGCGAACCGTTCAAGACCGAGGGCAAAATCCTGGTCGCGCCCGGCTGGTTGGAGGTCTATGGACGCGAAGCGCAGGACAAACCGGAGGAAAACCTGCCGCCCGTGAGTCAGGGCGAACGCGTCCGCACCGAGCGCGTCGAAATCCAAACCGACCACACCAAACCGCCGCCACGTTACACCGAAGCCACGATCCTCAGCGCCATGGAGGGCGCGGGCAAACTGGTCGAGGACGAGGAACTGCGCGAAGCGATGAAGGAAAAAGGTCTGGGCACGCCTGCCACGCGCGCGGCGATCATCGAGACGCTGCTCAAGGCGCATTATCTGGTGCGCCACGGCAAGGAACTGCAGCCCACGGCCAAGGCCATGCAGACCATCTCGCTGCTCAAAAAAGCCGTGCCCGAACTCACCAGCCCGGAAATGACCGGCGAGTGGGAGTTCCGCCTCCGCCAGATCGAGCATCGCCAGCTCTCGCGCGAGGAGTTCATGCGCGACATCCGCAAGCTCACCGAGGAAATCGTCCGCGAGGCCAAACATTTTCACCCGGATGAGCACGTGCCCGACAGCGCGCCGTTCGGGCGTTGCCCCAAATGTGGTCAGCCGATCCTCGAACGCTTCAAGAGTTTCACCTGCACCAACGATTCGTGCGATTTCACCATCTGGAAAACCATCGCCGGACGCCTCCTCAGCCGGGAGGAGTTCGAGACCCTGCTGGAAAAGGGCCGCGTCGGCCCGCTGCACGGCTTCCGCAGCCGCAAGGGCAAACGCTTCGACGCGGTGCTCCGGCTCTCAAAGGATTTCAAGGCGGAGTTTGATTTCGGCAACGGTGAGGGCGAAACCGCCGCGCCGGTGGATTTCGCCGGCCAGGAGCCCCTGGGCAAATGCCCCAAGTGCGGCGCGCGCGTCTTCGAGCACGGCAGCAACTACGTTTGCGAAAAATCCCTCGGCGCCGACAAGTCCTGCGACTTCCGCACCGGCCGCGTGATTCTCCAGCAACCCGTCGAGCGCGAGCAGATCAAAAAGCTCCTGGCCGAGGGCCGCACCGATCTGCTGCCGCGTTTCATCTCGCGCAAGGGCCGCCCGTTCAAGGCGCGCCTGGTCGTGGGCAAGGACGGCGACATCGGCTTTGAATTCGAGCCGCGCGAGCCGAAGACCGACGCCGAGGGCACGTCCAAAACCCGCCAGACGCGCCAGCCCAAACCGCCCCCGGAGAAGCTCGATTTCACCGGCCAGCAACCGCTCGGCAAATGTCCCAAATGCGGCGGGCGCGTCTTTGAAGCCAACTCCGCCTACGTGTGCGAGCATTCACAGGCCGCCAAACGCCCGTGCCGTTTCAAAACCAACAAGCTCATCTGCCAGCAGCCGATTGACCGCGCGCAGATGGCCAAGCTCCTGGCCGACGGCCGCACCGACCTGCTCACCCAATTCATCTCGCGCTGGGGCAAACCCTTCGCCGCCCGCCTGGTCCTCGGCCCGGACGGCAAGCTCACCTTTGAGTTCCCCCCGCCCAAAGAACAAGCCGCACCCGCGCACTCCTGAACCCCACCGCGCGCGCGCCGCCCGCCGCGTCCCGCGCCATGACGCCCGAAGCTCAACCCGCCGCGCCCACTGACAAATGGGTCGCGCGCTTCCTCCAGCACCTGGCCACCGAACGCGGCGCGTCCGATTACACCCGGCGCAATTACGCCCAAGCATTGCGCGATTTCATCCGCTGGCATCAGGCCGAGCGCGGTGCGCCCCCGGACTGGACGCGACTCGAACGCGATGATTTCCGCGCCTACGTGCGATTTCTCGGCCGCGAGCAACTCGGTCGCGCCTCGGTGCATTTGCGCTTTTCGGCGCTGCGCTCGTTTTACCGGTTTTTGCTCCGACGCGGTGTCGTCGCCCAAACGCCCGTGCGCAACCTGGCCCTGCCCAAAGCCGGCAAACGCCTCCCCCGCCACCTCACCGTCCAGCAAATCGCCGACCTGCTGAGCGCTCCGTTCAAGGACATGGAGCGCGCGACGGCGGCGGCCGCGCCCGCCAAAGCCCGGGCGCGCGGACGCCCGATCTCACCCGTGGTGCGTTACCGCGATGCCGCGATGCTCGAAACGATTTATTCCTGCGGCCTGCGCATCAGCGAGGTCTGCAGCCTGCGCGCCACCGACATTGACTGGACCGAACAACTCGTGCGTGTGCGCGGCAAGGGTCGCAAGGAACGGCTCGTGCCCATCGGCGCGCCCGCGCTGCGCGCCATCCACGCTTATTGGGAACGCCTCCCGCAGCCCCCGGCGGGCAACGCGCCGGTGTTCCTGGCCGAAAACCGCCGCCGCAGCCCCGTCAACGTCTGCGCCTTCACCCGCAAGTTCAAACGTTACCTCGCGCTGGCCGGACTCGACCCGAGCCTCACCCCGCACAAGTTGCGACACAGCTTTGCGACGCACCTGCTCGACGCCGGGGCCGACCTGCGCAGCGTCCAGGAACTCCTCGGCCACGCGCACCTGACCACCACGCAGGTTTATACCCACGTCACCACCGAGCGCCTCAAGAAAGCCTACGACGCCGCCCATCCGCGCGCTTGAAGACCGGGACGCCGACCAGCCGAAAGTGCCCTTGGAGCCGGCGGATTTGGTCACCGGTGACCGCCGCGCCCGCCGGGCGGGAGATCGCCGACAGCCCGGCGCTCAATCCTGCCGCTCATTCGGAGAGCGTTTCCACTCGGAGGTCGTCGTAGCGGATGGGCGTGCCGGAAAACGGACTGCCCAGCACCGAAGGTCGGCCCGATGGCGGCGCGTCGCGCTCGGTCAACGTGACCGGCCATTCTTTCGGTTCAGGCTCGCCCGCCGTCCAGGCCTTGCCGCCCACGTGCCACTGTTCGGGGCCGAGCTTGCGCACCTGCAACCGCAGCCACGTCCAGGTCTCGGTTTTCCACTCGAACGGCGCGCTCGCTTTGACCTCCTGGTCCTTGAGCAATTCCAGCGCTTTCTTCGCCGGCGCAACCTGCAACTTGTAGCCGCTCACGCCGCCCAGCCCCACGCCAAACACCGGTGCGCGACGTCCCCTGCCCGTGCCGAAGACCCGCGCCGTCACCGCCACGTTCTCGCTCTCCGCCGGACCGAACTGCACGGCAAAACTGTCCAGCGGCGCGCCGGGCAGTTCCAAAAACCGGTTCGTGCCGTCGCTGCGCACGGCAAAATTGCCGTCCAGCACCAGAAAATCGGACGGCACGTCGCCCGGCTCGGCCCGTTCGAAATCGTTCGTGTAAACCGCACCGGCAACGGCCGGGACGCTCATCCCGGCGCAACACGCCATTGCCAGCGCGCTCAAGAGGCGCGCTACTCCGAAAGGTTTCCTCATGCTTGTCGTCATCGGTTCATTCGTTTCGCAACGCATCAAGCAGGTTGCCCCGCAATGCCAGCCGCGTCGCCGCCCACGTCCATAACAACCCGTTCGCCAGCACCGCCAACAGGGTCACACCCAGCGACGCCCACGGCAACGGGGTCGCTGCGCTTGCGACCGTCGGCAGCACCGCCACCGCTGCCGCCAGGAGACCCAGCCCCAAGCCCGTGACGAGCAGCGCGCCGTTTTCCATCAGCAACAGCCGCTGCACCTCGCGCCGCCGGAAGCCCACCGCCAGCAACAGCGCCAGTTCGCCGCGTCGCTCCAGCGCGTTGCGCAGCACCACGATGCCCAACCCGGCGCTGCCCAGCAACAGTCCCAACCCGCCCAGCACCTGGAACGTGCCCAGGTAGGTGTTTTGCACCGCGTTGAACTGCGCCAGCCGCTCGGCGGCGGGCACCACCTCCAGCCCCGCGTCTTCCAGCGCGCGCGAGAGCGTGGCCGAAACCTGCGCCACGCGATTCGACGGCGCGTCAATCAGGAACATTCGATGACCGCTCGCGCCCGGAAATCGTCGCACGAACTCCGCCTCATCCATCAACAGCGCGCCCTGCAAAATGGAGTTGGCCACCGCGCCCACGATGCGCACGCGAAACCTCTGGCCGCGCTCGTCCACGTAGTCGAGCGTGTCGCCGACGGCTTTTTTCATGGCCCAGCGGATCGAGTTCGCATCGCCAATGGCCGGCACCTCCACCTGATCCGACTGATCCGTCCGATCCGTCCGATCCGGCGGCGGCCCTTTGAGCGCCTGCCAGCCGGCGCCTTTCACGAAACGGAAACGCCCTTCGAGCAGCTCCGGTTTCACGCCCAGCAGGCGCGGTTGCTGCGCGCGGTTCAGGTTCAGGCAACTGGCCTCATCCCCCTCGCGCACGCGCAACGCCACGACGTGCACACCCTCCAGCTCCTCGTCACGCAACGCGAAAAAGTCGCGGCCCGCGCGCGTGTTCAGATCGTGCACGACCGGCCGGGTCGTCTCCCCGATGAGCGCAAAGCCGCCGGTGCCCGAAGTCCGTTTCCAGGCGTCGCGTCGGGCGTCGAGCCGGAACACGGCGATGGAAACGATCAGAAACACCCCGGAGGCGAGCATGGCGATCGTGGACACACTGCGCGTGCGGCGACGCGCACACCCGCGAACCCCCAGCGCCGACAGAGAAAGTGCGCTCCGAAGATGGGCGTTGGGCTGGTCTGTCAACGGGCCGCGCTGCTCCCTCTCCCTCAGGGAGAGGGCCGGGGTGAGGGTGAACTGATCGGATGGTGCAGCGGTTTTCGACATCTGAGATGGCGCGGTGGTTTCTCCCTCACCCTTTCCCTCTCCCGCTGCGAGAGGGGACGCACCGGCGGTATGCCGCGTCGCACTCACGCCCGCCAGTCCGCCCAGCCGCAGTAATCGCACATTCGCGGCAGCCAACCCGGCTGCCAGCACCAACGCACCCGCGCCGAAAAACGCACCGGCATTGGCCAAATCGGCTCGTGCCAGCGCCCACACCACCAGCCCGGCCCCGCCCAACAACGCACCGAATGCCCATGCGCGGTAACGCGCGAGTTTCCGGCTGTCAGCCGCCGGTTGCGCACCGCCCGGCGCGCCCGCCCCCGACGGCGCCTCCTCTTGTTCCAGTTCCGCCGCCAGCAACGCGCGCGCGGGCAGGTTCACAAACCGGCGCAGTGCCAGCCGGATTGTCAGCACCGCGACCACCGTGCTCGCAAGCAAGCCGATGGCGAGGCTCGGTGCCGTGACGTGAAAGTCCAGGCGCGCGCCGCCCACGGCCTCACTCCACACGGTGTTCAGGCCGTGCACCATGGCCTGCGCGTAACCCAGTCCGCCGAGCGTGCCGAGCAGCCCGCCCAACAACGCCAGCACCGCGCCCTCGCCCAGGAGCAACCCACGCACCTGCCCCGGCGTGAAGCCCAGCGCCAGCAGTGTGCCGATTTCCGGCGCGCGCTGCTCCAGCCCGAACCGGAACAGCAGCGCCATCAACACCAGCGCCGCTCCGATCAGGAAAAAGCTGAATCCGAGAAACAACCCGCCGAAGTCCTGCGACTCACGCGCCGCCTGCAACGCCCGTTCTCGAACTGCCTCGAACCGCAGCCCCACTTCCTCCGGTTCCAGGTTGGCCAGGATGCGCCGTTCCAGAGCGATTTTTGAAGAAAGCGCGCGAGCGGAAAAATCCGACAGGTCAGACCCGTCTGACGAAAGCCCAAACCGCACCGCCGTGGCGTTGCCGAAGCGGTTGGCCCAGAGTTTTTGTCCGGCGGACAGCGAGATAAAGGCCTTGGGCGTGCCGCGCCACTGCTTCCAGTAGTCCTCGTCTTTCTGCCGGATTTTGTAGGTCAGCGGAAAGCCCGCGTCCCAGTCGCGCGTGCTTTCGGCTTTTTCAATCCCCGGAAAATCCGGCATGAGCGTGCGGTCGGCCCAGGGCCGCGTCATGGGCACGATGGCGCGCACGCGAAAGGTGTTGGTGCGCTCGACCAGCCGCACGCCCGATTCGGGGTCGAAATAGACCAGGGCGATTTTGTCGCCCGGCTTCACGCGCAGGTCCTCGGCGAGCCATTCGGTGACGAGGATTTCGTCCTCGCGCAGGTCAGGGGGCGTCCAGGGCGGCCCGGCGGCGGTGACCATTGAGTAGGGCGTGGCGTTGGTGCCCGCGCACAGGAGGTTGGCCAGGTAGGTCAGAAGCGGCTGCGCGTCCGGCTGGGCCTTCAGCGCCGCGCGCACCAGGGGCGGATCGAGAAACACGCGCCGCGTGCGCAGTTCCAGAAGGTGAGATTCTTCGGGGAGCTCGCGCAGTTCGCACTCGGCGTCGGCCAGTCGCCACTGTTCGCGCAGCCGGGCCTGGAGATGGTTCAGTGCCGCGTCATCCGACGCGGGCCAGCCCGTGCCCGCCCGTCGCCCGGAAGACCAGCGCCCGGGGTTTTTGAACTCATCGAGCGGGTCTCGTAGCCGATTTCCGGATTGCGGCGATCCATGCCGGAACACGCCTCCCACCACCAGGAGATTGGCTCGCCCCGGCAGGCCGGCGGCCTCTTGCACGTCTTCCAGTGCGACGAAGGCGTTGAGCGGCGGTGCGACGCCCGAATCCAACGCAAAGTTGCCCGGTCGGTCGGGGAGAATTCCCGCCACGGTGAGCCGCAACACCGCATCAGCGTGATCACGGGGCGTCAACGCGGCCTCCGGCGAGAGCGCCGACGGCCTGGGCAGCCGGATGATCAGCGGATCGCCGTTGGTCAGGCCAAGTCGCGTCGCCAGCGCGCGATTGACCAGCACCGTGCCCGGACGCAACGCGTCAAGCTCACTCCAAAAAGCCCGCTGCGTGCCGAACACGCGCACAGCGTTGGCGCGCGCCCGACCGTCGGGCAGCGACACGCTGGCGCGGAATTCCAGCAGCGCACAACCCGAGCGGGCATCCAGCGCCGACGCGGTCTCGGATGGCGGATGCGCGCCAGCGGCGTTGGACGCAGCGGCCAGCATCCGGTCCCACAGCGCGGTTTCAAAAAAACGATCGCCCGTGCGCAGGGCCAGTTGCACGCCGCTGATGCGATCCAGGGCGATGCGACGTAACGTCCCCCGCACCGAATCACCCACCACCAGCGCGCCGAGAAGGGCCGCCGAACCGATCGCCGCGCCGAGCATCACGCCCAGATGCGTGCGCCAGTGAAACCGCAAACTGCGCCCGATGAGTGTGCGAATCGTCATGGCACAACGCGCGCCAACGCCTCGGAGTGCGGCGACCTGTCGCCGCTTTGGAGCCGCCGATTCGAAGTCGGCGAACCAGCAGGCCGGAAGCCTGCGCTACGCTCTGACGCTCCACGCTCCACGCTCTGACGCTCCAACGCCCCACGCTCCAACGCTCTCATGCTCCCTCCTCGATGAGCCGCCCCTCCGCCAGTCGCAGCACGCGGCTCATGCGCCGCGCCAGATCGAGCGCGTGCGTCACGACGATGAGGGTGACGCCCTCCTCGCGGTTGAGTTCGACCAGCAACTGGCCCAGCGCCGCAGCGGCAGCATGATCGAGCGCGCCGGTCGGTTCGTCAGCCAGGAGCAACTGCGGGCGGTTGATGAGTGCCCGTACGACGGCGACGCGCTGCCGTTCGCCGCCGCTCAACTGGCCGGGCCGGTGCCCGAGCCGCTCGCCCAGGCCGACCCGCCGGAGCAGCCGCAGCGCGCGGGCTTCGACGGATTCGCCGGCAGTCTCGGTCGTCGCCGCGGGCGCCCCGGCGCTTGTGCGGGCGAGCGTCGGCAGGAGCACGTTTTCCCACACGGTGCATTGCGGCAGCAGGTAATGCTGTTGGAAAACGAACCCGATGCGGCGGTTGCGCACGGCGGCGAGTTGTTCCTCCTGCAGCGTGGCCAGGTCGGTGCCGTCCAGCAGCACGCGTCCGCTGGTGGGTCGGTCCAGCGTGCCCATGAGATGCAGGAGGGTGCTTTTGCCCGAACCGCTCGGCCCGACAACGGCAAGCGACTGGCCGCGCTCAACGGTCAATGACACGTCGCGCAACACCGTCAAAGCCGCTTCGCCGTCGGGCGCGCCGAAGCGTTTGGAAACTTCGACCAACTGCAACAAGGGCGCAGGCATGGCCCAATTTGCGCACGGGCCGGGCGGGCCGGAAACAGAAATTTGCAGCCGCCGGCTCAAGGCTGCTACGAATGCGCGTCGGCTTCGGCGGCGGCGGGCGTCGGCGCGAGGGGAACGGGCGCGTCGGGAGCGGATGCAGGTTGTTGTTCGCGCAGTTTTCGGAGTGCGGCGAGCGCGGCGTCGCTTTCAGCGGCTTTTTTGCTTTTGCCGCGGCCGCGGGCCAGTTCGACGCCGCCATGATGGACGGTGCATTCAAAGACGCGGTCGTGGTCGGGGCCGCTGATCGAGACGATGTGGTATTGGGGCGCTTCGGCGGAACGGGCTTGAAGCAGTTCCTGAAGTTCGCCCTTGGGATTGTCGAGGCTGGGCAGGGTGCGCAACTCGGCGAACGCGCGCTCGAACTGGCGCAGGATGAACGCGCTGGCGGCCTCCAGGCCCGCATCGAGAAAAATCGCGCCAATCACCGCCTCGAAGGCGTCGGCCAGCGCCGAAGGTCGGTCGCGTCCGCCGGACTGCTCTTCGCCGCGGCTCAGGATGAGGTGCGCGCCCAGGCCGAGCTGGCGGGCGTGCTGCGCGAGCGTGCGGCGATTGACGAGCCGGGCGCGGGCTTTGGTGAGGCGGCCCTCATCGTAGTCCGGGAAGCGCGCATACAGCTCGCGCGTCATGACCAGTTGAAGCACCGCGTCGCCCAAAAACTCCAGGCGCTGGTTGTGGTCGGCGCGGCCGTCGCGTTCGTGAGCGATGGACGGATGCGTGAGCGCCACGCGGAGCAATTTGGGGTGGCGAAACCGGTGGCCCAGACGCGCTTCCAGGTCGGCGAGGTCGAGGTTGCTGATGGGATCGGGCGTCACGGTTGACGAGCGGCATCAGCGGTGCGCCCGCTCAGGCGGGCGCGCTTCCGGCGGGGGCGGATTCGAGGGGCTGGGGTTCGGTCGCTGTCGGCGGGGGCGTCGCCGTTTCGGGCGAAGATTGGGTCGGATTCAGGCCGTGTTCGAGCAACTCGGCGACGGTGCGTTGGACGTCTTCCAACTGGTCGAGTTTCAGGTCCGGGTCGGGAATGGTGAACACGTCGCCGGTTTCGCGTTGTTCGTAGATGAAGGTGCGGCGGCCGTCGCGAACGATTTGTTCCTTGACCTTGAGGACGCGTTTGCGTTCGAGCATGACGGCGAGGATGAAGGTCGCCGGGAGGTAGCGCGGGTCGTTTTGCTCGATGAGCTTGCGCAGGAGCGACTCGGCGGTTTCGCGGCGGATGGGTTCGGTGGGCGGGGGCGGCGCTTCATAAACGCCCTGCCAGTAGGAGACGAAGCCTTTGCGCTCGGTGGCGCCGTCGCGGAACTGCGTCTGCCAGCAGTTGTGGCAGACATCAAACCGCTGCAACTCGCCGCGTTCCTCGAACAGGAACGTGTGATACGGGGCCTTGTCGGCGAAGGCGCGACGGCACGCTTCGCATGCCGAGGCGCGCGGCTGGATGTTCCAATCGTTGATGGCCATGTCCGCGTTTTGTCCGCGTTGTGGGCGGATTATTCGCCCGGTGCTGCGGCAGTTCAACTTCCAATTCTGCCGGCGCAGGACGCGATGCAACTGAATGGGACGATTTTCGGCGGGACGCCGAAAACGCCACGCGAGACGCGTGCGCTCCCCTTCCCCCCTCGATGTTCGATGTTCAGTGTTCGGTGTTCGATGTTTTCAACCCGCGCCGCACGCGCTCCCTCTCCCAGCGGG
>JAOAIM010000076.1 GCA_026414705.1 Verrucomicrobiia bacterium | reverse complement strand
CCCCCAAACCCTCTCAAGCCCCGAAGGGGCGCAACAGAGTCCCGCGAGCATGTGGACGCCTTCACGCCCCCGCCGCGTTCTCCCTCACCCCAACCCTCTCCCGCTGGGAGAGGGAGCGCGGGCGTGCGCGCTGCAAAACATCGAACACCGAACATCCAACATCGAACGTCGAATGGTGAAGGAGGGCACACGGCGCCGCTTTTTCGGTTCACGCCGGCGTGATGCGGACTAATCTGAACGCGATGTCGAACCTGGATGCCCCGAACCGCGCGGCGCTGCCCTTGCGCACGGCGGTGCGGAGTTTCTGGTGCCTGTTCGTCACGCAATTCCAGGGCGCGTTCAGCGACAACGTGTTCAAGTTCCTGGTGATGTTCCTGATCATTCGCACGTTTCCCCCTGCGCAGCGGGATCATCTGGTGCCGGTGGTGGGGGCGGTGTTTGCGTTGCCGTTCATTCTCTTTTCGATGGGCGGCGGTTACCTGGCCGATCGCTTCAGCAAACGGGACGTGGCCGTGGCCCTGAAGCTGGCCGAGGCCGCGATCATGGCCCTGGCAACGCTCGGCTTGGCGCTGCATCACGTGCCGTTGCTGCTGGGCGTGGTGTTTCTGATGAGCGCGCAAAGCGCGTTTTTCGGGCCCACCAAATACAGCCTGTTGCCGGAGCTGTTGCCCGAAAAACTGCTCTCGTGGGGCAACGGCCTCATCGGCATGGGCACGTTCCTGGCCATCATCGCGGGCACGATTGCAGCGGGGGCGCTGTCCCGGGCGTTCGGCGACGCGCAGGTTTGGTCGGGTGTGGTGCTCGTTGCGCTGGCGCTGCTGGGCACGGCCTCGGCGGCGGGCATCCGGCGGTTGCCGGCGGCGGGCACGACGCGCGCCTGGCGGCTGAATTTTCTGGCCGACTGGCTGGCGCAGTTTCGCGGCGTGCGGCGCGACCGCACGTTGCTGGTTTCGATGCTGGCGGCCAACTACATCTGGTTTCTGGGCGCGCTGCTCCAACCGGCCTTGTTGTTTCATGGCAAGGATGTCTTCGGGCTGGATGATTTTCGGAGCGCGCTGTTGCAGGCGACCGTGGCGGTGGGCATCGGGCTGGGCTGTGCGGCGTCGGGTTATTTGTCCGGCAAAAAAATCGAACTGGGCTTCGTGCCGCTGGGTGCGACGGGCTTGGCGCTGTTTGGGGCGCTGCTGGCCCGGCCGGGGCTGCCGCCGGAATCCTTCGCGCTTACGCTGGTGTGCCTCGGATTTTGGGGCGGGTTTTACCTGGTGCCGGTCAACGCGCTCATCCAGCACCGGCCCGAACCGGGGGCCAAGGGCGGCGTGGTCGCCACGTCCGCGTTGTTATCGTGGTTCGGAATTCTGGCGGCTTCGGGCGTGTATCATCTGCTGCGCAACGTGGCGGCGCTGGAGCAGACTTCGATTTTTCTGTTCGGCGCAGGGCTGAGCCTGGTGGGCGCGGTGGCGTTTTGCGTGGCGATGCCCTACGCGCTCAAGCGGCTGGCTCTGTGGGCGCGCACGCTGGCGACCGTTCGCCTGCAACTGGAAGGCCGCGACCACATCCCCGAACGCGGCGCGGCAGTGTTCGTGTGCCGCGCAGCCTCGCCGCGCGACCTGTGGTTGCTGGAAGCGGTCGTGGACCGCCCGGTGCGGTGCACCGTGTGGACGCCCACGAGCGGGTCGCTGCTTCGCTCCAACGCTCCGCCCCGCAACGAGTCTCGGGCGCAATGCACCCGCGCGGGCGCGATGGCGGCCCTGCGCGCGGTGCGCGACCTGCGCAAAACACTGGCCACCGGGCATCTGGCGGCGCTGTGGCTGCCGTACCCCGATGAAGTCCCGCCTCCGAGCCCGGTGCTGGAACGGCTGCTGAACCGAGCCGCCGGCAACCGCCGCGTGCCGCTCGTGCCGGTGGTGATCGAAAACGACGCGCGCCAACGACGCGTCTTCCGACGCGGCGCGCGTGTGCAGATCGGGTCGCCGTTGCCGCCCTCCTGAACCGGCACGCGCGAAACTCAAACAGCTTTGAGCGGGTGCCAGCGGCGCATTTTCGGGCAGGCGCGTGTGCCTCATCGGAGCGCGGTTGGGGCATTTCAAAACGGCGTTTCGGAGCGGAGTTGAGCACGGGCACGGGCGGCTCGTGCCCGCTCCCGGGATTTTCCCCGGGCGCCGTTCCGGGTTGGCCCTGTATGGTTTTTGCCCGCCGCCCGCGTAGGGTTTTCCCGCAATGAGAGGTGGCGACATGACAAGGAAGTTGCGACAGGGCACCGGTTCGGACGCGCGCGGCGGTTTTGGTTTCCGTTCCCCGGCACTGCGGTGCGGTTCCCTCACGTGGGCGATGCTGTTCGGCACGCTGGTATTGGGTCAGCCTGCGGAAGCGGCGCGCCGCGTGGTGGCCTGGGGCGGCGTGCAATATGACCGGCTTGTGGATGTGCCATCGTCCCGGTGGCGTGTGGTGCAGATTGCCGCCGGCAGCTTTCACAGTCTGGCCCTGGTCAACAACTGGCGCGTGAGCGCGTGGGGCGACAACCGGTTCGGTCAAACCGACGTGCCGCCCGAGCTGGCGCGCGCTGCGGTGCGTCAGGTGGCTGCCGGCAACATTCACAACGTGGCGTTGCTCTGGAACGGGCGGGTCGTGGCCTGGGGACCGCGCAACGGCCAACTCGGTGACTACGGCCAATGCAACGTTCCGGCCGGCTTGAGTCGGGTGCAGGCCGTGGCCGCAGGGGCCATGCACAGCCTGGCGTTGCAACGGGGCGGCACGGTGGTGGCCTGGGGCGGCAACTGGGCCGGGCAGTGCGACGTGCCCGCCGACCTGACGGGCGTTGTCGCCATCGCGGGCGGCGCCGCGCACAGCGTCGCCCTCAAAAGTGACGGCACCGTGGTGGCGTGGGGTGACAACCGGTTCGGCCAGACCGACGTGCCGCCGGGCCTGGACCGGGTGGTTTCGATCGCCGCTGACGGCAACCACACGCTGGCGTTGCGGCGCGACGGCACCGTGGTGAGTTGGGGCACCTACGGCCTGGCTCGATGCGACGTGCCCGCGGGGCTGAAGGACGTGGTCGCGATTGCCACCGGCGCGTTTCACAGCATGGCCTTGCGCCGCGACGGCACGGTGGTCGTGTGGGGCTTCAACACCGCCGGCCAGTGCACCGTGCCGGAAGGCGTCAAAAACGTCATCGCCGTCGCCGCCCGCGGCAACCACAGCATGGTGCTCATTGAGGAAAACTCCGTCGGCCAGATGCGGCTGCGCTGGTGAGTTTCCGAATTGAAATGCCGCGCCGCGCCGCGCCCGTTCGGCTTCGGCGTTCCGCACAAAACATCGTTCAACCCAACGCTGTCAGCGCCGAAGGCGCGACCCAACGATAGCCCGGGGCAACACCCTGGGTTGGCGACGCCTCCACCCCCAAGCCCCGATGCGGCGCGACAGAGTCCCGCGAGCATGCGGACACTCTCACGCCCCCGCCGGGTCTCCCTCACCCCAACCCTCTCCCGCTGGGAGAGGGAGCGCGGGCGTACGCTCCGCGTAACATCGAACAACGAATACTGAACATCGAACATCGAATGGAGCGTGGAGCGGAGGCTTCCAGTCGGCGGATCGAAGGCAGCCCAATGACGCACCAAACATTGAACTTTGAACTTTGAGCAGGGCACTGCGTGCGTCAGGGATGATCGCGTTGCCCTTGTGCGGGTTGGGGAATTCCCTCTCCCTCGAGGGAGAGGGCCAGGGTGAGGGTGAGCGCACCGCAGAGCGGTGAGCATCGAACAACGAACACTGAACATCGAATGGACGGTGGAGCGCGGGCTTCCACGCCCGCGGGTTGGACGAGTTCCAGTTGGCGAATCGAAAGCGGCGTCACCGACTCACCAAACTTTGAACTTTGAACCTTGAACTTTGAACTTTGAACACGGGCGTGCGTGCCTCGCGGGTCATCGCCTTGCTCTTGTGCGGCTTGGGAATCCCCTCTCCCTTGAGGGAGAGGGCCAGGGTGAGGGTGAGGCACCGCAGAGCGGTGAACATCGAACAACCAACATCGAACATCGAACATCGAATGGAGCTTCAGAGGGTGGAGGGTCGCAGCGTGCGCAGATTGAAAATCTGCCGTCGGGCCGATTGTGCGTCGGTGGCGTGACGAAAGCTGCGGGGGACCGTTGCGGCTCGAGTCTCCCGCTTTTCCGGCAACACCTTCAAACGACCGCACGAGGAAACCGGTCGTGGCCGGTGGGCCACTACTCCGGCAGCGGTTTGCCCTTGGTTTCCGGTGCCAGCCAGATGAGCACCAATCCCAGCACGTAAATCAGAACGATGGTCGCCCCGGCACGGGCGTAGTCGCCGTGAAACGTCTGCATGAGCGCGCCCATTTGCAGCGCGCCCGCCGCGGCGAAAATCCGTCCGAAGTTGAAGCTCAGGCCCTGGCCGGTCGCGCGCACGCGCGTGGGAAACAGTTCCGGCAGATACAGCGGCAGCCAGCCGTAGAACGACGCGGTGCACACCCCCACAACAAAGGCCATGAGCAGAAACACCGCGCCGTAATCGTTCACGCCGCGGAACAGGAACGACCCGGAAGCGAGCGAACTGAGGCAGAGCAAAAAATACGCGAGGCGGCGTCCGAGCCGTCCTCCCAGCCACGCGCCGAGCAGGCAGCCGACAATGGCGCCCAGCGCGGCCAGCACCTGGGTGTATGCCTTGGCCTGCGGGTTGCCGGCCCCGGCCAGCTTGTCGGCCCACAGCGCCATCCATTGCACCGCGCCCCAGGTGGCGATGAGCGCGATGGACGCAAACGCGATCGCCAGCAGCGTTCGCGGAAGCAACGCACGGGAGAAAATTTCATGGAGCGGACGCGAGCGCGCGGTTGCGGTGGCGTGCTTCCAGCGTTCGGACTCCGGCACAAAGAGCCGGATGAAAAACGTCAGCAACGCGGGCAATACGCCCACCAGCAGCAGCCATCGCCAGGAGTCCGGCCTCACGGGAAACGCCAGTGCCACCAGGGCGATCAGAACAAACCCCACGTTGGCCGCCGCACCAATGACCCCGGCCAGGATCGGGCGCAGTCGTTCGGGCCAAACCTCCATGACCAGCGCCACGCCCAGAGACCATTCGCCGCCCATGCCCAGCGCCGCCACAAATCGCAACGCCATCAGATGCCACGGTTGCTGGGCGAAATACGCCGCGCCGGTGAACAGCGAATACGTCAGAATGCTCAGCGCCATCGCCCGCACGCGCCCGATGCGGTCACCCAGCCACCCAAACACCAGGCCGCCGGCTGCGGCCCCAAGCAAAAAACCCGCGTTAAAGCGCCCGTTCCACAAGCCCACGAGTTTTTCCAGATCGGCTCCGTTGAGGTGCGGATGCATTTCAATGAGCGCCGGGCGCGCGATCAGCGGGAAGATGCCCATCTCCATGCCGTCGAACATCCAGCCCAGAAAGGCGGCCACAAGCACCAGCCAGCGACGCGAAGCGGTCGGGGGCGCAGTGGTTGTTTCAGGCCGATTCATGATCCAGCGCTCGTGGAAACGGCGGCAGGAAATGGACTTTGCGGTGACGGGTCAAATTCAATTTTTCCGGCGGCCGGCGGGCGCGTTTCCGTGGCGCCCGGCCGGGGCAAAAATGAATGTTGCCCGCCGGTCAGGGCCTTTTCGTGTCGCAAAACCTTATACCGGCCACGGGTGCGCCCGGTGACGAGGCCGTTGGCCCCGGCGGCATTTACGCTGCATCAGCGGCGTGCTATTCTGCGCCAGCGAATAATCGCCCGGAATCCACGTCAAAATTTGCGGCAGCCATGAAAAAGACGCTTTTGGCCCTGCTCGCCGGGGCGACGTTGCACCCGACGCAAGCGCAGTTGTTCAGTCCCGAAGCGCTCAGCGGCGCGGCGCTGGGCGCGATCATCGGCGGCCTGGCCGGGGCCGATTGCCGCGACAGTTTTTCGGGCAACGGCGCGGCCATCGGGGCGGGCATTGGGCTGGTGGCGGGCGCGATCGCGGGCGAAGCGCGGCGCTACGAGGCCTACAACCGCCCGGTGTCTGACTGCGCGCCCGCCGCCGAGGTGAGTTTCGGCTACGGCTATCGTAGTTGCGGCAGCGCGGCCTACGTGTGGTATGCGCCCAACCGCTACTGCGCGCCGGGCTGGTATTACCGCCCGGAGCGGCGACCCGACTACGCGCTGGGCGGCACGTTGCTGGGGGCGGCGTCGGGCGCGCTCATTGGCGCGGGCACGGGTGACGCGGGCCTGGGCGCGGCCATCGGGGCGGCGTCGGGTCTGGTGGTGGGCAGCCTTGCGGAAGCGGCCGTGCGCGAGCGCGAGCGCGAACGCCGTGCCACGGCGCGCGTCAGCGCCGCAGCCTGCGATCCGCAACCAGCCGCCCAAACCTCGGCACCCGCGCCGACCGAAGCAGCGTCGCAACCGCGCGTTTCCCGCTCGCCCACGGAGGTCACTTCCAAACCGTGTCCGACCTCGACGTATTTCTGGACACGGCCCCCCGCGACGATTCCCGACGCGCCGCGCGTGCCCGATGCACCGCGGTTCTGAGGATTTCCCTCGACACAGCACCGTTCCATCAACTCAAATTCAACCCATGACCATGAAAACGATTTACCGATTGTCGCTCATCCTTTCGGCGGCGGCACTGGCCGCCGGTTGCGCCTCGCGCGGCGTGAAAAATCCCTCCGGCGTGCCCGTCACGCGCCTGAATCCCGATGAGCAGGGATTCGTTGCCGGCACGGGCATTGAATCGCAAGACCTGGTGGCGGTGACCGACAAGATGGCGCGAAGCATTCTGGCGATCCCGCAAATCGCCAACGCCGCGACGCCGCCGGTCATCGTGCTGGATCCGGTGGACAACCAGACGCGCTTTCCGATCAACAAGGACATTTTTCTGACGCGCATCCGCAGCGAGTTGAACTCCAAGTGCCGGGGCAAGGTCGTGTTCCTGGCGCGCGACCGGATGGCGACGCTGGAGAAGGAGCGCAATCTCAAGCGCGAGGGCGCCGTGACCGCCAGCAGCGACCCGCAAAAGCAGGAGTTCAAGGGCGCGGATTATTTCCTGACCGGCACGTTGCAGGGTCTGTCCACGCGCACCTCGCGCGGCACGAGCGATTACATCCTGTATGCCTTCCAGCTCATTGACGCGCGCACCAGCGCGATCGTCTGGGAGGACAACGCCGAGATCAAAAAGCAGGGACTCGAAGACGCGGCGTATAGGTAGGCGTTGATTCAAGCGCCCGATTGCCCAAACACCAGCGCGTCTGGCGTCGGGACATCCGGTCAGAAACCCAAAAACGAGTTTTCAGCCCGATGACGCACAGCAAAGGACCGTTATGAGAAAATCCGCGAATCAGGAATTCAGCGTGATCATTGAACGCGACAAGGCCGGTTACTATGTCGCGAGCGTTCCCGAGTTGCCGGGCTGTCACACCCAGGCCCGCTCGCTCGATCAACTGCTGGCCCGGATCCGAGAAGCCATTGAGCTGTGTTTGGAGGTGGAAGGGCAGCGGGCTCGGCCGACACAGTTCGTGGGCGTGCAACGAATCAACGTTTGACCATGCCGCGGTTGCCCAGACTTCGGGGGCGCGAGGTCATCGCAGCGCTGCGGCGGGCGGGATTTGTGGTGATCCGAACCAGGGGCAGCCATTGCTTTCTGCGACATCCCGATGGGCGCGCGACGGTCGTTCCGGTTCACTCTGGCGAGATCATCGGTCCGGGATTGATGACGCGCATCCTTCGTGACGTTGAAATGGAGGCTGACGAGTTCCGCGGATGGATTTAATTGCAATGAAGGCCGTGCTTGCAGCCAACGGGGTGATGGCGCTGGCAGGGACGCTGCTCCTCTTGTCGGGCTGCGCCGCCACGCGCGCCCCCCGCCTGCCGCTGACCGGCGACATCCTCGTGGACGGCCCGCGCATGATCGCCGAAGGCCCCCCGCGCGACCGCGTCCTGTGGCAATACCGCACCGCCGCCGCCGCCCTGCGCCAAGGGCGCTTCGACCTCGCCAAATCACTCCTGGACGACGCGATCCTTACGCTGCAAGGGATTTACGGCAAGGACCCCGACGCCCGCAAAGCGCGCGGCTATTTCCATCCCGAAGCTCGCAAGACCTTCATCGGCGAGCCTTACGAGCGCAGCATGGCCTACATTTATCGCGGCATCCTTTACTGGCGCGACGGCCAGCTCGACAACGCCCGCGCCTGCTTCCGCAGCGCCGAGTTCGAGGACAGCGACGCGGTGGACAAAACCTACGCGGGCGACTGGGTGCTGCCCGATTACCTCGACGGCCTGGCCACGACCAAACTGGGCGGCGACGGCTCCGACGCGCTCAAGCGCGCCCGCGCCAACGCCCGCAACGTGAGCCTGCCCGATTACAATCCCAGGGCCAACGTGCTCGTGTTCGTTGAATTCGGCCCCGGCCCGATCAAATACGCCACCGGTGAGTATCGGGAACAACTGCGCTTCCAGGTGCGCAAAACCTCGCTCGTCGGCGCGCGAATCAAGACCGGCACGCTCAACCTCTTTGTTGCGCCGACCGACGACGTCAACTACCAGGCGACCACGCGCGGCGGGCGCGTCATGGATCACATCCTCGGCAACAAGGCCGTCTTCAAGGCCACGACCGATACGGCCGGCGACGCGGCCATTGTCAGCGGCGCGGTGCTGGCCACGGCCGGTTCGGGGCGCAACAGCGCGGCCGACGAGGTCGGCCTGGGCCTCATGCTCGCCGGACTCGCCAGCAAAATCGTCTCCGCCGCCGCCCGGCCCGAGGCCGACACCCGCACCTGGGACAACCTGCCGCACTACATCAGTTGCGCCACCCTCCTGCTGCCGCCGGGCGAGCACGAGTTAACCGTGGAATTTCTCGAACCCGGTGACAAGGTCGTCGCCAAATTCACCAAGCAAATCACCGTTCGCATCACGGACGCGGCGCGCGACACCGCCGTGTTTGTGAGCGACACCTCAACCACACCGCAAACCCAATGAAAACGCCAACCATCGCACTCATCCCGATCACCCTGGCCGCCGTCGCGCTGCTGGGTTGCAAAAGCACTTACGACCGGGGGCCGTATCTGCCCCAGGCCTCCAAAACGCCCGCTTACGAAACCACCGAGCCGGTCGTGTTGCTCGATCCGGGCGTGCAACGTTCCGTGACCGTCGCGGGCCAGCCCTTTGCCCGCACGCTCGAAGACGGACGGCTCGAGGTCACCGTCCAGTTGCGCAACCGCGAAAACCGTCGCATCGAAGTGCAGGCCAACTGCGTCTTCAAAGACGTCAACGGCATCAGCACCGGCGACGAAACGCCGTTCCAAACCGTGATCCTGACGGAGAACGCGACCGAGGCGGTGCGCTTCGTTTCGATGAACGACAAGGCGAAGCGATACACCGTGCGTGTGCGGCAGGCGCGGTGAGGCAGCGGGCCGGAGCGTGAACGGGCGTCGGGTTAAACCGCCCGCAGGGCGGCGATGACCGGCAGGCGCGCGGCGCGGATCGCCGGCAGCAAACTGCCCGCAATCCCCACCGCCACGGCAAAGAGCATCCCCTCCATCAACAACGCGGGCGTGACGCGGAACTGAAAGATCACTTCGCTGAAGGTGTTGAAGCTCAGCGTGCCGAAGCGCACGCCGAACGCCACGCAGAGCGTCTGAGCCAGCCACGCCAGCGCGCATCCCAGCACCCCGCCCAGCCCGGCGAGAATCGCGCCTTCCAGGTTGAAGCTCGCCAGAATCGTGCGGCGTCGGAATCCCAGCACGCGCAGCGTGCCGATCTCCCGCGTGCGCGCGCCCACGCTCGCATACATCGTGTTCATCGCGGCAAACACCGCGCCGATGGACATTGCCGTGGCCAGAAACGATCCCAGGATGCGAATCGGGCGCGCCGTGCGCGTTTGCTCGGCGTAGTATTGCGTCTCCGGTTCGGCTTTGAGCGGCAGGCGGCGGTCGGATTCGATGCGGCGAATGAGAGCTTGAGCGGCCCCGGGCGCGGCCCGCGCCAGCACGCTGGAGTAGTTGTGCCGGTTGAAAATCGAACGGGCCTCGTCGGCGTCCATCCACATCTCCGAGTCAAACGCGCTGTCACCGCCCTCGAACCAGCCCACCACCGTCAGTTCGTGCCCCCCGGTCTTGAAACGCTGGCCGATGTCGGTGTTCGCGAAGCGCTCGGCCATGCGCACGCTCACGACGGCTTCGCGTTTGCCCGGTTCAAACCAGCGCCCGGCCACCAGACGCACTTGCGGGCGCAGCTCGCGTCCCAGCGGCGTGACCCCGCGCATGGTGACATTGGCCTCGCCCGAACCGTTGCGACGCGGCAGGTTCATGATGACCACCAGGTCGGCCGAGACGAGCGGGCGACCGCGTTCGTCGCGGGCGATTTCGGGGAAATACTTCAGGATGCGGAACTGTTCGCGGGTGACCTGGCTGCTGGATTCGGCCGTGGAGCCTTTTCGGGCGATCATCACGTTGCGCGGGTCGCCGGTGTTGGCACTGGACTTTTCCAGCCCGGCGGCCATCGCCTGCATCAGCAGATAGACCGTGACCACCAACGCCACACCCAGCACCGTGGCCAGCGTGGCCCGCCAGCGCACAAACACGCTTTTGACGTTGTAGAGCAGCGGAATGGGCGAGGTCAGAGCACTCCACACCAGCCAGACCAGATAGCCGGCCAGCACCAGCCCCAGCAGCAGCAGCGGCATCAACCCCGCCGGCACTTGAAACAGCCCGGTCATCGCTCAATCCAGCGTTTTAAGCCCCTCCACCACGCTCATGCGCGCCGCCGCGATTCCGGGCAGGATGCTCGACACCACGCCCAGCAACGCCGCCACGCTGAAGCCTGTCGCCACGATCTTCGGCGTCACTTCCAGAAATTGAAACACCCCGTGCGTCATCAACGACACGTTCCCGTAGGTGAACAGCGCATACGCGCCGCCGACGCCCAAAATTCCGCCGGCCATCGCCAGCCCGAAACTTTCCGCCAGAATGCACGCGAACAGCTCGCGTCGCCGGAAGCCGACGGCCTTGAGAATCGCCAGCTCGCGGAAGCGCTCACGGATGGCCATGCTCATCGTGCTGGTGGTCACCAACAACAACGTGAACACAACCGCGCTGCTGATGAGCATCACCAGCAGGCGGATGTTGCCCCACATCGAAATGAAGCTCAGTTGAAACGCGCGCTCGGTTTCGGCCCGCACCTCGGCGGCGCTGTTTTCAAACGCGCGGTTGATCGCCGCCAGCACCTGCGGCATGTCTTCGGCCGAGCGCACCTTCACCCACCACATGCCCACCAGCCCTTTGACGCCGCTGCGCTCGTCCAGATAATCCTGCCGAAACAGCATGTTCCGGTCATCCGCCGTGCCCGAATAAATCCCCACCACCTTGAATTCCATCGTCACCGGATACACCGTGCTTTCGAGCGAGAAGCGGTCGCCCACCTTCAAGCCGTATTTTTCTGCGGTGATCTTGCCGATGATGCACGCCTCGCGCTCGGCCTCGAAGGCCTTGTAGGCCGCCTCGTCCATCTTCGCCTCCCCAAAAACACTGCGCAGCTTCCGGGGGTCCATCGCGAACTGCGCAAACGTCATCCCCTGCTCGTTCTTGTATTTGCCGCCGAACCAGGTGAAGGGCGTGACCGCTTCGACGCCCGGAATCCGTTCGATAATCGGGCGCTGGCGAGCGGGCAGAAGGTTGGCAATGGAAATTTTGTTGCGCACCGCCACGCGCAACGCCGCGCCGGAGTCCTCCACCGGCAGCGTCAACTCCCGAAGTCCCACCAGCAACGTCACCAGCAGAAACAGGCTCACCGCCACGCTCAGAACCGAGAGCGTCGCACGGCGCTTGTTCCGCAACGCGTTTTTGAGGATGAACGTGCTCAGCGTCACCGCCACCTCCGCCACCGCCCGGGGTCCGGTCTCTGGCGCGTCCGGCAGGACTCGAACCTGCAACCTTCTGATCCGAAGTCAGAAGCTCTATCCAGTTGAGCTACGGACGCGCGCCGGGAATCCGAAACCGGAAATCCAAACCCTCAACTCCAAAAAAAACTGGGGTGGCCGACGGGATTTGAACCCGCGACACCCAGATCCACAATCTGGTGCTCTAACCAGGCTGAGCTACGACCACCACTGCGCGTTCAAGCTAACCACGCGCATCGCGCCGGGCAAGCCGCAAATGGGTCAGCCGGTCCCCGCCGATGAATCCCCGTCAGCCAACCGGCCGAAAACCGGGCTTCTGAGGGCTCCCCCCACTTCAGGCGCGCGGGCGGCGACCACACGCACGCTGCCGATTCACCCGGCGAGAAAAACCCGGGTTGTGAGGCGACACGCCGGAGTGAAAAACCGGCTCATTGAGACCGACAGGGAATACGCGCCCGACCGAGGCAGCGGTCCGAACAAATCGGCCAACCCGACCTCCGCCGGCGCGGATCGGCTCGCCAAAACGACCTTCCGCTGTTCGCGCCAGGCAACACGCGCAGGGCCGAATCTCTCGTCGGCGGGTAAGCCGTTCTCCTCTCGCCTGCCAGCTCACAGCCCGTGCGCACACGCGGGATTTTGGCACAGTCGCCGCCAATTTCATGGCTTGACAATCCAAAGGCCTTTTTCTACAAGCGAACCTGTATTCAGCGGCGACGCACTGCCGCCTGCTGGAATCCTCGTGCCTATGAAAACAATCGTTGCGGTGGCGGGCTTCCGCCCCTTCCTGAACCCCTCCATTTCCACACCTGACCCTGGCCGATTCGCGCGTCCAGGCTCACGCTCCAAAACCGCTCCAGGAGTGAACCGTTCGCCCGCGCTGCGAACCGAAACAAAACGACGCGCGCTACTTTTCGCCCCGTTCGCGTGCCTTTTGCTGAGCTGTCTGAATCTGCCCGCGCCGAGCGGTACGTGGACATCAGATGCAAGCGCCAGTTGGACCGACACAACCCGGTGGGCTGGTGGTGTCGTCGCGGGTGGAACCAACTTCACCGCGGACTTCAGCACCTTGAACATAACGGCGAACCGGACCATAACCGTGGACGCCGATCGGGTGATCAGTGACATCTTGATGGGCGATACCAGTGGCAGTCAAAATTGGATCTTCACCGGCGGTCCGTTGATTCTGGCCAACGACACCGGCACAAAGCCGCAGTTGCGAGCCTTGAGTGGCGCCGTGTCCAATTACTTCAACGTGGAAATTCGCGGCGCGCACGGATTGCGCAAAGAACAGGCGAACATGGTAGTATTGGCCCTGTCCAACAGTTGGACTGGTGACACCGAAATCAATCGCGGCTCACTCCGAACGCTTCATGCGAACGCCATCCCAAGCGGCCCTGGGCGCGGGAACGTCATCATGCAGGTCGTCGGCGGCGCGCCAACCTTGGACTTGGGCAACGTCAGCCCTCAAATCAACGCACTCATCAGCACCGCGGTCACAGCCACCGTCACGTGCCATGCATTCTTCACCAGCGGGACCTCGACCCTGACGCTTGGCAACAACGATGCCAGCGGCTCGTTCGCCGGCGTCATCGCCAACAGCACCGGCGGGCGCGTCGTTGCTCTGACGAAGGTCGGCACGGGCACCCAGACGCTCACGGGTGTTAACACCTACAGCGGCGCGACGACCATCAACGGCGGCATGTTGCTGGGCCGCACCGGCGGCTCCTGCGCCAACAGCGCGGTGAGCGTCGGCGCAGCGGGCACGTTCGGCGTCCAATACGCAGGCGGCGCAACCAAATGGACCGTGGCCTCCCTCACGTACAGCGCCACCGGCGCAAAGCAATACTTCGACTTCGGCCCCAACACCCCCAGCGCCACCACAGCCCCGCTGGAAGTCACCGGCGCGCTCAATTTCACGGCCACGCCCGCCGTGGACGTGGCCAGCGATTCGCTCCTGTATAGCGGCACGTATCCACTCATCAAATACGGGTCGCTCTCCGGCACCATGCCCACCACCGCCAACCTGCTGGCCGGCGGCACGGCCACGCTCTCGAATCATCCGCCGAGCCAGACCATTTACATCATCGTGGTCGGTTACGTCGGCCCGACGCGACATTGGGCGAGCGGCGATGGAGATTGGGATTTCGCCACCGCCAATTGGAAGCTGAGCGACGGCTCCAGCGCCGTCTTCACCAACGGCGCGCCGGTGGAATTCCTCGACCTGGATGCCTCCGGCAACCCGATCGTGACGGTCACGGACACGGTCGAGCCGGCCTCGGTGACCGTGGACTCCACCAGGCATTACACGCTCACGGGCACGGGCACCATCGCCGGCAGCACGCGGTTGACCAAAGCGGGCACGGGCACGCTCACGCTCGATTTGGCCAACACCTACACCGGCGGCACGACCAACTTCGCCGGCCGACTCAACATCAACAACGCCGCCGCGCTCGGCAGCACCGCCGGCACGTTCAACATCGCGGGCGGCACCATTGATAACACCAGCGGCAGCGCCCTGACCCTCAACAATTATCCCCAGGTCTGGAGCGGGGATTTCTCGTTCGCCGGCTCTCAGGATTTGCACCTTGGCGACGGCGCGGTAACGCTGACCGCTGCCCGGGCCGTCACGGTGAGCGGGGCCACGCTGACCGTTGGCGGCACCATTTCCGGCTCGGGATTCGGCCTGACCAAGTCGGGCGCCGGCACGCTCGTGCTCAACGGCGTGTTGGGCACCGGCGCGGGCAACCTGACCGTCAACGCGGGCACGGTCCGGCTCAACGCGGCCAACACCTTCTCCGGCGCCACGCGCGTGATCAGCGGCACGCTCGTTGTGGGTCACTCCAGCGCGCTCCAGAACAGCACCTTCAACCTCGCCGCAGGCGACACCGGCGTGCTGGAATTCGCTTCCGGCGTCACCGCCGCGACGTTGGGTGGCCTCACCGGCGGCGATGCGGCCCGAACCATCGTGCTGACCAATGCGGCCAACCTGCCGGTCGCGCTGAGCGCCGGCAACAACAACGCCAACACGACGTTCATCGGCAAACTCCTCGGCGGCACCTTCACCAAGGTCGGCACCGGAACGCTTCAATCCGGGGCCACGGGCGCGGGGGATGCCACGGCTTTCCAACTGGAGGGCGACTTCACGATCAACAACGGTCGCGTCACGCTCCACGCCACGGCCGGCGGCGGCCTCAACGCCGTGCAGGGTCTCATCGTCGTCAACTCGCCCGGTGTGCTCGACCTGGCCCATCGGCCTTCCCTGGGCCCGATCCGCGGCCTCTCGGGCAATGGCACCGTGGACAAGTCCATCGTGGGCGCCGGGGCCACCGCCACGATCACAGTCGGGCGCGACAACGCCAGCGCCACGTTCAGCGGTTTGATCAAGGAAACCACGGGCACGACCGTGGTTGCGTTGACCAAGACCGGCACGGGCACCCAAACCCTCTCCGGCGCCAACACCTACACCGGCGGGACCACCATCTCCAACGGCGTGCTCAAGGTGAGCAACTCCAGCGGCAGCGCCACCGGTAGCGGCGCGGTCGTCATCATCGCGGCGGGCACCCTCATGGGCTCGGGCTCGGTTTCCGGGGCCGTCACCGTCAACGGCACTATTGCCCCGGGCGACAGCGTCGGCACCTTGAGCACCGGCTCCCAAACCTGGAATCCCGGCGGCAAATACAACTGGGAGGTCAACCAGGTCGGCGGCACGCCGGGCACCGATTGGGATCACCTCAACGTCACGGGCAACATCAATGTCCAAGCCACCCCTGGGAGCCCCTTCACCATCAAGGTCCTCCCGCCCGGCGGCGATATCACCGGCTTTGACATGGACACGACCACGAACTGGCTCATTGCCACCGCTTCCGGCAGCGTGCTGAACTTCGCCGCAAACAAATTCAGTGTGGACGATTCAGCGGTGACAGACGACCTGGGCGGCGGCTCCTTTGTGGTGGACGCGACCGCAACAACGCTGCGCCTGCGCTTTACGAACAACCACGCGCCGGTGGCGTTGGCAACCAACTACGTCCGCGCCAAACATACCGCGCTCAAAATCCCAATCGCCGCTCTCCTGGCCGGAGCAACCAGCGACCCGGATGGTCACGGGCGGGTGCTGCATCATCTGCGCACCGGGGCCAACGTCAACCAGTCGGCCAACGGTTACACCCTCACCACCAACGCGACCTACATCTTTTATCCGAACGCGACCGACAACACGCCCGATTCGTTCGATTACGTCATCACGGATTTGGCGCCGTATCGGACCGGCGACAGCCGCCGCTATGCGACCAACACGATCACGATCAGCGTGGTGGATTCGATCGGGGTGATCACGATCACCAATGCCGGGGGTGGGGCGATTTCGCTCAATTTCCAGGGGATTCCGGGCTACACGTATGTGATCCAGCGCTCCAGCAACGTGACGTTCAGTCCGTTCTACGAGGAGATTTACACCAACGCGGCGGGGGCCAACGGGTTGCTGAGCTTTACCGAGACGCCGCCTTACAGCCCGGCGTTTTACCGGGTGCGGTCGGAATAAAGGCTTGATTTGGCGCGAGGAGTTGCCCAAGATAGGGCGAATCTCAACCGGAGGAGAGCGATGATGAAGCGAGTGATGGCGGTGATGGCGGTGATGGCGGGCGCGGGGTTGGCGCAGGCGACGCTCTACACCTACACGTTCACGAGCGGGTTTGCCAACGGTGGGGTGATTCCGGACGGCAACGTGGCGGGGTGGTCGGACACGCGGACGATTCCGAACCTGTTCAATTTGAGTCCGAACGACACCTCTGAGATTGTGGACGTGAACGTGCGGCTGACGATTTCGGGGGGGTATAATGGGGATTTGTATGGGTATTTGGTGCATGGGAGCGGGTTTGCGGTGCTGCTGAACCGGGTGGGGCGGACCAGCGGGAATGCGTTTGGGTATTCAGACGCGGGTTTGAGCGTGACGTTCAACGACGAGGCGACGGAGACGACCGACATTCATTTGTATCAGACGGTGTCGGGCTACAACATAGGGGGATTGACGCACTGGCGACCGGACGGGCGGAACGTGGATCCGGCGAGTGTGTTGGACACGGACAGTCGGACGGCGTTGTTGAGCAGTTTTGTGGGTTTGGCGGCGAATGGGGACTGGACGTTGTTTTTGGCGGACATGGCCAGTGGGGACGTGGCGACGGTGGTGAGCTGGGGATTGGACATTGAGGTGGTGCCCGAGCCGGTGGAGGTGGCGTTGGTGGGGTTTGGGTTGGTGGTGGGAGCGGTGGCTGGTTGGAGGC
>JAOAIM010000075.1 GCA_026414705.1 Verrucomicrobiia bacterium | reverse complement strand
AAACACGCCCCCGTTGCTGGCGAGCGCGGCATCCACGGCAGCGAAGGCTTCGAGCCGATAGACCTCGGGTGGAAGGTCGGGCGGGCACTGGTCGAGCGGCACGCGGCCTTCGGCCTGAAACGGCGAGCGGTGTGTGTAGCGGATTTCGACGATCGGCAGCCAACCCTCGGCCAGCTCCGGTTCACGGAGCCGATCCGGCAGACTGCCGAAGAGAAAGCGATCCGGGCCGACGCGGAATTTCACTGCCGTGCCCGGGTCGCGCCAGACGCGCGCGCCGCCGCGCAAGTTCAGCCCGCTGCCGTTGGAAATCAGGCGCGCTTTGACCGGCGCGTTGGGCGCGCTGAGCACGATCGGGTAGTGGCGAAAGTCGGCGTTGACATAACGTGGCGACGGCAGCAGCGGGGCGAAGAATTCGTAACTCGGCCCGTTGGGTTGCGCCATCGCCGCTTCGCCCCAGACGTCGCGCCGCGCCGCCAACGCTTCGGCCAGGGACGGCAACGCCGCAGCGCGCGCTGCCATGCCGCTGCAAAGCAGCGCCAGCAGCGCCAATGGAATCGCGGGATTCAACGGGCCGAAAGCGCGGCGGTTCGCGCCGATGACGAGGGTCGGACGCCGACCTGCTTGAGCACCTTGTGCGCGGCGGCAAGGAGCGTTTCCTCCACGTTCTCGGCGAACGGGCCGGGCCGGCCGTAGTAGATCATGCTGTCCACGGCCTCATAGCCGCCTTCGCGCAACACACGCCGGGAGGGCACGTAACACATCACGTCGTTGCAGTAACCGGCCACGACGAGGTTTTCGTTTGCAAACTCGCGTTTGGCCCGCAGCGCGTAGTCCACCACCACTTCGCCGCCCAGCGCCAAGATCGTGAGTTCTTTGCCGAAGCGCACCGCCTGGACGGGACATTCAATCGCTCGAGGCGGCTGGCCGCGGTCATAGGCTTGCAGAACGAACTCGGCGCGACGGCGCTTGAACGGGTGTGGGTCTTTCGCCTCGGCCTCGAACTGCTCGCGGGTGTGCGGCGCAAACTCCAGCGGCGTGAGGGTGAACGCCGTGCGCATCGGGCCGCGCACGGGGTTCGTCGGGCCGGCCAGCACCCGCTCAACCGCATCAGCCAGTTCGCGCCCGTGTTTCTCGACCCATTCCATCGAGCCGCGCGGGTGTGGATTTTGATCGCCGGCGCACAGCGTCATGAACAGCGCGGTTGCGCCGGGGTGCGCGGCTTCGAGCGCGCGTTGGGCGGCGCCGGCGTAATCGCCGTCCACTTCCAGCGACATCGGACAGGTGGTGTTGTGGCAGGCGTAGCCGAAGAGCACGGCGCGAAGTTGGCCATCGGGCGCGGCGACCTTGAGCACCGGCACGTCATGATCCACCGGGCCGTTCGGGTTGTGACCGATGACAAACCCGGACGGCGTGGGTTGGCGTCGGTTGACGGCAAACCCGGCCCGGCCCCGACCGCAAGCGAGCACGGCGGACGAAAGGTTTGCGAGCGCCGCATCCGCAACCGACGTGAGCTTGTCGGTCAGTTGCGCCGCGTAATCGAGCGCGCGCGCCTTTTCCGCCGCGTCCAGGTTGAACATGACCCGCAGGTTCGACCACACCACCGGCCCGCTGTGCGTGTGGGAGGCGTTGAAGAGCAGTTGAGAGCGACGCAAACCGTGCCGACGCATCAGCCGCCCAGCGACGACATCCGTCACATCGCGTGGCAGGGCGATGAGGTCGGCGGTCACAAGCACCAGCCGCGTGCCGTTGCGATCCTGGAGCGCGAGCGCCTTGGCCCAAAGATCGGTGCGCACCGACGTGGCGGGATTGGTGCGCGCCGCGTAGCCGGACAGATAAAACGGCATCGGCGGGGTGATGTTGACGCGTGCAACCCCAGCGCGGAATTCCCCGGCGACCGCGCCCATCGCAGCACCGCAACACGCGAGCGCGATTGTGATCCTCGAAATGGCAATTCCCGCGCGGCAGCGTTGCTGAGCCACGGATGGAACACGGATTTCACACGGATTGTTTCGAGAGAAACCACGTTCCCTCACCGGCTGAACCGCCGTTTCTGCGGAAAGACTTCTCATCCGTGCCCCTCCGTGTTTCATCGGTGGCTGAATTGTCGTTTTCAGGGTGACACCAGACGCGCGACACGCCGCCTGAACACGCAAGGTTGCGCAAAGTGCGCCTGCACGCTCCGGCCTGATCATGGCCCGGATTCTTCTCGTTGAACGCGGAATTTCAAAGCGCGATTTCGTCAGCCCGGTGCCAAACCGCGCGCGCTCAAAACGGCAGGGGCCTGCGTGGCCGACGGCTGGCTTGCACGTTTGCCGGGCGCGCGGACTCAACGTTTGATGACCGGCGGGATACGGAACAGGTCGGCGCGCGTTTTGCCGCCCTCCGTGACGCGGCCCAGCGAATAAACGCTGCCATCGCGGCCAATGGCGATGGAGTTGACGTAAAGGGGGCGCTGGCCGTCTTCGTAGAAAACTGCGCCGTGGTCGGTGTAACGCTGCGTCGGGATGTGCCACGTGACGAGGTGAAGATTTTCCAAACCCTTGGCTTCGCCCTTGGCGGTGGTGGCTTTACCGGCGAGGCGTTTGCCGTTGATGTAGATCGGGCCACCGGTGAGGTAATAAATCGTCTCGAGGTCCGGCCCGAGCGCAAACCCCAGATAGCCGAAGCTGAACTGGTCAAACATGCCGCAGCGTTTTGACGGCTCAGAGGTGATGCGCTCCAGCACCTCAACCCGCGGCACGCGCGGATCGAATCGGAACAGGTAACCCGAATTGCCATGTACGCCGTAGATGACTTTTTCCTTCGGATGCCAGAAGGTTTGTCGCCAGTTGTAGCCCATGTGCCCGGGCACGGCCGGATCGTAGAAGCCGAAGTAGTCCTTCTTCATGTCCTCGCCCTCGATGATTTCGAGCGCGTCGCGTTCATAGACGTAGCGCACGATGAGGCCCTCGACCGTGGTGAAATACACCGAGCCATCTTCGGGATTGGCGATCGGGGCGCGGCAAAGCCCGCGATACAACTTCAGGCCGGGCGTGCGGCTCGGAATCTGTCCCAGGTCGCGCAGCTCGCGCTTCGCCAGATCGAACCGGAGAAAATGCGCGCTCGGCCAGGTCAGGCCGTAGAGGCGTCCGCGCCGTGTGTCCATCGTCATGGAAATGATGCCGTCGCGGTTGGGATTGAGGGCAAGGTCCTCGAATCGGCCCGTCTTCATGTCGTAGGCCAGAAAGTGTCCGCCGGGATAGGGCTTGTAACCGGGCGGCGGCGGGCCGAGCGTGTCTTCACCGCCGATGTTCGCATACACGCCAATGTGCGTGGCGAAGTAAAGCTTGCCGTTGGACTCGACGAAGTTGACGTGGCTTTTGCCCTGGGGCACGGCTTTGAGGCCTTTTTCACCACATGCCTCGGTGATGTCGCCGAGGTAACGGATTTTTTCGGTCTTCGGGTCGAAGCAAAACATCTTCGCGCCGACGTCGTAGGACTCGGAGCTGATGACGTAATAGATTTTGCCGTCGCTGCCCGTGCCCATGCCGTTGTAGGTGTCGTGCCCTTCCGGGAAACCGGAGTTGAAGACCCGGGCGATGAGTTTTTTGCCGGTGTAGGCCCGGCCGTCCGGAATCACCAATTGCTCCTGGGCCGGCGCGCCGGCCGGCGACAACGCAACCAACGCGAACGCGGTTGCGATGATCGGAACCAAGTGCAGTGTTTTCATGGTTGATTGAATCGAAATCGGTCGCGGGCTCGTGGGTTTGCGCCCGGAACGTTGCCGGCGCGTGCGGCGCATCTTACGCCTTCGCCAGTTCCGCCGCGTGCTTCTGGATTTTGACGAGCGCCTCGACGATCTGATCCATGTCTTCGTGCGTGCCCAGGAGGATGTTCTGGCTGAACCAGATCGCCTGTGAGCAGAGCAGATCGTTTTGCGGGCACTGATTGCGTTCTTCCCAGGTATCGAGGACTTCTGGCGGATAGATGCGACGGTAGTGGCGGTTCTTGAGCAGGGCGCGCACGTGCGCGTCGCGGTTCATCGGCGAGTAACCCGAACGGAACGGGATGCCCTCGGCGTCAATGGCCTTGAGGAATTTGGCCTTGTCCATGCCCGCGAAATGCTCCTTGAGGTAACGCGCCATGTAGAGGTGGTAGGCGTTGAAGGTGCAGCCCTCGTGCTCTTCTGCGGGGACGACACCCGGCACGGCGGCGCGCAACGCACGGGTGAGGTAACGTCCGTTGTCGGCGCGCGTTCTGGCCTGCGCCTCCAGTCGCGTCATCTGCGCCATCAACAGCCCGGCTTGGAATTCAGTCAGCCGCAGGTTCGACCCGCGCGAGGCGGAATACTCCGGCTTCCACGCGCCGGGTTTGCGAATGCGGCCCTGGTTGTGGAACGAGTAGCATTGCTCGGCAAAGGCTTCATCGTTGGTAAGAATTGCCCCGCCCTCGCCGGAATTGAGGTTCTTGCTCGCCTGAAAACTGAAGCAACCGGCCAGCCCCAACGTGCCGACCTTTTTGCCGCGCCATTCGGCCAGATGGGACTGGCAAGCGTCTTCGATCACCGGAACTTTGTGCCGGTTGGCGATTTCCATGATCTTGTCCATGTCCGCCGGCGCGCCGCCCAAGTGCACGGGCAAAATCGCGCGTGTGCGGGGCGTGATCGCCGCATCGAGCTTGTTCGCGTCGAGTTGGAAGGTCTTCACGTCCATGTCCACGAACACCGGCAGCGCGTAGTTGAGCACCACGACGTTGTAGGTGGCGATGAACGTAAATGGTGGCAGGATCACCTCGTCGCCCGGGCCGATGTCCAACGCGCCCAGCGAGGTCGTCAAGGCCGCTGTGCCGCTGGCCGTGGCCACGCAGTATTTCGCGCCGGTCAGCTCGGCGTAGGCGCGCTCAAAGCGGTCCACCATCTCGCCGTAGCCGCGAAACCACTTGCCGGTGCGCAGCACCTCCAACAGCGCGCGCTCCTCGGTGGCGTCGAACACCGGCCAACCCGGAAACGGCCTGGTGCGCACCGGTTGGCCACCGAGCAACGCCGGTCGGCCCAGGCTGCGCGCGGCGAGGTTCGGAGGGGTTTGCGCCGCCAACGCCGTGGCCAGTTTGCTCCCACCGCACGCCAGTGCCACGCCGGTGACGGAGGTTCTGCCGAGGAATTCCCTGCGATTGAGTTTCATGGCATGAAGCGATTTGAACCCGTTTCTTTTCAACCCGGTGGAAGTGTTAGCTCCGCGCCTTCCGCAGGGTCAAACGTTTTTGGCGCAAAAAGTTGTCTGCCCGCCCACTCGTTGAAAAAGTATCAAATCGCGGGCAAAACCGCCTATTGACCGAGCGGTGCTGCGATTCCAGCCTTAAAGGGTCTAACCATGCGCATGAGGTTGGGTCTGCGGCAACGCGGCGCGGCTTGCGAGCGAGGGGGAAAAGGTTTCAACGCTCAAAGGACGCCTCGCGCAACCTCATGGCGACAGCGTTCGCCTGCGCCTCCTCAAAGCGCCTCTGAAACCGAACTGGAAGCGCCCGGCCTCAGCCGTTGGCCCGAAGCCAGCGCAACTGAGGCCGGGCCTCGTGCGATGCGGCTTCGGCCAGGTGCTTTTCCCGATGGCATCGGCACGCTGAGGTGCCCCCGGCTGCGCATGGTTCTGATCGCAGAAGACCGCGTCCCCAACCGATTGGATCGCGGAAACCTTGGCGTTTCGCATTTCAAGCTCCAATGAACCACTCGATGAACTCTCTGCTGCAACTGGCCGGATTTAATTCGCCGGAAGAGGTCCGCGCCTATGCCCAACGCTATCTGTTGACCGGCGACCACGAACGCCGCCGACTTCAAAGCCTCGAGCAAACCATCGAGCACAACCGAAAAAATTATGTCGAGGTCGGCCTGGCGCTCGCTGAAATTCGGGAATCACGGCTCTACCGATTCGACCACGCGACCTTCGAGGAATACTGCCGCTCGCGCTGGAACTGGTCGCGCAGCTACGCGCATCGGGTCATTGATGCCGCGCTGACCGTCGCCGCCCTGCCGTCCGATCAACGGCCGGAAACCGAATCCCAGGCCCGCGAGCTGGCGCGCGTCGAACCCGAACGGCGCGCCGAGGTGCTCGCGCGCGCCCGCGCCTCTGGCAAGCTCACCGCCGCCGCCATTCGCCAGGCTGCCGAGGCGCTGCGTGCGGCCCCCGGCCCGGCGCGTCCTCTGGTTCAACGTCACCGCCGCAATGGCAACGGGCACGAGCCACTGGCCGGGTTCAATCGCCGCGCGCGCGAAGAGTTGTTGGAGGCCGCTGAAGACCTGTCGCTGATCGCCGAGGCCATCCAACGGCGCAACCTGAGCACTGAGGCCGTCAAACGGTGCGTCGCCGAACTCCACCGCGCGCTCAAGCTGCTCCACCAACTCGTACCCGCCAGCGCGACCTGAAACCCGTGCCAACGGGGCATCATTTTTCTCGACGATTCAACGCCGAAAAACGAGCCTGACCGCAACGGTCGGATTGACCCACCGGTCTGGCGCGGGCGCTCCGAATGCAGATGAACGCTTCTCACGTCCCGGGGCTGGCTTTGAGCGGGTTGATTGTTGCAGCGCACCTTGCAGCATCGGCCGGCGAGCTCCGGCTCGGCACCGCCGCCGTAAACATCACGCCACCGCTTGGCACACCGCTGGCCGGCTACTACCACGAACGACCTTGCGACGGTGTGCTCGATGAACTCTTCGCCAAAGCCGCCGTGTTCGACGACGGCAACACCAAGGCCGCACTCGTGGTGTGTGACCTCGTGACGCTGCCCCGCTCGATCGTTTTGGAAGCGCGGCGGCGCATCGCCGAGCGCACCGACCTACCCGGCAGCAACGTGATGATCGCCGCCACGCATACGCATACCGGCCCGGTGCTCATTCGGGATTCAACCCTCGACGCCGTTACGGGCGCGAACAGCCCGCGCGCGCGTCAATACAACGCCGAACTGCCCGAACGCATTGCGCAGGCGGTGGCCGACGCCAGCGCGCGGCGGGCGCCTGCGCGCGTGTCGTTCGCGCGCGAGACCGAGGCGCGCATCGCGTTCAATCGCCGTTACTGGATGAAGGACGGCAGCGTTGGCTGGAATCCCGGCAAGCGCAACCCGGACATCTTGCGACCCGCCGGCCCGATTGATCCCGAGGTTGGCGTGGTTTACTTCGAGTCGCCCGACGGCCGGCCAGTGTTGACCTTCGTGAATTATGCGTTGCACCCGGACACCACGGGCGGCACGCGCGCCTCGGCGGATTTTCCCGGCGCGCTGGCCCGGCGACTCGCCGAGATCAAAGGCCCGGACATGCTCACGATTTTCGCCAACGGTGCCTCTGGCGATGTCAACCACCTTGACGTGCGCTGGGCCGCGCGCCAGTCCGGCCCGGAAGAAGCCAACCGCATCGGCACGATCCTCGCCGCGGCCGTGTTGAGCGCCTACACGCGCCTTCAACCGGTCAGCGACACGACGCTGCGTGTGCATTCGGAAATGCTCCGCCTGGCCCTGCCCGAAATCTCCGATGCCGCGCTGGAACGTGCCCGGGCGGTCGCCAAGCTCGGTCCGCAAGCCAAATTCCTCGAACGCGTGGACGCCTACAAAGTGCTCGATGTGGCGGCGCGCGAGGGCAAGCCCTGGGACGTGGAGGTGCAGGTGATCACGCTCGGCGCTGATCTGGCCTGGGTTTCGATGCCCGGCGAACTGTTTGTTGAGCCGGGCTTGAATCTCAAAGCCGCGTCACCGTTTCGCCAGACGCACATCGTTGAACTGGCCAACGGCTCCATCGGCTACATTCCCAAACGCTCCGCCTACGCGGAGGGCAACTACGAAGTGCTGGCTGCGCGCTGTGCCGCCGGATCAGCCGAAGAACTGGTCGCGGCCGCGCTGCGGTTGCTCGAACGGTCGGCGCGCGCCCAACCGCAGCGGCCCGCGCCCGGGGCTGATTGATCCAAGGGTCAGATTTGAAATTCGCCCGAGCGAAAGGGGCGTTCACCCTTGTTGAGCACCCGGATGTTGGCGTCCTCCTGCACCACCAGCGAGTTGGGCGGGACGCTGCTGGTCAAAAAGACGTTCGCGCCGATCGTGCTGCCCTCGCCCACCACGGTGTCCCCGCCCATGATCGTGGCCCCGGCGTAGATGGTGACGCGGTCCTCGATGGTCGGATGCCGCTTCTGGCCGCGCAGGGCCTGACCGGCCGCGAGCGAACGGGCAACCAGACCAACGCCCTGGTACATTTTGACGTGGTCGCCGATGATTGCTGTTTCTCCCACGACCGTGCCGGTGCAGTGGTCCACGAAAAAATACGCGCCGATTTGCGCGCCAGGGTGCAAGTCCATTCCCGTGCGGCTGTGTGCCCACTCGGTCATGATGCGCGGGATCAACGGGATGTTTTTGAGGTAAAGTTCGTGCGCGAGTCGTTGCACGGCGATCGCCTCCACAAACGGATACGCCACGATCACCTCCTCACGACTGAGCGCCGCCGGATCGCCGTTGTAGGCCGCCTCGACATCGGTTTGCAGGATTTCGCGCAGCCGGGGCAAACTCGCCAGAAACTCCACCGTGAGGCTGTGTGCGGCCGCTGAGAGCCGACTCCGGCGCAATTCCGGGGGCGGGCTGTATTCGAGCGCCTTGCGAATTTCATCTTCGAGCGGACCGATGACCGCGTCGAGTCGCGCGGCGGTGACGACCTTGATCTCGGAGGAATGCAGCGGCTTGTCCTCAAAAAAACCGGGAAACAGCAGGCGCAACAAATCCTGGGTGATGGCCGCGATGGCTTGTTTGGAAGGCAGGTTCTTGCCGTCCAGGTGGTTGATCCCACCCACTTGCGCGTAGGAGGCAACCAGCCGGTCCGTCAGCTCGGTAAGTGTTGGTTCCACGACGCCAGTATTCGACACCGTCCCGCACAAGGCAAGCGACCCGACGCCCGCACCGACCGCGTCGGGTTCAACACGGCCCTGTCCCGAACGCCAACGCGCGCCCGCGACCGCGTTTGCGTGTCAGCAACCAGCGCCTGCCCGAGCCAGCGACGGCCGGGCCGCTCAGCGGTAAATCTCCCACTCCGGCTCGTTCTCGAAAATCCAGCGGTAGTAGTCCTTTTCCCTGAGCAGTGCGCCCGCCTCCTCATCCACGATGACGGTGCAGCGCGGGTGCAGTTGCAACGCGCTGGCGGTAACCATGCTCGTAATGGGGCCTTCGACGGCTTGCGCGACGACCTCGGCCTTGCTCTGACCGGTCGCCAGCAGAATGCACCGGCGCGCTTCGATGATCGTGCCCACGCCCATCGTGATGGCCCGGCGCGGCACCTTGTCCTCACCGCCGAAGAGCGGCGCGTTTTGTTTGATGGTTGTGGGCGTGAGCGCCTTCACCCGCGTGCGAGAGCGCAGCGCCGAGAGCGGTTCGTTGAAGCCAATGTGCCCGGCGCGACCGATGCCCAAGAGTTGCAGATCAATGCCGCCGAACCGCTGGATGAGCGCCTCGTAGCGACGACACTCCTCGTCGAGGTCGGGCGCCTGCCCGTTGGGCAGATGCGTGTTGCGCGGGTCAATGTTCACGTGGCTGAAGAGGTGATGATTCATGTAGAACCGATACGAGTTCGGGTCCGTGGGCGGCAGCCCGACGTATTCGTCGAGGTTGAAGGTCTTGCAAAGCGAGAAGTCCAGGCCCTCGGTTTTGTGCATGTGCGCCAGATGCCGATAAACCCGTTCCATCGTGCGCCCGGTCGCCAGGCCCAGCACCAGATGCGGATTGGCACGGAGTTCGTGCGCGATGATCCGCGCAACCAGCAACGCAGCGGCTTCCCGGTCCGGTTGAATGATGACTTCCATGGAGACGGTTTGAATGGTTAAACGGGTGATTGGTTAAGAGGGTGATTCGTTAAAAAGTGATCAGTGGAGACGTGCACGCGTTGAACGGATCCAACAACCGCGCCCGAAAAGAACCTTGGCAAGACCGCATAACGACGCAACGAGTCGCCATTCAACCGATCACCTTTCAAGCGGGCCATGCTCAAAACCTTGGGAGCACGTTGCGAATTCCACCATCGGGCGGCATGCGGTCGGGAATCGCCTTGTGCCGCGCCATCAACCGCGCCCATTCACGCTGCAACTCGGCGAGCTTGCGGGCCGCCGACGGCTCGTTGATGAGGTTGCGCGTCTCGAGCGGATCACGACGCAAATCATAAAGCTCGGCGATGTAGCGGCTCGGCCCGCCATCGCCCGACGGGTAGAAGATGTATTTCCAGTCGGTGGTGCGGATGCCGCGCACGTTGGGTGTGTAGGGGAATTCCTCCTCGTAGTTGTAGAAGTAGAGCCACCCGTTGCGCCAGCCGCGCCGTTGGCCCAACAGCAGCGCTTTCCACGACTCGCCGTCGGCGTCGGGCAACGGCTCGACCCCGCACAGGTCCAGAAGACTCGGCGCGAGGTCAATGTTGAGCACCATCTCGCGGATGACCGTGCCCTTGCGAATGAGCGGCGGATACCGCACCAGCAAGGGCACACGAATGCTTTCCTCATACATCGTGCGCTTGTCCACGCGACCGTGTTCGCCCAGCGCGAAGCCGTTGTCGGAGGTGAACACGATGATCGTGCGATCCAGCAACCCGCGATCCTCCAGCGTGGCATAAATCCGCCCGACACTCTCGTCCACCGACAGGAGCGTGGCCAGATACGAGCGCACGAACCGGTCGTAATCGCGGATGTTGTAGAGCGGCCCGCCCGCGCCGTGCCACGTCGGGTAACTTTCCGCAAGCCACGACGGTTTGCCCTCGCGCCAGGCGTCGAAATTCGGCGGCCTGCTCACCGGGAGAGAATCCAACGCGCGTTCGAATTTCGGTTCAGGTTCAATCGGCCCGCCGTGCGGCGCTTTGTGACCGAGCACCAGCAAAAACGGCTTCTCCCGCGGGTGCTGCAACCAGCGCACGACATTGTCCGTGACCACGGTCGTGTAGTAGCCGGCAATCCGCTGTCGCCTCCCGTTCACGTTCCATTCGTTGTCGAAGTAGCGGCCCTGTCCGGCGTGGCTCATCCAGAAATCGAACCCGGCGCGCGGCGCGTCGTTGGTTTCGCCCATGTGCCATTTGCCGAAGTAGGCGGTTTCGTAACCGGCTTCGCGCAATCGCCCGGGATAGCTCGGCAACGCATCAGGATACTCGGTGAAATTGTTCAGCACACCATGCCGATGCGGGTAAAGCCCGCTGAGCATCGAGGCGCGACTGGGCGAACAGAGCGACGTGGTGACGAACGCATTGGCGAATCGTGCCCCCTCGGCGGCGAGCCGGTCCAGATTCGGCGTCTTGAGCAACGGGTGGCCCAGGCAACTCAGCGCGTCCCACCGCTGGTCGTCGGTGATGATCACCAGCACGTTCGGCCGCGATTCGGCACGCAGGCCCGACGCCGTTGGCGCGCAAACGGCAGCGGCGACCGCAACGCCGCACCACCTCAGCACTCTCATGCGCGCCAAGGTAAGAGGCCCACCGTGCCCGCCAAGCGGAATCCGCCTCCCCCAGCGCGGGTCTGAATCGAACCCGGGTTTCGTTTAAGACTGTTGAAAGCCACGCCTCCTGCCCGCTGAGTATTTTTTGGCCGACTTTACGTTGGGCTGTTCCGCGCAAGAGGATGCCATTGTTCAGCCACCCGGCGCATGGCAAAGGCGGCGGACCGACCCGCGCTGGACGCCCGAACGGAAGCTGTTCCTTGAAAAGTTCGCGCGCCCCTTTGGCCAGACTCTTCCGGCGGTTTGACACGTCACAGTTTCCATCTTTATCGTGCGGCACCATGAAAGGTAAACGTTCGGGCCTGCCCGTTGCGGTTAACGACGAGCTGGACGGCTTGGTCAGCGAAGCGACGCGTGAAACCGGCCTTTCAAAAACCGACGTGATCCGGCAGGGGCTCCGATTGGGCATCCCCAAAGTGCTGGAGAGCTTCAAAGAGTCGGCCAGGCGTCGGCGCCCGGCGTGTCTCGACTACCTGGAGGATTACCCGTTGGCTGCGGTGACGGCCAGAGACAGCGAAACTGCCCTCCGCAAAAAACTTCGCCGCCATGCTCCATCATATCGCTGATACGGGCTTTTTGGTGGCGTTACGAGACCGCGACCCGGCGGTCCGGCGGAAAGCTCGCGAAATGTTCCAGCGCATCGGCCGGCCGCTGTTTGTTTGCGAGCCGGTTCTGGCCGAGGCGGCTCATCTGGTGTCCCCGAGACTGGTGGCTCGGATGGTGGCCGACGGCGATTTGGTCATCCGCTTCTCCGTGCAGGAACAGATCGGGCGAATCCGTGAACTCCTGGAGAAGTATGCCGCGCGAATGGATTTCGCCGACGCTTGCGTGGTGCGCATGAGCGAACTGTTTCCAGACTGCATGGTTTATACCAGCGACGTGGAGGACTTCAGAATCTACCGGCGATTCGGCGACAAGGAGATTCCTTGCTGCTTCATCGGCTGATCAGCGGCCTTTTTTACCAGCCTTCCCGCCCCGCGTCGCGGTTACACGTTCGTTCTCCGGTTCAACCGTAACCGGGTTTCGGTGGAACGCCTCGTCGTCCGCAAATCAAGCTCCACCGCCGAGCCCGCATTTTTCAGAGCACTCGCACCGACACCGGGCTTGAGCCCGGTGAAAGGGCCGACCGATTAGTCGGAACGGCTTGAGCGGCTTTTCGCAGAGTGTCCCAAGCCGTTGCAACGGCTTGGAGGCATGGCTGGCCTGGTTTCAACCCCTGTGAAGTAGGCAGGCCAGCCGGTAATCCAATCGCATCATCAACGCGATTCGCCGACCGGCACCGGGAGGAGGGGCGGAGTTTTCACGCCCCGATTTGCCGTCGAATTGCCTCCCCGATTCGGCGCGACCACTTCTTGAGCACCTTCAAGTCTGCGCCCTCCAGCAGCAGTCGCGCTTTGGGCTCGGTGCCGGAGTAGCGCAAAAACACCCGACCTCCGCCCGGTTCGATTTCCCGTCTGGCGCGCGTCACCAGGTCCATGACGTCACGCAACCGTGTGAACGGGGGCTTTTCGCAAACAACGACGTTGGTGAGCAGTTGGGGCATGCGCGTCCAGCATTTCGCCAACGCGCTGAGGGGTTTGCCGGTGGTGCGCATGATGCGCAGAATTTGCAGCGCCGCCACCAAACCGTCGCCGGTCGTGCTGAAATCGCGGAAAATGATGTGGCCGCTTTGCTCGCCGCCGAAGTTGTAACCGCCGCGCAACATCTCATCAATCACGTGCCGGTCGCCGACCTCGGTGCGCACGACCCGCCCGCCGGCGGCTTTGACGGCGGTGTCCAGCCCGGCGTTGCTCATGAGCGTGGCCACGAGGGTTTTCTCGGCCAGTTCATCCCGCGCCAGCAAATCCAGGGCGGCAATCGCCATGATGTCATCGCCGTCAATCAGTTGTCCGTGCTCGTCGCACATCAACACCCGGTCGCCGTCGCCGTCGTGCGCGATGCCCACGTCGGCGCGAAACTCGCGCACGCGGGCGCAAAAATGCTCCGGGTGCATCGAACCGCAGTCCTGGTTGATGTTTTTGCCGTCGGGCTGGTTGCCGAAGACGATGACCTCCGCCCCCAGTTCGCGCAGCACGCAGGGAGTGGACTTGTAAGCGGCGCCGTGTGCGCAATCCACGACGATGCGCATCCCCTCCAGGGTCAGTCGCCGCGGGAAGCTCGCTTTGGCGTGCTCGATGTAACGGCCCAGCGCGTCGTCAATGCGCACCGCCTTGCCAATCTCTGCCGCCGTGGGGCGGATGTGTTCGATCTTGCCGCTGAAGACCAGCCCCTCGATTTCGGCCTCGATTTTGTCATCCAGCTTGTAGCCGTCGGCGCGGAAGAATTTGATGCCGTTGTCCGCGTAGGGATTGTGCGAGGCGGTGATGACCAGACCGGCGTCGGCGCGGAGGCTGCGGGTAACGTAAGCCACCCCGGGGGTGGGCAACGGGCCGATGAACAGCACGTCCACACCCATCGAAAGGATGCCCGACGAGAGCGCGTTTTCGAGCATGTAACCCGAAAGGCGCGTGTCCTTGCCGATGACGATTTTGTGGCGGCCATGCCCGCGCGGGCGGGTTTCGAGGTTTTTGAACACGTGCCCGGCGGCGCGACCCAACTTGAGCACGGTCTCGGCGGTGACCGGTTCGATATTGGCGATGCCCCGGACTCCATCCGTGCCGAAGATGCGTTTGGATTTGCTCATGGGAGGGTTTCGGATTTGGGTGGCACAATGACGCGCATTTCCGTGGGCACGACCCGCTCGACGGTAACGCCGGCGGGCACCGACACATCGGGCCGCATCTTGAGGTCGCGCGCCGTCTCGATCCCGGTCAGGTTCACCATCACGTGGATGTCGCGCGTCTCCAGGGCCTTGAGGACTTCGGGTCGGCCGCTCACGGTGATCTGGGCCACCGGCGGCTGGACGCGGAACTCGCGCACGTCGGCCGCTGCCGAGACCACCAGCACCGGCACGTCTTCAAAAGTGCGGGTGGCCCAGCTCTCCAGTGCCTTGGCCGGCGAGAGCGCTTCGCGGCTGAGCGTGCGCACGGTGAACCATACCACTGTCGCCAGCACCAGCGAGAGGACCTTCCAACCGAGGTCGCGGGTCAACAACGCGCGCATGCTTCAGGAAGTCGTTCGTGGCGGCGGCGCGGCGGGCACGTCGTGCTTGGTGACCACGACCGGCCCGGGCCGGGGCCGTTCGCCAAAGCGCTCACGCAGCCAAGCCAGCAGGCCGCGGGCGCGTGCCGGACGAATCAACACCGAGGTCAAAAACGCCCGCAATTCTTCGACCGTCACGCCGCGCACCAACTGCCCCTTGTAAGCGTAGGAGATCGCCCCGGTTTCCTCCGACACGGCCACGACCACCGCGTCGGTTTCCTCGCTCAACCCCAGCGCCGCCCGATGCCGCGTGCCGAGCGATTTGTTCAAATCCTGTCGCTGCGAGAGCGGGAAAATGCACGCCGCAAACGCAATGCGCCCGCCCTTGAGGATGATGCCCCCGTCATGAATCGCGTTGTTGGGAAAGAAAATTGTCTCGATCATTTCCGGCGTCGCTTCGCAATCCACCGGGATGCCCGACTCGACGGCCTCCTGCAATTGAATAGATTGCTCAATGGCCATGAGCGCTCCGATGCGCGCTTCGGAAAGCCGCTCGCAACTCTGAACCACCACTTCGATGTTTTCGCGCTGCTCGTGCGCCGTCACAAAGAGCGGCAGGCTGCCCAGCTCGGCGAGCATCCGCCTCAATTCCGGCTGAAAAATCACCAGCACTGCCACCGCCGACCACGCGAACACACTGCCCAGAATCCAGCGCAATACCTTGAGGTCCAGCAGCGTCGTCAGCAGCGCCAGCGCCAGCAGCACGATCACGAACCCAATCACGACCGGCCAACCGCGCGTGCCGCGTACGAACCGCGAGGCGTAGTAAATCCCCACCGCCAGGATGAGAATCTCCAACGCCGGTCGCCACGCTTCTTGAATCCACTGCCACATCGGCCACTGCTCGCTTTCGACAATTCTCCGGGAAAGCCCGCCGGCTCCGCGCCCGTGCCTGGAATCGTCCGCGACGCGCCGGGTCGGATTTGGAGCACGCCGCCGCGCGTCGCAGCCCCGGGTTTTCCGAACGACGCGCGCCCGCTCAACCGGTCACTGCGTTCTCACCCCGCCGCCGCGCGAGGATCGCTTCGATCATCCGCACCACATGCACGGTTTCCGCCACGTCGTGCGCCCGGATGATCTGCGCGCCAGCGGCCACTGCCCAGGCGGCGCACGCGAGCGAACCGGGCAGCCGCGCACCCACGTCCGCGCTCAGCACCGCGCCGATGAACGATTTGCGCGAGGCGCCAACCAGCAAGGGCCGGTTGCATCTTGTAAAGCGCCTCAAACCGGCGAGCAACTGCAAATTGTGCTCCACGGTTTTGCCAAAGCCCAGGCCCACGTCCAAAACCACTTGTTCGCGCGCAATCCCGTGGGTGCGGAGCCGCTCCAACCGCTCCCGGAAAAACGCCTCCACCTCGCTTACAACGTCGCCGTAGTGCGGGTGCAACTGCATGGTCTGCGGCGTGCCCTGCATGTGCATGCACACGTAGCCCGCGCCAAACGCCGCAACGGTCTGCCACATGGCCGGCTCGGTCCGGTTGGCGGCCACGTCGTTGACGATGCTCGCGCCGGCAGCCAGCGCCGCTTGCGCCACGGCCGGCTTCATCGTGTCAATCGCCAGCGGCACGCGCACCTGCCCGGCCAGGCGCTCGATCACGGGCAGCACCCGTCGCAACTCCTCGGCTTCCGGCACGGGCGTCGCCCCCGGGCGTGTGGACTCGCCGCCGATGTCCAGCAAATCCGCGCCCTGTGCCACCAGTTCGAGCGCGTGCTCCACCGCCGCCCCGGTGTCCAGGTAACGCCCTCCGTCAAAAAACGAATCCGGCGTGACGTTGACCACGCCCATGACCAGCGCCGGTCGGGGAAACTCGAACACAAACTGGCGCGCACGCCAATGCATTGGGGTTCGAGGTTGGTTAAATGGTGATTGGTTAAATGGTGGTTGGTTGAATCGTGATTGGTTGAAGCGGGCACTGGTTAAACTGGCCGGACCACGAAGTTCCTGGCGGGCAGAACCCGGCGAACGATCCAACTTTCTAACCCATCACCCATTTCACCATTTAACGAATCCCCGATTGAACCATTTAACAAAGCACCGCTATGACGCGCTCAATACTGCGCGCCACCCTTGCCCTTTTGCATCAGCTCGATCTCGTAACCTTCGGGCGCGTCAATGAACGCAAAGCCACTGCCATCGGGCTTGTAGGTTGGGCCGTCGGAATAGCGCAGTCCGAATTTTGCCAGGTGCTGCGCAAACTCCTCCAAACTGTCCACCTCGAACGCCAGATGCGTCAGGTCGGGCTGCACTTGCACCGGGCCGCTGTCCGGGAAGTAGCAGATTTCGATGAGTTCCTCGCTTTCCGGCGCTTTGAGGAACACCAGTTCCGAACCGCGCGGCGACCGGTGCCGGCGCACCTCCTGCAAGCCAAGCACCTCACGGTAGAACTTCACCGTGCGTTCGAGGTCGTTGACGCGATAGCGCGTGTGCAAAAGTTTTCGAGCCAGAGTCATGGCCGCAGCCTAACGCCACGGCGGTTGGCGGCAAAGCCTCAAATCCACCTCTCCTGCAAGGCCTGCGCGTCGTCGTTGTCCTGTTTCATCGCACGCTCTCCCATCCGACGCGATGTCGCCCAGGCCAAAGCGGCGAGAAGCCGCTGCACTCCGAGGCCTTCGGCGCTCGCGGGCGCGGCTTGGGAATTCCCTCTCCCGCAGGGGGAGGCCAGGCTGACGTTGTAGCGCCGCAAACATTCGGACACCTATCTGCCCACGATGCTTTCTTCCTCACCCCAACCTCTCCCGCTGGGAGAGGGATTGGGGGGCGGGCACGCTGCTCAACATCGAACAACGAACATTGAACATCGAACATCGAATGGAGAGAGGGGCCGCACGCGTCGCGCGTGCCGTTTTCGGCGTCCCGCCGA
>JAOAIM010000074.1 GCA_026414705.1 Verrucomicrobiia bacterium | reverse complement strand
GCGGCGCACAAAATCTGGTGACCAACGCCGGCTTTGAACTCGGTGCGGGCGCGCCGACGGGCTGGCGACTTGAAGGGGCGGGCGAATGGGCGGTGGCCGAGCCGGGTCGCAGCAATCGTGTGGTGCGCGTGCGCGGCACGGGCCGGGACAGCGGCATCTGGCGCACGGAGGCCCTGCCGTTGCGCGCGGGTGAAGTCTATGCGCTGCGGTTTCGCGGGCGGCGACTGCCCGGCGCCACCGGGGGCACGGGCGTGGCCGGGTCGGGCCGAGTCAACCACGATTTCCCGCTCGAATCAGAATGGCGCGAGTGCCGGTTTGTGTTCCGCCAGCCGGATCACGTGTTGCAGGACTTCGTTCGGTTGGGCCAGTGGCACGTGCAGGGTGAGGTTGAGTTTGATGATGTGGAGGTGTTGCCGGTGCAAGCGGGGCATCGGCGCGTGCGGCTGGCCAACGGCGTGGAAATCGAACTGGGCGAGGGCGAATGGCTGGCGGGCGACCGCTACCACTTCTCGGCGCATCCGGGATGGGCCGGCGCGAACTTTCATCGCCCGCTGGTGCGGTGCAGCACGCGTTATAACACTGGGCGCTGGGAGTTCGGCCCGGGCGCGGAACTGGTGTATTGCTTCGCCCTGCCGGGGTTGATGCAACGGGACGCGCGGGTGAGGCTCGCAATCAATCATCACACCGCCGGCGCGCTCGAAGTGGAAGCGGCGCGGGATGGCAGAAACTGGGTCGCCGTCGGGCGGTTGGATGGCGAACGCCGGGGCGCGACGCTGACCTTGCCGGAAGCGGTGTTTCCAACCGCGAGCGTGTGGTTGCGTTTGCGAACGGCGCAGGCGGACGCGGCGTTGCAGGTCAACCGGATCGAATACGACGCCACGCTGAGCGAGCCGGCGGGTGAAGTGTTCGGGGAGACGAGGTTTTTGGAGGTGGCCGGCGGTCGCGCGCCGGAACACGTCGCATGGCGGGGATTTGCCCGGGCGACCGATGGCGGGTGGCGATTGCATTTTGCCGTGACCAACGCCGGTGCTGCGGCGCAGCAGGTGACGGCGAGTGTGAGCGATGCGCCCGGCGGGCAACGCGCCGGAGTCACGCAGCGGTTTGCCGTGCGGCCCGGGGCGACCGCGCAGTGCGTGCTGGAAACCGTTTCAGCATCGGCGCAACGACAGACGCTGCAGGTGGGCTTCTGCGACCGCGACGCACAGCCTTTGCTGACGGGTCGAATCGAGATCGTGAACGGTTTTCTCGAAGACGTCGGCTACGGTTACCGACTGGCCGGAAGCGCGGAGCTGGAGTTGTGGTGGTGTGAGAGCGGCTGGAAGGTGGGGCGGGAACGGGCGGCGCCGGCCGGGCCGCCCCGGGGGGCGGTGCAGTTGAGCGCGGCGCGCGGGGAGTTCGAAGCGGCGCAGCTTGTGTTGCGTCCGCACCGGCCCCTGACGTTGCGGCAGGTTGACGCCGGCCCGTTTCGCGACGCTGCCGGGCGTGTCGCGCCCTTGGAGCTGACGGTTCACGAGGTGGCTTACGTGCCGGTGACGCATCCGACGGACGCGACGTGTCGGCGTGGGTGGTATCCGGATCCGCTGCCGCCGTTGGTGTTGCCGTTGCGGCTGGAAGCGGATCGGAACGCGCCGCTGTGGTTGACGGTGTATGTGCCGCGCGAGGTGGCAGGCGGCGAATATCGGGCGGAATTGAAATTGACCCTGGAGGCAGGCCGTTCGGCGCGCGTGCCGTTGGTGGTGCGGGTGTATGAGTTTGAGCTGCCGCGCCAGACGCACCTGCGCAGCGCCTTCGGGTTGGGCACGGGCGAGATCAACCGCTACCACCGGCTCACGAACCGGGCCGACCAGGTTGCCGTGTTTGAAAAGTATCTCCGCGATTTTGCCGAGCATCGAATCAGCCCGTATTCGTTTTTCGATTATGCGCCCATCGAAGTGCGGTTTGAGGGCGAGGGTACAAACAGGCGGGCGCGGGTGGATTTTTCGGCGTTTGACATGGCAGCGGCGCGGTGGCTCGACGGGCGGGGCCTGGAACGCGGCAGCCCGTTCAACGGTTTTGTGCTGCCTTTGCGCGGCATGGGCGGCGGCACGTTTCACAGCCGGTATCCGGGCGAACTGGAGGGTTTTCGAGAGGGCACGCCGGAGCACGCGCGGTTGTTTGGCGATTACCTCGGGCAGATGGAGCGACATCTGCGCGAGCGCGGTTGGTTGGAGAAAGCGTACACCTACTGGTTCGATGAGCCGGAGCCGAAAGATTACGACTTTGTGGTGGCGGGGCAGCAGCGCATCAGGGCCGCAGCACCCGGGTTGAAGCGCATGTTGACCGAGCAGCCCGAGCCGGAACTGATCGGGCACGTGGACATCTGGTGCGCGCTGACGCCGGAATGGACGCGGGAAAAGGTGCGGGCGCGCCGGGCGGCCGGCGAGGAAGTCTGGTGGTATATCTGCACCGGGCCGAAGGCGCCGTATGTGACCGAATTTATTGACCATCCGGGCACGGAGTTGCGGCTCTGGCCGTGGCAATCGTGGCAATACGGGGTGAACGGCATTTTGGTGTGGGCGACGACCTACTGGCACAGCCCGGAAGCGTATCCCGACGCGCTGCAGGACCCGTGGCGCGATCCGATGAGCTGGACCACCGGCTACGGCACGCCCACGGGCGCGCGCCTGCCCTGGGGCAACGGCGATGGGCGCTTTTTGTATCCGCCGCGCCGCGATCCCAACGCGCCCGCCGCACCGTGCCTCGACGGGCCGATTCGTTCGTTGCGCTGGGAGAACCTGCGCGACGGCATGGAGGACTACGAGTATTTCTGGTTGCTGGAGCAGGAGGCGCAGCGGGTGGCGGCTTTGCCTGCGGCGGCGAGTCGGCGCGCGGCCGAAGCTCGACGTCGGTTGTTGGAACAAGCGCGGGCGTTGCTGGTGGTGCCGGAGGCGGTGTCAAAGGACCTGACGCAGTTCACGACCGATCCGCGGTTGCTGTTGGAGCACCGGGCGAAGTTGGCGGGGATGATCGAGCGGTTGCGGCGCGAGCGGTGAGCCCTTGGCGCGCCGGGCGGAGATGGGTCGAACCCGTTTGGATGGAGCGCTGAGCCTCAGCCGGAGGCGGCGCTTGCAGTGTGAGATGCGCCGGCTAGAGTGCGCCCATGCCAACGGCGATTTATCCGGGCAGTTTTGATCCGCTGACCAACGGGCATTTGGACGTGATCGAACGGGCAGCGAAGCTGTTTGACCGCGTGATTGTTGCGGTGGCCAAGAGCGAGAGCAAACAGCCGCTGTTCACGCTGGAGGAGCGGCTCAAGATGGTGGAACGAGCGGTGCGCGGGTTGCGAAACGTGGAGGCCGATGCGTTCGAGGGGTTGCTGGTGGAGTATGCGGCGCGGCGGCGGGCGCAGGTGGTGGTGCGCGGGCTGCGGGCGGTGTCGGATTTTGAGTTTGAATTTCAACTGGCTCTGATGAACCGGAAGCTCAATCATCAGGTGGAAACCATTTTCATGATGCCGAAGGACGCTTACACGTTCCTGAGTTCGCGCATCGTGAAGGAAATCGCGCGGTTGGGGGGGAACGTGAGCGCATTTGTGCCCCGTCACGTGGAGGCCGCGCTCCGGCGCAAGTTCGCGTCCCAGCCCGCGTAGAAAGGCGCGTATGCCGTTGCGGGTCAACATTCGTGAGTTGCTCTCCGGCCCGATCACGTTGCGGGGTGAGCTGCCGGCGGAGGATTATCAGCTCGAGACGTTCGACGAGATGATCCGCGTGGCCGGGCCGGTGGTGCACGATCTGGAGGTGCAACGGGTCGAGGACGAACTGCTGGTGCACGGCACGTTGCGGCTGGTGCTGGCGTGCGAGTGCGTGCGCTGCCTCAAACCGTTCCGGCGGGTGCTGGAACTGGCCGATTGGTCTGCGGTCATGCCCCTGGTGGGCGAGGAGGCGCTGGTGGTGGGGCCCGACGAGACGGCCGACTTGACCCTCTGGATTCGGGAAGATATTTTGCTCGCGCTTCCGCAACATCCGGTGTGCGATCCCCAATGCCCCGGCCTGCTCCGGCCCGGCGCTGGCGCATCCCCCGGCGGCGCGGAGCGACCGGCCGGCCCCGAAGGCTCGGTCTGGTCGGAGCTGGACAAACTGAAATTTTAGAGATCGAGGCCAAACATGGGTGTTCCAAAGCGAAAACCGTCGAGGAGCCGGCAGCGGATGCGCCGGGCTTACAACAGCGTTCTGCGCCTGCCGCAATTGAGCCGCTGCCCGCAATGTGACGCGCCCTACATTCCACACCGGGTCTGTCCCTCCTGCGGTTTCTACAAGGGCCGCCAGATCATCACCGTCAAGGCGCGGGCTTGAAATCGGCCCGCCGGGGGCGACACTCTTCGCGTTCCTGCACTTATGCGCATTGCATTGGACGTGATGGGCGGCGACCACGGCTGCGGCGTGGTGGTGGAAGGGGCGCGCCGCGCGCTGGAAGCGGGGCTGCGCCTCACAGCGCTCTACCTGGTCGGCCACCAGCAGGAAATCCACGCGGCGATGCACCGGGCCGGGTTGCGCGACTCCCGCGTGCATGTGGTCCACGCCAGCGAATTCCTCACGATGGAGGACAAGCCGGTGGTGGCGCTGCGCAAAAAGCGGGATTGCTCGATTTTGCGGGCGATGAGCCTGGTGCACGAGGGGCGGGCCGATGCCGTGATTTCCCCGGGTAACACGGGCGGCATTTTTGCGGCGGCCACGCTCAAGCTGGGCCGGATTCCGGGGGTGGATCGCGGGGGCATTGCGACCATCATTCCGACCCCGGAGCACCGTTTTGTGCTGCTGGATTCGGGCGCGAACATCGAGTGCAAACCGGTGCACCTGGCGCATTACGCGGTGATGGGCAGCGTCTATGCGCGCGAAGTGCTCGGTTACGCGCGCCCGCGCGTGGGCATCCTGAGCATCGGCACCGAGGACAGCAAGGGCAACGAACTGACGCGCGAAGCGTTCCGGCTCTGCCGGCAACTGGACCTGCGGTTCATCGGCAACATCGAGGGCCACGACCTGTTCAAGGACAAGGTGGACGTGGTGGTGTGCGACGGGTTTGTGGGCAACGTGGTGCTCAAGACCTGCGAGAGTCTGGCCACGGCGCTCATGCACCTGCTGCGCGCCGAACTGGGCAAAAACATCAAGCGGCAGTTGGGCGCGTTGTTGCTGCAAAACGCCTTCCGCAGCATCAAACGGCGGATTGATCCGGAGTCGCACGGCGGCGCGCCGTTGCTGGGGTTCAACGGCCACGTCTTCAAAATGCACGGCTCGGCGCGCGAACGCGCCGTCATGAACGCCATCCGCGTTGCCGCCGAATCGGTTGAGCACCACGTCAACGACCTCATCGCGCAGGACATCGCCCGCGCCAATGAACGTCTGGCGGCCGTGGAGGCCGACCTGCCGGCCGCCGTCACCGCATGAGTTCCACCCCGACCGCGAAGTTCAAAAACCCGCGGGCGCGTCACAATTTCCTCGCCCGCACCGTGTCGGTCACCGGCATCGGCTCGTATGTCCCGGCCCGCGTGCTCACCAATCACGACCTGGAAAAGATGGTGGACACGACGGACGAGTGGATTCTCACCCGCACGGGCATCCGCGAACGGCGCATTGCCGACGGCAATGAATTCACCTCCGATCTGGGCGCCAAAGCCGCCCGGCGCGCGCTCAAAGCCGCGGGCGTCGAGCCGGAGCAGGTGGACCTCATCGTCGTGGCCACCTGCACCCCGGACATGCCGTTTCCCTCCACGGCGTGTCTGATCCAGGAAAAAATCGGCGCGCATCGCGCCGCCGGATTTGACATGGAAGCGGCGTGCGCGGGGTTTCTTTACGCGCTGGAGGTGGGTCAGCAGTTCATCATGAGCCGCACCTTTGAAACCGTGCTGGTCATCGGCGCTGAAAAAATTTCCTCCATCACCAACTGGCGCGACCGCAACACGTGTGTGCTGTTTGGCGACGGCGCCGGGGCGGCGGTGCTCCAGCACCGGCCGCATTCGCACGGGCTGCTGACGGTGGTGTTGGGCGCCGACGGCAGCAAGGCGGATTTGCTCAAGCTGCCCGCCGGCGGCAGCCGTTGCCCGGCGAGCCTCGAAACCGTGCAGTCGGGCAAACATTTCCTGCACATGGAGGGCCGCGAGACCTTCAAGCACGCGGTGCAGGCGATGACGGCGGCGGCGATGGAGGCGCTGCGCCGCTGCGACCTGGATGTGAGCCAGGTCAAATGCATCATCCCGCATCAGGCCAACCGGCGCATCATTGACGCGGTGGGCGAACGGCTGGGCGCGCGGCCGGATCAGGTCTTTGTGAACCTCGATCGCTACGGCAACACGTCGGCGGCCTCGGTGGCCATCGCGCTTGACGAAGCGGTGGCGAGCGGTCGAATTCAGCGCGGCGATCTGGTGTTGCTGGTGGCGTTTGGTTCGGGCTTCACCTGGGCAGCGGCGGTGATCGAATGGTGAGCCGGGCGCGCGGAGGAGCTTGAACATGAGAAAGGGCGACCCGAGCTCATGGCCGCCCTTCCCACTGCGATTCCCTGCCTGTGAAAAAGGATCGGGAACCACGCTCAGTCTCGCACGCCGTCGCGCGGCTGCAAAGGAATTTGGCGGAAAGTTGTGCACGGGTCGTTCACCGGTTGTTCACCGCGCGGCGCGTGCGCGCCGTTCCCGACTTCCGCGTCGCGGTGGCGGCCGATATTGATGCGGGCGTATGAATCCCGTCGCCATTGAATCGCATCTGAAGCTGGTGCTGCTTCAGTGGATTGTCATCATTGCGGCGGCGTGGGTGTTCGGGCGGTTGGGTCGCAAACTGGGCCAGCCGCTGGCGGTGGGGGAAATTCTCGCGGGCATCTTGCTGGGGCCCTCGGCCCTGGGGCTGATCTGGCCGGCCGACTGGCCGCCGCTTTTCACCAGGGAAACCCAGCAATCCCTCCAATTGCTCGGGAAACTGGGCCTGATTTTGCTGCTGTTCCAGGTGGGGATGGAGTTTGACTACGGCCATCTGCGGACGCGCTCGCGCACGGTGACGGCGGTTTCGGTCATGGGCATCGTGGCGCCGTTTGTCTGCGGCCTGCTCATCGGCCCGTGGATGCACCGGACCTTTGCGCCCGAGCTGCCGCGATTTGGATTTCAACTGTTCCTGTGCATTGCGCTTTCGATCACGGCGCTGCCGATTCTGGGTCGGATCCTGCTGGAAATGAAACTGGAGCGCTCGGCCATCGGCGCCATGGCCATCAGCGCCGCTGCGATTGACGATGTGACCGGTTGGGTGTTGCTGGCGCTGGTCACGGCGCTGGTGACGACGGGCTTCGACGGGGTGGCCCTGGCAAAGCAGGTCGCGGGAATCATCGTGTTCTTTTTCGCCTTGCAAAAGCTGGTCGGCCCGGCGCTGTGCGCGTTGTGGCGACGGAGCGCGGCGCGGCGCGGGGGCAACGGGCTGACACCCTCCTTTATGGCGTTGTTGCTGGTGGTGCTGTTCGGCTCGGCGCTGGTGAGTCATGCGCTGGGGATTTTCACCATCTTCGGCGCGTTTTTGCTGGGCGTTTCATTGCACAAGGAACTGGCGCTGGTGCGGGCGTGGCGGGAGCAGTTTTCGGAATTTGTGCTGGTGGCGATGGTGCCGATTTTTTTCACCAACACCGGGCTGAACACCGAGATTGGCTCGCTGGACTCGGGCCTGAAGTGGCTGGGATTTGGCGCAGTGCTGGCGGCGGCGGTGGCGGGCAAGCTGGGGGGCTGTTTTTTGGGGGCGCGGCTGACCGGGCAACCGCTGCGGGACTCGGCCTGCGTGGCGGTGCTCATGAACACCCGGGCGCTGATGGCGCTGGTGGCCATCAACATCGGCCTGGATTTGAAGCTGCTGAATCGGGAGTTGTTCACGATGCTCGTGCTCATGGCGCTGGTGACGACCGCCATGACCGGCCCCCTGCTGCGTTGGTGGCTGCCCGAATCGCTCCGCCCGGCGCGGGAGCAAGAGGTCAAACCGGCGGGTTGAGTGTCGCGCCGCCGGTGGCGCGTGGTTTGCGACGTTCGGCGGAATCCGAGCGCGCGCGGGGCGCATGGTGCAAGAGACGGCCCTCTCCAAAACCCCGCTCTCAGAGTTTCGTGCCTTCAAGGAACGCTTCGCCGCGTTCCAGCCGCAGCAGATTCTCCACCGTCACGCGCGCGATTTCGCTCAAGCCCTCGCGCGTCAAAAACCCCTGGTGTGCGGTGATGAGCACGTTCGGGAACGTCAGCAGCCGCGAGAGCACATCGTCCTGCAACACCTGGCCCGAGAGGTCTTGGAAGAAGATGCGCTCCTCTTCCTCGTAAACGTCGAGCGCGACGCCGCCAATGTGGCCGGACTTGAGCGCCTGGATGAGTGCGCGCGTATCAATGAGCTTGCCCCGGCTGGTGTTGATGAGGATGACGCCGCGTTTCATTTGCGCCAGCGTCCGGGCGTTGATGAGATGTTTGGTTTCCGGCAACAGCGGCACGTGCAAGGAGATGATGTCGCTGGCCGCCAGCAACCCCGGCAGGTCCACGTAGCGCACCCGATGCTGGCTCGCCCACTCGGGCGACGGCGACGGGTCGTAGGCGAACACCTCTGTGTCGAACCCGCGAAAAATTTGGGCAGCGATTTTGCCGATGCGCCCCGTGCCGACGACGCCGACGGTCTTGCCCGCCAGCGTTTCGCCGACCAGGCCGTTGAGTGAAAAATTGAGTTCCCGGACGCGATTGTAGGCGCGGTGCAGTCGGCGGTTGAGAGCCAGCAACAGCGCCACGGCGTGTTCGGCCACCGCGTGGGGCGAATAGGCCGGCACGCGCGTCACGTGCAGCCCGGCGGCCCGCGCCGCTTTCACGTCCACGTTGTTGTAACCGGCGCAGCGCAGTGCCACCAATCGCACGCCCAGTGCCGCCAGTTGCCGGGCGCACGCCGCGTCCACCGTGTCGTTCACGAACACGCAGACGGCGGCAGCGCCACGCGCCGTGCTGGCGGTCTCGGCGCTCAGCCGGAATTCGTGAAATCGCCAGTGAATGCGGTCGGCGCCGGGGGCGGCCGTCAAAAATTCGCGGTCATAGGGCATGGTGTCATAGACGGCGACTTCAAGCATGGCCGCAGGCTAGGAGGATGGCCGGCGGTCTCAAGCCCCAAGCGGGGCGTGCGCGCCCCGAGGGGTCATCCCTGGATGATCTGCTCCAGCCGCTGACCGTCAATGTCGGTGCGCACCTGCATCCACAGCGGCAGGTGGTCGGAAAGTTGATAGGTGAATTTTTCCTTCGTCATGCCGCCGGGGAACAGCTCGGCGATGTGCGCTTCGCTGATGAAAAAGTCCAGTTCGCCGCCTGCGTTGCTGAAGTTTTCCGGGTAGATCGGGTAGTGCAGAATCTGGTCGTAGCGCTTGTCCTTCTCCAGGTTGGTGCCGTGCGCGCCCAGCAACGCGCGCGGGATTTGCAGGCCGTGTTTGGTGATCGCGCGAAAGAGCGGATCGTTGCGCGAGGGGATGTTGAAGTCGCCCATCACAATGAGGTCTTTGTCCTCGTTGGTTTTCTCGCGGCGCTTGGCTTCGATCCAGTCGGCGAGCATCTCCAACTCTTGACGGCGCGCCTCGAGGCTCTCGCCCCAGCGCACGTGCACGGAGAGCACGATGAAATCGAAGTTGCCGGAGCGGAAGGAGGCCATGTAGGGCGCGCGCCAGAAGGATTTTTCGGGCAGGTATTCGAAGCCCCGGCGCGCGCGGGGCGCGTTGGCCTCGGCGGCCAGGCCGTTGAAGACGACGGCGCGCTTGTCGTAGATGAAACCCAGCCGCTCGCGGTTGCCGCCCGCGTCGGGAATCATGTCCGAATAAACCGCGCGCCAGTAGGGGCCGAGGATTTTGAGCACCCGCCCCAGGTCGGTGAGATCGTCACGCAACTCGACGATGCCGATGAGGTCGAACTGGCCGAGGATTTCAGCCAGATAATGAATCGCCGCTTCACTGCGCCGCGCCTTGCCGAACTCGCGGATGTTCCAGGTGGCAATGTTGAGGGTTTCGTCGAGCTTGGAGGACGGGATTTTCGCGGCGGCGATGCGCTTTTTGAGCGCGAGGAGTCCGGCGGCGATTTCTTTGGAAACTCTGCCGTGGTGCATGGGGCTGGGTTCGGTGGGGTGTCAAGGATCGGTCGGTTTGACGAATCGTTCAACGGTGGGCGGGCCTGTGAGCCAGCCCAGCGAGGCGAAAAATTGGTCCATCTCGCGCGTCGTGGCGATGAAGTCCGCCGGGCGAGCGTCACGATAGTTGAAAAAGCCGTGGCCGCGGCCGTCGTAGCCGACGAGTTCGCATCGGTTGCCGGCCTGTTTCATTGCCTCGGCGAACGCCTCCGCGCTGCGGTAGGGCACGACCTGATCGGCTTTCCCGTGGAGAATGAGGGTGGGCGGCGCACCGGTGCGCACATGGTGCAGTGGCGAAAGTTTTTCCGGCTCGGCACCGAGGCGTCCGCGCAGTCGCTCGATGCGCTCGGCGGGAAACGTCTCGATGCGATCCGAGGGCGCGAGCACCAACGCCGGGTTGAACAACACCAATGCGTCGGGCACGCAGCTTATGGAGAGGTCGTCACTGGCGGCATCGAAGTTTGTCAACAGGGCCGTGCAGGCAGCGAGGTGGCCGCCTGCCGATCCGCCCCCGGCGGCGATGCGTTTGGGCTCAATACCCAGCCGCGCCGCGTTGACGCGCACCCAGCGGATGGCCGAGCGGGCGTCCTCGACGCATTTGGCGACGGGTGTGCCGTGGCGGCCGAAGACGCGGTAATCGGCGGTGATGGCGACCATGCCGCGCGATGCCAGATACCGACATTGCGGCGCAAACTGCATGGGTGTGCCGCCGGTCCAGCCGCCGCCGAAGAAAAACACAATGGCCGGACGGCGATCCGACGGCTTGTGGTCGCTGGGCGTGAGGATGTAGAGGGACAGCTTTAGGTCGCCGATGGCCTTGTAAATCTCCCGTCGGGCGTCGCCGAGCGAGCGCGTTTCGGTGGGGCGCGCGGCAACATTGCGCGCCGCCACGGCGTTGATTGCGGCGGGCTGGGCGTTGAGCGTGAGCGCGACCGAAAAAAAGACCATGCACGCGCACGTTAGCAGAGCGAGACGGTTCGGTTTCATGGTTTTTCAATTCCATCGGACGGCGAGCTTGATCGGCTTGGGCATCGTAGCGGGCGGATGGTTTTTGAACAGACGCCGCGTTGGGTCGTCTGCAAGTCCACTGACGGTGATGGAGTCCGGGCGACCGCTGACGGTGAGTTCGACGAGGTTGCCGTCCACTTTCGCCGAGAGGACTTCGCCGGAGCTCGGGCGATAATGAGCGGGGTCTGCAGCGCGCACGGCGTCGAGGCGCTTGTTGAACACAAGGGTAATGACGCTGCTGCGGGCGTTGGCGGTTACAGGGCGGGGCGGCGATTCGTAAATGTCGCGTGAGAGATGATATTCGTACGCCGTCACGCCTGCGTTCATGCCCGCGCGACGGGCAGCCAGTTCGCACGCCCGCAGCCAGGCGCGCCCGCGACGGCAGTTTTCCGCCGAGCCGATGTCGGTTTGCAACTGAATCGGCACGCGCGAGCCGGTGGCGCGGATGGCCTCGACGAACGGTTTGTAACGCAGTGGGTAATCAGGCGGCAGGTCGGGTTTCATCCAGTCTGGCCAGTCGGTTTGGAGCACATAGAGATCGGGGCGCACCGTTGAAACGAGCAACGCGCCGTCAATGCCTTCCCATGCGCGCAGCGTAATCACCGGTGCGGGCACGTCCGCCGCGATGCCCCAGATGGCGACGGGCAGTTTTGGAAAGCGCCGGCGCACGCCGCCGGGGCCGTTGATGATTTCATCCAGGAATGACGCAACGCTGCGCGCGCGGAACTCCTGCCATCGCGCATATAAGGCCCGGTTGGTCTTGAAGTGGCTCGGATGCGCCGGGTCATCGAAGTTCGGCACGCCCGGCTCGTCAGGGAATTCGCGCCGGAATGCCGCCACACAATGCGCACACAGGCAGCCGTAGAGCGGACTTTCCGGCCCGCGAAATGCGGGCCAGAAACATTCGACGATTTCAAGTCCGTCAAACGTGATCCGCTGGAGCGTTTGAACGATTTGTGCCTTTTTCCAGCGCCGGTATTCAGGGTGGTTCATGCACAAATACGTGTAGTCGGGCGCGCGGGCGAAGGGATCGCGCAGGCGCATACGCCAGGCCTCCCAGCCGGCAGGCAGATCGCGCGTCGCGTAACTGCCGTTGCCAAAGGTGCCATAGCAAACGCGCAAACCGATTTGTCGGCAGGCGGCCACCAGCGCCGTGTTGATGTGTTGCTCGCTCGTGACAAGGTAGCGGAGAGTGCGGTAACCGTTCGCTCGCAACTCGGCGGCGACGCTGTGCGTGCTTCGGTCGCGGTAATAGGGGAAGCTCGGATCCACCTGAATTGAATCGTGCCACGGCTCCACCGCCCAGGCTGTGCAGATCAACCACCAACTGGTCGCGCAGCGGGCAGCTTGGCCCAGAATCCGGTGCAAGCCTCTTCGGGGTTCAAGCATGACGGCCTAAAACTGCTTCGTCAGCGGCAATTTGCAACCGGATGCAGTTGGTTTGCCCCGGGCCGCTGTTTGGTTTTGGACGGTCAATCGCACCACTCGCACCGGATGGCCCGGACGGGCCCACCCGCCCAAAGGCCTAACAGGCTGTTGAAAAAGGCGTGTTATGAAAAAGCGACCCTCAAAAAAATTCGGGTTTTCGCATGATTTTCTGCTCGAAAATCACTTTTTCAACAGCCTGTTAATTGTTGGCTGGCCGCTTTGCGGTTTGGCATGCTTTTCAGCTCGGAGGCCTAATCCGATCAAAGCCGCACCCAACGCAAATTAACAGCAGGCAGCCGTGCCTTCGCTAAAGCATGACCAGGTTTTTCCCCAAAGCGGGGCTGCCCAATCCGTGGATGCCTGCCGTCGGTTCCGGTCGGTGGTACGAGTGGGCGTCAGAGCTGACACCACCAAAATTAGAGCCTGACCCTGTACTCTCGCTGGCCGGCTCCCCCCAAAAGTTGCACCGGTGCGCGTCGCCAAACCTGTTGTTGGGGCAAGCGATAGCAAGTTTTTTTGATAATTTTGCCCAAAAAATGCGATTGGAGGATTTGCGTACTCGGCAAAAAAAACCGTTGACAAGGGAATCTGCAACGCCTATTTACATCGCCCGCAATGCCTGACGCGGGATCGCAGACGCGGTATTGACAAGTCAAGCGCAAGCGTTAGGATGAAGTTGGATTTTGTTGGCAGCACGAGTTTGGTCTTTGAAAACTGAATTGTGCGATAGGAAGAGCCCCCGCCGAGCAAACAGCTTTTGCTGTTGCCGCGGGAGAGTTTTGACCTGAAGTCCGGCATTAGCCGGGATTTTTTCAGACGGAGAGTTTGATTCTGGCTCAGAACGAACGCTGGCGGCGTGGATAAGACATGCAAGTGGAACGCTGACCACCGCGTAGCAATACGAGGTGGTTGGAGTCGCGTAAGGGTGCGTAACGCGTGGGCAATCTGCCTTGGAGACTGGTATAACTTCGAGAAATCGAAGCTAATCCCGGATGTGATATTCGGAAGGCATCTTCCGAATGTCAAAGTTGGGGACCGAAAGGCCTGACGCTCCAAGAGGAGCCCGCGTCCCATCAGCTAGTTGGTAAGGTAACGGCTTACCAAGGCGAAGACGGGTAGCTGGTCTGAGAGGACGGCCAGCCACACTGGAACTGAGACACGGTCCAGACACCTACGGGTGGCAGCAGTCGAGAATCTTTCACAATGGGCGAAAGCCTGATGGAGCGACGCCGCGTGGGGGATGAAGGGCTTCGGCCTGTAAACCCCTGTCATTTGCGACCAAACCGCGCGAACTAACACTTCGCGCGCTGATGGTAGCAAAAGAGGAAGGGACGGCTAACTCTGTGCCAGCAGCCGCGGTAAGACAGAGGTCCCAAGCGTTGTTCGGATTCACTGGGCGTAAAGGGTGCGTAGGCGGTCAGATAAGTCGGTTGTGAAATCTCCAAGCTCAACTTGGAAATGGCAACCGAAACTGTCTGGCTAGAGGGATGGAGGGGAGACTGGAATTCTCGGTGTAGCAGTGAAATGCGTAGATATCGAGAGGAACACCGGTGGCGAAGGCGAGTCTCTGGAAATCACCTGACGCTGAGGCACGAAAGCCAGGGGAGCAAACGGGATTAGATACCCCGGTAGTCCTGGCCCTAAACGGTGCACGTTTGCCGTGGGCAGATTCGACCCTGCCCGTGGCGAAGCTAACGCGTTAAACGTGCCGCCTGGGGAGTACGGCCGCAAGGTTAAAACTCAAAGAAATTGACGGGGGCCTGCACAAGCGGTGGAGTATGTGGCTTAATTCGATGCAACGCGAAGAACCTTACCTAGCCTTGACATGCACGTGGTAGAAGCCCGAAAGGGTAACGACCCCGCAAGGGGAGCGTGCACAGGTGCTGCATGGCTGTCGTCAGCTCGTGTCGTGAGATGTTGGGTTAAGTCCCGCAACGAGCGCAACCCCTGCGTCCTGTTGCCACCCGATCAAATGAGGATTGGAGCACTCTGGACGGACTGCCCCGCTTCAACGGGGAGGAAGGTGGGGATGACGTCAAGTCAGTATGGCCCTTATGGCTAGGGCTGCACACGTACTACAATGCCCGGCACAATGGGACGCAAAGGCGCAAGCCGGAGCAAATCCCGAAAACCGGGCCCAGTTCAGATTGTCGGCTGCAACTCGCCGGCATGAAGTCGGAATCGCTAGTAATGGCGCATCAGCTACGGCGCCGTGAATACGTTCCCAGGCCTTGTACACACCGCCCGTCACATCACGAAAGCCGGTTGTACCCGAAGTCGCCACATGGTTGGTGCCGAAGGTATGACTGGTGATTGGGATGAAGTCGTAACAAGGTAGCCGTAGGGGAACCTGCGGCTGGATCACCTCCTTTCTAAGGAGTGAAGCATGACAACCTGCCTCCGCGGGCAGGGAACATGGTCGAACGAGTCCAACTCGTTTTCAAACGATGCTCCCTATCGCACAATTCATTTTTCGAGAGTGGTTCCCTCAGGGAGCGAGCGGAATGCCACCCGGCTTTGGTTCATGATCCGGGGGCTGTAGCTCAGTTGGTAGAGCGGCAGTTTTGCAAGCTGTAGGTCGGGGGTTCGAATCCCCCCAGCTCCACCAATTCCACCGGGCGTGTAGCTCAGTTGGTCAGAGCATGCGCTTGATAAGCGCAGGGTCACTGGTTCAAGTCCAGTCACGCCCACCACATGGTTTGGAGGCTTCGGCCTCAGGCTGTTCTTTGACAGCTGCGCATGTGATTGATCATCAAGCTACAAAGGGCTTATGGTGGATGCCTTGGCGCCAAGAGGCGATGAAGGACGTAGCAAGCTGCGATAAGCCACGGTCAGCCGCAAGCAGGCGTTACCAGCCGTGGATTTCCGAATGGGGCAACCCGGTCGAAGGAGACTTCGATCATCGCCGGATAAATGCATAGTCCGGCGAGGCGAACGTGCTGAAGTGAAACATCTCAGTAAGCACAGGAAAAGAAAACGAATGTGATTCCGTGAGTAGTGGCGAGCGAAAGCGGAGAAGCCCAAACCGGCGAGACATGTCTCGCCGGGGTAGTGGGACTCCTTAAAACGGCGTGAAAAGGGTAGGTGAACCTTCTGGAAAGCTGGGCCAAAGAGCGTGACAGCCGCGTAACCGAAACTTTTTTGCGCCTGAGGGGATCCCAAGTAGCACGGAGAACGTGGAACTCTGTGTGAATCTGTCCGGACCACCGGATAAGGCTAAATACTACTTGGCGACCGATAGTGCACAAGTACCGTGAGGGAATGGTGAAAAGCACCGCTTGACGCGGAGTGAAAAGCACCTGAAACCATAAGCCTTCAAGGTGTAGGAGTCCGTTTAACGGATGACTGCGTGCCTTTTGCATAATGAGTCTGCGAGTTATTGTCAGTGGCAAGCCTAAGCTCTCGATCCGGGCGAAGGCGAAGGGAAACCGAGTGCCAAATGCGCGCATAGTCGCTGGCAATAGACCCGAAGCGGAGGTGATCTACCCTTGAGCAGGTTGAAACTGCGGTAATACGCAGTGGAGGACCGAACTCGTGGATGTTGAAAAATCCTGAGATGACTTGAGGGTAGGAGCGAAAGACTAAACAAACCCCGTGATAGCTGGTTCTCTCCGAAATCGCTTGAGGGCGAGCGTTGTAGCAATTGCCGACAGGGGTAGAGCACTGAATGGCTTAGGGGCTCCACCAAGCCACCAAAACCAATCAAACTCCGAATACTGTCGGTTCTTACTACAGCAGTCAGGCAGTGGGCGATAAGGTTCATTGCCGAGAGGGTAACAGCCCCGACCGTCGGCTAAGGTGCCAAAATGTAGTTAAGTGGAAAGGATGTGATGCTGCATAGACAGTGAGGATGTTGGCTTAGAGGCAGCCATCATTTAAACAGTGCGTAACAGCTGACTCATCGAGCGGCATCGCGCCGAAAATGATTGGCGATCAAACTGCATACCGAAGCCACGGATGCTTGTGCGTTGGCACAAGTATGGTAGGAGAGCGTGACCAGCGCTGAGAAGCGTGAGGGAAACCGAGCGTGGAGCGCTGGCCAGTGAGAATGCAGACACGAGTAGCGATAAGCCGGGTGCAAATCCCGGCCGCCGTAAACCCAAGGTTTCCTGGGCAAGGTTCGTCCCCCCAGGGTTAGCCGGGAGCTAACGCGAGGCCGTACGGCGTAGCGGATGCATAGCAGGTAAATATTCCTGCGCTTGCCACGGTTAAGGCAGCGGATGACGCAGACTTTAGTCGCCGGCTAGGCAAATGAATGTCGAGCTGAGGCTTCGGCCAAAGCGCACCGGCGCTGAGGATGCCGAGAAAAGTCCGTTGCCGTTTCCGCGGCAACCCGTACCGTAAACCGACACAGGTGGGTGGGTGTCAATACACCAAGGCGCGCGAGAGAAACCTCTCTAAGGAACTCGGCAAATTAGCCCCGTAACTTCGGAAGAAGGGGTGCTTTTGTTCCAGCAGCGATGTTGGAACACAAAGCCGCAGTGAAATGCGCTTAGCGACTGTTTAACAAAAACACAGCTCTCTGCAAAGTCGTGAAGACGACGTATAGGGAGTGACACGTGACCAATGCGGAAAGATTAAACCGCAGGGTTAGCCGGACGTCGGTTCGGCGAAGCTCGGCGGCCAAGTCCCCGTGAATGTCGGCCGTAACTATAACGGTCCTAAGGTAGCGAAATTCCTTGTCGGGTAAGTTCCGACCTGCACGAATCGTGTAACGACTGAGCGACTGTCTCGGAGAGGTTCTCGGCGAAACTGTAATGGCGGTGAAGATGCCGCCTGCCCGCAGTAGGACGGAAAGACCCTATGCACCTTTACTGTAAGCTCGTATTGGGTTCTGGTTAACGATGCGTAGCGTAGGTGGGAGACTTTGAAGCGGGGGCTTCGGTTCCCGTGGAGTCGCAATGTGAAACACCACTCTTCGTTAATTAGGATTCTAACTCTGATTCCTGTGAAGCCAGGCAGAGGACAGTGCGTG
>JAOAIM010000073.1 GCA_026414705.1 Verrucomicrobiia bacterium | reverse complement strand
TCTACCGACTGAGCTACCAACCCGACCCAACCGGATGCGTCGTGGGCGGCTGCTCGCGACGCGCCCCGGCGAGCTGTCAAGACGCAGGGAATGCCACCGCGTGACTTGGAATCGGCCGCTCGCCCGGCCGCGCGCGGGTAAGCCCACGCGCATCGAAACCTAGCCGAGTCACGGACTGTGCGGCAAGTCGTTTCCCGCCCGACCGGCCGGCCCGCGTCCAAATCCACGGATGGTTGGACGTGCTGTTCCTTCTGGCGACGCCCCCTCAAAAGGTGCGCGACAGCGCCACGGCGGATGCGAGCCGTTGCAAATACTCTTCGCGGGGGATTTCGACGCCCCCGAGCAGACGCGTCACCGGCGTCAGCATCTGGATGTCGAAAAGCACAAAACCGCGGGCGCGCAGGTGCTCAATGAGCGCGCAAAGGGCCACTTTCGACGCGTGGTCGGCGCGGTGAAACATGGATTCACCCGCGAAGAATCCACCAATGCTCACGCCGTAGATGCCGCCGACCAGTTCGTTACCGCGCCAGCACTCGACGCTGTGCGCGTGGCCGAGCTCGTGCAGGCGCGTGTAGGCCTCGATGAACGCGGGCGTGACCCAGCTTTCTTCGCGTCCGGGTGCGGGCGCGGCGCAGCCCTCCATCACGCGACGAAACGCGCGGTCGCGGGTGATCTCAAAGGGTCGCTTGCGCATGAAGCGCGCGAGGCTGCGCGGCGGACGGAACGTTTCGAGGTCAAAAATCGCGCGCGGGTCGGGTGACCACCACGTGATCGGTTCATCCGTCCATGGAAAAATCCCGCTCCGATAGGCCAGCAACAGCCGCTCCGGAGAAAAATCCCCTCCCAGGGCGACCAGCCCTTCGGCATCCGCCCGGCGCGGATCCGGAAACCACAGCCGCGAGCCGAGCCAGACCGGAAGCCGCGCCGTTTTCATGGCCCGACCCAATCGGGCGATTCCTGCACCCCCAGCGCGGCGAGCAGTTCCGACTCAAACCAGCCGCTCATCGCCAGGGCGAAGTGATAGCGCGCGTTGTCCCCGGTCACGGGCGGTTCCGCGCCCTGTTCCGGCTCACCCAGCGCCAGCCACGCGCCCACGCGAACGTCGTTGAGCACCTGCAGCAGCCACTCGATCTCGGCGGGCGCAAGCCGCAGTTCCAGCGCGTTGTCCACCGGCCGAAACCGTTCCGGGTCGCTGAGAAACGCTTGAACCTGACGGCGATGCGCTGCGCGCTGTTCGGCGAGCGCCTCGTCCAGCAGCCGCTGGCTCTCCACCAGCGACGGCGCCCGGCCCTCGCGGCTGAGCCGGTGATGCGCGGGGGGCACCAGCGGGTAAAGTCGCAGCGTTTCGACCAGCAATCCGTGCTCGCGCCGGCTGAGCCGGAAGACGAATTCCCTTCCCCTGCGGAGCAGTTTCACCGTTCGGGCTCCATCGTGGCCTGGAGCATGTATTTTTGGAGCTGGTGCACGTAGTGCTCGGCGCGCTCCATCGTGGTGCGGGCCAGGACGCTTTTGCCCTGCCGATGCACCTGGAGCATGTGGTATTCGGCCTTTTGACGATCCCAGCCAAACACAATCTGGAACACGTGCGTGACGTAGGTCATGAGGTTGACCGGGTCATTCCAACAAATCACCAGCCACGCCGGCGCCAGGTCGGATTTCGAGCCGGTTTGCTCTTCCTTGCCGACTTCGGGCAACGCCTCAACGCTCGCCAACGGGTTTGTCACGCCTCAACTCTAAACCCGTTGCCGGTTGAAAAACAAGCGGCCCGCAGCGGGCGCTCAGAACCGCGCGCCGGCCGTCACGCCAAAGGTCAACGGCGCGCCGGCCTCCGCAATGAAGCCCGAGGGAGCCAGCCCCGGATACGCCAGCGCCACCGGCACGTATTCGGTGTCGAAGGCGTTTTTGACCCACCCCTCGGCGAACCAGTGTTTGCCGCGCAGCCCGGCGCGGAAGTTCGCCAGCGTGTAGGCGCTCTGACCCTCGGTGTTTTGGTCGTCGTAGAAAAACCTTCCACTCAAAATCACCTCGGCGCGCGCATAGGCCGAAACCTGTTTGCCCAAATGCAGGGCATACTGCATCCCGCCGCTGGCGGTGTAATCGGGCGTGAAGGGCACGTGATTGCCTCCGACCGACGCGCCGCCCGACTCGCTGCCCGAAAGAAACCGGGCGTCGTTGTAGCCGACACTGGCGAACACGTCCCAGCCCTCGTAAGGCCGCGCGTGCATTTCGAATTCGGCGCCCTTGCTGTGCGCCGCGCCGACGTTGGCAATGTAATACGGCGCGTATTGGCTGGAGCCGCTCGGCACGTTCAGTTGCAGGTTGTCCCAGTGCGTGTAGAAGAACGCGCAGTTGGCGGTGAGCCGCCCCTCGCACCAGCGTGTTTTGAATCCGGCCTCGTAGTTCCAACTGTCCTCCTGGCCGTAGGCTTCGGTGCCGGGCGGGGAGGCGGCATTGAATCCGCCGGCCTTGAACCCGCGCGCCACGCTCAGGTATCCCGCGCAATCGGGCGTGAACCGGTAAAGGGCCGTGGCCTGCGGCGAACATTCCCCGAACTCGTCATCGAGCTTTTGGGTCAACGGCGGGCCGAACGCCGGCACGGTGCTCGAACCCAGGCGCGCGCGCTTGTTCTCGTAATCGCCCCGCGCGCCGACGCTCAAATCCAGCCGCTCCCAGAACGTCAGCGTGCTCTGGCAGTAAACACCCAACCCCCAGTCGTCCAACGCCGCCCGCGAAAGGCTGCGCATCGGAATCGGCGCCAGCGGCGGATTCAAATCGTTGAATGCGCGCTGGTCATAGCCCTGCACGAACACAAACACCCCGCTCTGCCAGCGCATTTGCACCCGGTCGGAAAGCGTCCAGGGCGAGTCCTTGGGCGAGGTGACGCGGATTTCCTGGGTGAACTGGGTCGCCTCCTCGGCGTTGTGCCGCACCGCCAGCGGCGCCGGTGAGTAATCCAGATCGGTCGCGTCATCAGTTTTCCACCACACGCCGCCGGTGATCAGCGACACGTCGAGGCGCTCGCCCCAATAGTTGGCCAGGAGCGTGGGCGCGAGCACGTCCCGCGTCGTGTGCCCCTCAAAATCCCGCGCCACATGATGCGGACGCGCACGAATCGCCGCCAGGTCGCCCAGCGCGTAATCCCCGTCGCGCGCGCGCTCGCCGCTGAGCAACAGCCGCAACTCGCATCGTTCGTAGGGCTGCCAGAGCAACTGGCCCTTGCCGAAAAACGCCTCGCGGCTGTCCAGATCGTGACCGGTGACGTCGTTCTCGGTGTAACCCTCGCGCGAGGACCAGCCCGCGCCGACGCTCGCTGCCAGTTCATTTTGTCGCAGCGGACCGGACACCGAGGCGCGCCCGTCCCACAGGTTGTAGTTGCCGAAGGTGCCGGTGACGCTGCCGCGCCAGTCCTGCAGGGAGGGTCGCGTGCTGGTGATGTTGATGAGGCCGCCGACGGTGTTGCGGCCGAAGAGCGCGCCCTGCGGCCCGCGCACGAACTCGATCTGCTCCACGTCAATCAGTTCGAGCGAGGCGGAACTGGCGTTGAACTGCGGCACGCCGTCGTAGTAGGTCGTCACCGCCGGATTGAGCGGGCTGGCGCCCAGGCCGCGGAAGCGCGGGTTGCTGAGCTTGCGCGCCGAGAAATCCGTCATCACCACGTTGGGCGCATACACCGCCGCCTCGCGCACCGCGGTGATGCGCGCATCGGCGAGCGTGTCGGCCGTTACCGCCGAAACGCTCACCGGCGTCAGTTGCGCGTCGGTCACTTCCTTGCGCGCGGTGACATAGACCGGCGGCAGGGGCGACATCGCCGGCTCACGCGGCGGCGGGTTGGTCAGAACGGTTGGCTCCACGGCGCCAAGCGCGGGCGCAAAGCCTGCCAGCACAAGCGCCGGAGCGAGTCGGCGAAAGGTTTGAGCGAGTCGAAGGCTTGGTGACAAAACCGTTTGCATAACAGCGCCAAAAAACATGCGCCGGATTGTGCAAACGCCGACGCGCGGAGCAATCCGATTTGGCGGCGCGGCGGGCACGCCCGGCCATCCGGGCACGGATCGCATCCGTCAGGTTGGTCCGATTCCGAAGACCATCCCAACCCGTCCGCCCGCTTCACCGCTTGAACAGCCACAGGATCAGCGAGAGCACCAGACTCAACAACAGGCAGGTCGCCAGCGGAAAGTAAAAGTTGAAGTTGCCACGGCTGTAGTGGAAATCGCCCGGCAACCGGCCGATCCAACCCTTGCCGAAACCCGACCACAACAGCGCCCCGACCAGCACCATCAGCGCCCCCACGATCACCAGGAATTTGCCGATCTCGTTCATCGCACAGCTCGCCGCCGCGGCCGGCTCCGACGGGTTTGATCCGCTGCCGGCGCGCTCGCGGCCCGGATCACGACTCAATCATTTCAAAACGCTCCTCGATGAGCAACGCCCCCTGAATCCGCGCCAGCTTCGCATACAGGCCGTTGAGCGAGAGCAGTTCCTCATGCGTGCCGCGTTCGACGATTCGGCCCTGACGCAACACCAGGATCTGGTCAGCGCGCCGGATGGTGCTGAGCCGATGCGCGATGACGAAGCTGGTGCGATTGGCCAGCAAACGCTCCAGCGCCTCCTGAATCAACCGCTCGGTCGCCGTGTCCACGCTCGCCGTGGCCTCGTCCAGGATCAGGATCGGCGCGTTCTTGAGCAGCGCGCGTGCGATGCTCACGCGTTGTTTTTCACCCACGCTGAGCTTGATGCCGCGTTCGCCCACGCGCGTGTCGTAGCCCTGCGGCAGGCGCGCGATGAACTCGTGACAGTTGGCCGCCTCCGACGCCGCGAGCAATTCCGCCTCGCTCGCGTCAAGCCTCCCGTAAAGGATGTTCTCGCGGATCGTGCCGTTGAACAAAAACGGCTCCTGGGTCACCACGCTGATGTGCTCGCGCAGGGATTCGAGCGCGACCTCGCGGATGTCCTGCCCGTCAACGAGGATGCGGCCCGCCGTCGGCTCATAAAACGCGGGCAAGAGGTTGACCAGCGTGGATTTGCCCGCGCCGGTGGGACCGACCAGCGCGATCATTTCCCCGGGCCGCGCGTGCAGGCTCACGTTGCGCAGCGCCGGTTTGTCTTCCGCGTAATCGAAGCTGACGTTTTCAAACACCACTTCGCCGCGCACCGGCGTGCGCAACGGTTTGCGGCCCGGATGCACCTCGCGTTCGGGCGTTGCGTCGAGAATGTCGAAGACGCGCTCCCCGGCGGCCCGCGCGCTCTGGAGCATCTGGTTGAGGGCGTGCAACTGGCCGACCGGCGCGTAAAACATGTGCAGAAAGAACAAAAACCCGACCAGCTCGCCCGGCGTCATGCGGCCTGCGATGACGAAGCTGCCGCCGACCCAGAGCACCAACGCGAACCCGACTGCCCCCGCGTAGGTCATCGCCGGAGAATAAATCGCCCATGCCCGCATGATCCCCAGCGTCGCCCGTCGTAGCGCATCGGCCCGCTCGGCGAACCGCGTGTCCTCGTGCGGCTCGCGCGCAAAGGCCTTGATCTGGCGGATGCCCTGGAGGTTGTCCATGAGCAGCGCGTGCAGCGCGCTGGCGGCCTCGCGCTGCCGGCGGTAACGGCGATGCGCCGTGAGCGTGTACCAGAGCGCGCCTCCGGCCAGCACCGGGATGGGAATCATCGCCACCGCGGCCAGCGCTGGCTGCGTCCAGAACAGGATCACCGCCACGCCCACCACGCTGAGCACTGCCACGCTGCCCTGTTCCAACCCGTCAATGAGCACGCGCTCCATCGCGTTCACGTCTTCCACAATGCGCGTCATCAGATCGCCCGAGGCGCGCCGGTCGAACCAGCCCACCGGCAGCCGTTGCAGCCGCGCATAGACCGCGCGACGCAGGTCAAAAATCACCGCCTGTTCGAGCCGGTTGTTGATGAGGATGCGCAGCGCGTTGAACAGGTCGCGCAACAAAAACGCACCGATCAGGCCGAGCATGACCGGCGGCAGCATCTCGGCACGCTGCTTGGCGACGATCTCGTCGAGCGCAAACTGCGTGAGCTTGGGAAACGCCAGCGAGGCCAGCAGCGAGAGAATCGCGCACGCCACCGTCGCGGCCACACGTCCCTTGTAGGGGCGCAGATAAATCGCAATGCGACGCAGGACATCCATCGTTCGGCGCGATTTCGCGCTGAACGTCGGGTCCAGGCCGCTGGTGTCGTGCTGTGCCATGTGTCCGGGCGACGTGTTTTCGCCGATTGGTTGCGCCCCAGTAAAGCGCCCTTCGGAGTGATGGTGCAAGTTCGAGGGCAACGCGGCGCGACGCGCGCGAGCCAGGGGGAAGTCCCGCGCAGTCGGTGGTGGCCGCGGCCGAAGAATTGCGCTTGAAAACTGCGCACGATGCGATCAAACAGGCCGCATGAAGTTGAAGGCTTTGCGGCTTGGTTGGTTGGCCGCGGCCCTGGGCTGCGGGTTGATGTGGGCGCCGCTGGCCGAGGCGAAACCCAAAGGACCGAAAGGGCCGTCCCCGGCGCGTCATCATCATCACCACCACCATCAGCAGCAGAAGAAAAAGGCCGCGCAACATCTGCTGCAACAACAACGCAAGAAAAGCGCGCATCAGTTGCTGCTGCAGCAGCAGCGCAAGAAAGCCGCCCAGCATCTTTTGCAAGAGCAAAAGAAAAAGGCCGCGCCGGAGCGACGGCGATTCCTTGATCCCTTTTGAAAAGACGGAACGGGCTACCAGCCCACCGCTTCGGCCAATCCACTCGGCGCGCGCAATCTCAAGCGGCATTAATTTGCCGCACCCCAAGGGCAGGCGAATGCTCCGGCATCACCGGTCAAAGCGAAGCGTCTTAACTTCCGACTGAGGAGGGATTCGCGTGGTCAGTTCCGTCGGCTTGACACGCTGGCTGAACTGCCGCAGTCTAAAATCAGTCAGCAATGAAAGCCGCGCGGTTCGCAGCCCTTGTTGCCTGCTTCACGTCGGTTCCCTGGCCCTCCACGCTTGCCCTCGCGCAGCAGCCGGCGCCACCGCGCATCACCCGTTTTGAGGTCAGCAACGCGACGGCGCGGCTGGAGTTTTCGCTCTTTCCCGGTGCGCAGGCCTACACCTTGCTGAGTGCGACCAATCCCGCCGGACCATTCGCGCCGGACACGGGCTTTTTCCTGGCCTCCTACCCGATTACGAATTTTTTCACCAACGTCGTCAACAACACGAACGTGATTTTCACCAACCGCGCCACGCTCTGGGAGTGGCGTCGCACCAACGTCGCGGGCGCGGCGGGGTTTGTGCGCCTGGAGGCGACGCCGCTGGCGAGCAACGCGCTGCTGGCTGCGACGGTGCTCAACCGGCTGACCTACGGGCCAACGCCCGATGAGCTGGCGCGCATCGCCCTCATCGGCCCGGACGCCTACATCGCCGAGCAACTGGCGCCCTGGAACATCACCGAAGACGTGGCGCTGACGCACTCCAACATTCCGGCGATCGAGGCGAAGTTTCGCGCGGCGGATCAGATCGTGTATGGAACCAACGCCCAGATCGCCGACCTGCGCGCCTGGCACGTGTTGCGGGCGGTGGGCGCACGCCGCCAGTTGCTCGAGATCCTGCTCCAGTTTTTCGAGAACCACTTCGTGACCGAATACACCAAGAGCCGAAGCTTCTTCGCGGCACGGTATGACGATAACCCGCTGGAGAATGCCCTCGCCACGCAGTTGGAATATCTGGAAAACGCGCGTTGGCGGACGGCGTTGCTCAATCCGGCGTGCACGTTTTACGACCTGCTCGAAATCAGCGCCGAAAGTCCGGCGATGATCATTTATCTGGACACGGTCAGCAGCCGGGGCGACGGCACGCGCGTGGCCAACGAGAACTACGCGCGGGAGTTGTTGGAATTGTTCACCATGGGCGTGGACAACGGCTACGACCAGAATGACGTGACGATTCTTTCGCGCTGCTGGACCGGTTGGACGGTCGAGTTGTTCGACCCGACCAACGCGTTCAACCCGTTTGCGAGCAAAACGACCAACCGCGTCGCCAATCTCAACACCAATTTTCCGCCCGACGATTATCGCAATCTGATCGGTGTTTGGGCGCGCCGCTACCGCAGCGACTGGCACAACACCTCCACAAAGGTGCTGTTCACCAACAAGTTTGTCCCGGCCCGCTTCGGTCCGCCCTGGACCACGCGCACCTACGGCACGAACACGGTGCCCGGCCTTTATCAACTGGTCGTGCCCGGACGCACCGGCACCAATGGCATCCGCGAGGGCTACGAGGTGCTCCGCCACCTGGCCGACCTGCCGTTCACCCAGGAATACATCAGCATCAAGCTCTGCCGCCTGTTCGTGCACGATGATTTTCCCAATCCAAACAACGATCCGACGCAAACCAACGAATACAACTTCTACAACTACGCCGCCGGCAACCTTTCGCCCGAGGCTGAACTGGTGAAAGCGTGCATGTTGACCTGGGAAACCAACTCCCCGCGCGGCCAGATTTGGAAGGTGCTGGAGACCATTTTCAAATCCGACCTGTTCCGCAGCTACGGCGCCTCGCAGCAAAAGGTCAAAACGCCGCTGGAATTTGTGGTCAGCGCCATCCGCGCCCTGCGCACCAGCACCAACGGCAGCAACCTGGCCGGCAGCTTCACGGCCTGGACCGACGGTTACGCGGTGGCAACGCCGCTTCAACGGATGGGCGAAATGCTGTTGTTCGACCGGGAATCGCCGGATGGCTACCCGGAAGCCGGGCCGCCCTGGATCAGCGCCGGCACGCTCGCCGAGCGGGTGCGCTGGGCGCAATCCTTCTGCATTCCCGCCGGGCAGCCCGGCCACGCCGGCAGTCAGGCCGGCACGGGCAACGACGCGCAAAACTCCGCCTGTGACCCGGTCGGATTGCTCAGGGCCAAACTGCCGGCGTCAGCCTGGACCAACGCGACGGAAGTGGCGGATTTCTTCCTGGGACTGCTGTTTCCGGGAGTTGGGCCGGGCAATCTCCAATTCGCCCGGCAGGCGGCGGTGGACTTTCTCAACGATGGGAGTGCGGACACTTCGACCACGTATCGCAACACACCATTTGCGGGGCTACCCGTCAGCCAGGGCGCCTCGGCCCCTTACAATGAACGCGTCCGCGGCCTGGTCGCCATGTTGCTGGCCCTGCCCCAGTTCCAGGAGCAATAGTCATGCATCGCTTCAACCTCTACACTCGACGGGCGTTTTTGGATCAGAGCTTCAAGCTCACGCTGGGTGTGGCGCTCTCCACGCTCGTGAACATCCCCTTCGTCATGAAACGCGCCCTGGCCGAGGGCAACATCGGCCTGCCGGGACCGGACGGGAAGGTGAAAAAACTTCTGTTTATTTTCCTGCGCGGCGCCAACGACGCCCTCAACTCGGTGATCCCCATCGAAGACCCCGCCTACGCGCTGAGCACCACCCGCCCCACCACCGGCATCGGCATCGCCAAAGACACCGAGAATGCCATTAACTACGCCGACACCGGCCCGTGCCTGGACCTGACGCAATGGACGCTCAATCCCAACACGCGCCTGTTGCAACCGCGCACCGCGACCGATCCGACCTACAGCTACGATCGCGCGATTGACCTCGGCACCGGGTTCGCCGCGCTGCATCCGTCGCTGAAATTCCTCGCGCCCGTGTATAACGCGGGCGACCTCGTGTTCGTCCATCGGGTTGGTTATCCCAACCAGTCCCGCTCGCACTTCGACTCGCAGAACTACTGGGAGAGCGGCGCACCGAACAACAACCTGGTGCGCGACGGCATCTTCTACCGAACCATTCTGGAGTCGGGTCTTGCCAACAAATCGCCTTTGACCGCCGTTTCGGTGCAATCGGCCCTGCCCCTGATCCTTCGGGGCAGCGCCGCTGCCATGACGAACCTGGCCGACCCGGCCCGCTACGATCTGCTGGGCGTGCCCAACACCACCGCCGGCAACCTCAAGGCCGATCAATTCTTCGCCACGGGCAACCTGCTGCCCACCCCGGACCGCAAAAACCGCGAATTGCTCGCCCTGCAATTCCAAAACCTGTCCGACACACTGCAAATTTTCTCCCAAATCCCCTTTTCAGCGGAGTTCTACGACAACGAGAACACCGATCAGGATGCGCCCTACAACCTGTTCCCGACCAGCGCCGCACAGAACGGCGGCGCGCCCTTCCACGGCGGAGATTCAGCCAAATACGTCGTGGACAACTCCACCAGCGCCTACACCTTCTTCAAAAACCTCAAAGCCGCTGCGCTCATTCTCAACAAGACCGACGCGATCATCGCGGGCACGGAATTCGGCGGGTTCGACACGCACAGCTCTCAGGGCGGCGTCACCGGCGCACACGCCAATCTGCTGCGGCGACTGGCCTGGGCCATTTACGCGCTGCGCAAGTATTTCCTCACCCAGGCCGACCGGTGCACCTGGGACAACCTCGTCATCGTCACCCTCTCGGAATTCGGGCGCACCACCGTCCAGAACAGCAGCGGCGGCACTGACCACGCCGAGGGCGGCCTGATGCTCATCGCCGGCGGCGGCGTGCGGGGCTACGGCAAAAACGGCAGCACCACCGGCGTGTTCGGTTGCAGTCCGTCAGAATTCTCCGGCGCCAACGCCGACCTGAACTGGGTGCCCGGCCCGCGCACGACCAATCCGGCCACCTGCGGCACGATGTGGGCCGCCAACGTCAACGTCACCCAGGGCTACCTCAAACGGCAAACCGACTACCGCTCCGTGCTCGGCGAAATCATCCGCAAACACCTCGGCGCCACGCAAAGCCAGCTCAACCGAATCATCCCCGGCTACAACCCCTCCGGCGACAAACCCGAACCCGAACTGCTCTCCGGCGGTCTCTCCTCGGTGGACGGCACCAAAATCCGGGGCGAAGTCGGCTTCCTGATTTGACCCCTGGCCGATGAAGTTCGCCGCCCACCGCGTGCCCGGGCTGGTTGTAGTGGCTGCGGCAATCCTGCTGGGCGTCACCCTCGGGTCGCCCGCCGCCACGCTCACGCTTTTGCCGGACGCCGACACGATGCTCAGCGAGTATTTCCCGGAGAACAACTTTGGGGCGATGCCCTTTGCCAACAGCGGCTCGACGCGAATGCTCACGCGCAACCGGGCCTTGTTTCGCTTCGATGTTGCCGGGCACCTGCCTGCCGGCGCGCGCATCCGCAGCGCCAGCCTCATTCTGGAAGTTGTCGGTCAGCCGGCCGAGCCGTTTGCATCGGGCCGCTTCAATCTGCACCGATTGCTCAAGCCCTGGGGCGAGGGCACCAAGACCAACGCGCCCGGCGGCGGCGCCGGCCAGGGATCACCCGCCACTACGGGCGAAGCCACCTGGACGCACCGATTCGCCTTCACCACCAACACCTGGACAAGCCCGGGAGCAGCCGCGACCAATGACTTTGTCGCCGAACCGTCCTCGGGCGTGACGGTTTTCGGCGTGGACCAGTCGCCCTACACGATCCCGTCGGCTGACCGGCTGGTTGCCGACCTGCAACTGTGGCTCGACCAGCCCGCGACGAACTTCGGTTGGATTCTGGTTTGCGAGCACGAGGGCACGCCCTTTACCGCGCGACGCTTCGGCACGCGTGAAGACCCGCTCAACGCGCCGAGGTTGGAAATCGAATACGACCTGCCTGTGAGAATTGATTCCGTGCAGCGTGCAGGCACTCAGACCACGTTGTCGTTTCTGGTCGAACCCGGCTGGGTTTACACGGTGGAATTTGCCAACGGGCTGCCCCCGGGCGGCTGGCAATCGCTGGCCCACATCAGCCCGGCCAGCCAGCCGCTGCGAGTTTCGGTCACCGATTTCACCCCCGCACCGCAGCGGTTCTATCGCTTGGTGCGGAGGATGCCATGAAACGATCCGACGAAGGCGTGGTAGCCGCTGGTGGTCGGTCTGTCTCACCGGGCTGAAGCCCGGTGTTAATGAGAGGTCTGCGAGATATGCGGTTAATGCCGCGCCAAGGCCCGGCGCCGCCCCAGCAGCACGGCCAGCCCGCCCAGGCCCAACAGCCCGATGCTCGCCGGTTCGGGGATGACCTCGACGCGGAAATTCCGGAACTGCATCGTAGGAGTGTCTGCCGCCGTCGTGGAACGCAGCGCAAAGGCGTCAAACACGAACGTGCTGGGCGTGGGGTCGGTGACGCTGTGCGAGATGTTCAGGCTGCCGCCCACGACCGACACCGAGAAGTCCAACTGCCCGCTGTTCCGGGCCAAGGTGAACTTCATCGTGTAAGGTGTGCCGTTCACAAAGCCCGGGTCACCAGCCACCCCTCCACCGGAGCTGAGCGTCGTCCAATCTGTCGCCGTTCCAAGCAGCTCGGTGCTCGACAGGTTGGTTCGCTCTCGGAGGCTCAGCGGTGTCGTTCCAAAAGTGTTGGCAATGTTCAGAAACAGCCCGTAGGCCTTTACATTGGCGCCGTTCATCATGGACGAGGTTCCGTCGGCGGTCAGACGGGTGCCGCCCGTATAGTCGGCGACCGCAAAGCGCGTTGTGGTAGCAGCATTTGAGGCCGAGAGCCCCGTCGGAATGAACGTCAACGTCACCACCAGCGCCTGGCCATCGGCGAGCGTGACCGGGCTACCGCTGGGCGCGAAATAGGTCAGCCCGGCGCGCGACGTGCCGGTCTCCGGAATAAACGTCAACGAGCCGACTGCAGTAACAAAGTTGGTCGCCCGGTTGGCAGCGATCCAGACGGACTCGAGATCACCGTCGGCGTCGGCGTCCACGCCAAACTCCGAATAGGGGGGCACGCCGGGGTCGGTGCGCGTGCCATCACGCCAAAAGTCATTGACCAGAAGCTGGGCTTGAGCCGTCACCGCCATGCCCAGAAGGGTTACTGCCGCCAGCTCGGTAAAGCGAACAACATGTTTCATAGCCTCTGAATTGCTCTTTGGTGTTGCGTTCTGTGGTTATCCTAATCGGTTTCGCGTCGGCGTCATACGCACGTTTGTGCACGGGCATTTGAAAATTGGGCACTCCGTCGGTTGGATCAGGGAAATGCGCCCGTGCCCGCCCCGGCCCCGGCGATGATGGCCGTGCGCGCCGCTGCGGGCGTTTCGAGCGTGTAGGCATAGGGCGGCGTGAACACCGCGTCGTTGAACGCCTGGACGCCGGTGCAATTGACCGTGGTGTTGCCCACGGCGCGGATCAATCCGCTCTGGCCGTTCTCGACGTATTTCTCGTAGGGCGTGCTGATGTTCTGGAAATAGTTGTTTTCGGCCAGCACCTCGGAGCCGATGCTGGCCCGGATGCAGTAGTTGTTCCCGGTGCAGTTGTAGTAGTTGTTGAAGACGTGCACGCGCCCGAAGCGCACGCGCGGCATGCGCTCGACACAAAGCGTCGTCCACCAGTTGTGGTGCCAGGTGACGCGCAGTTTGCCGGCGTCCTCGGCGGCGTTGTTGGCGCTGTGGCCGATCAGGCAGGCGAAGTTGTGGCCGCTGTTGGTCGTGTAAAAGAACTTGCACCACGAAACCGTCACGTAATCGCTGCCGTGGGTGATGTCGAGTTGCCCGTCGGCGCTGTCGTAAAAGGTGCAGTGGTCAATCCAGACGTGGTGGGAGCCTTCGACCGTGATGCCGTCGCCGTCGCCAACGCCGTTGGGATTGGTGAAGTGCAGGTTTTGGACGATCACGTTGGAGACGTTGTAGATGTTGAGGTTGCCGACGATGGTGGCGTTGGTGCCCACGCCCAGGATCGTCTTGTGGGAGGCGGGTCGCGCGCTGCCGGTCAACGTGATCGTGCCCTGGACGCGAACGATCCGCGCTCCGGCGCGGGCGATCTCGGTCAGGAAGGCCGAAGCGTTCGAGACGGTCACAACCGGTCCGCCGCGCCCGCCGGTGGTCGGGCCGTTGACGCTGGCAAAGCCGATGGGCGAGTCCCCTGCCGGAATCACGTTGAGCCTCGCCAGCGCGCTNGTGACGGCGCCGGCGACGTTGGTGATCACGACGTGATACGTGCCGGCGTTGTTCGTCTGGACGTTGGTGAGCGTCAGCGACGGGCCGGTCGCGCCGGCCAGGAGGGTGTTCGTGTTGAAAAACCATTGATATGCGAGCGGCAATGTGCCCGTGGCCGTGACGCTGAAGGTGACGTTGTCCCCGGCGCTCACGGTTTGGTCGGCGGGTTGCGTGGTAATCGTGGGGGGCGTCGGCGGCGGGCCGGTCTGGGCCGGGATCAGCAGCCGGAAAAAACGCTGCGGTTCGCCGGGCAACAGCGGCACCGCACAGGCGAAGCTGCCGTCGCCGGCAAACTGATTCGTGGCCACGGGCGTCCACGACGACGCGGCCAGGTCCGGCGTCGTCAGCACGTGATAAGTGCCATTGGGCGGGCCGTTGGTGCCCCGAAGCTCAAGGCCCCCCGCGCTCAGGAACGCCTCGGTGATGTAGGGGCGGGATGTCGGGGCCGCGCTGGCCGCTGGGGTCACGTCCGCCCAGCTCGTCCCCACGCGCAGGTTGTCCACGTCGTTGGCGCCGCTGACCGTCGAGGAGTTGCAGCGGAGCACCACGTAACGCAACCCGGGTGAATCCGAGCTGTTGCCGGTGGTCGTTTCGGCGATGTGCGGCGGCGGTTCGCTCCCGCCGAACGTGACCGCGTCCGGGTTGACCCAGAGGGCCACGGTGTCGTCGCCCGCACCCGGGTTGAAGGTGTATTTCGCCACGATGAAAACCACGTCATTGGTGGCGAAACTCGCGCCGGTGTAAAAAACATCGCTGCCCCCGCCGGCGCCGCTGCTGCCCTGGCCCTTGCGGATGCCGACCAGGTAACGCGTCGTGTTGGTCTGCTTGACATGAACAGCCAGGCCGATGGCGGCCCGGCCGTTGGACGTCGTCACGTTGCCGTCGTCATCCAGCCCGGCCAGCGTGCCGCCGGTGGTCGAGGCTGTGAGCGTGGTCTGACGCAGCACGAACGAGATGTAAAGCGTCCCGTTGCTGATCGGCGCTGCGGCAAACGGCCTGGAAGCGGTGCTGGCTGTGACCGGGAGGGCTGCCTTGTTGGACACAATCGTCGGATCACGCAAGCCGGGAAACGACAGACTGCCCGCCGTCACCGTCGTGCCGCTGCCACCGCTCCAGCCGCCCTGGCCCGACAGCGTTCCGGTCGGGTAGGCAAACGGCTCTTCGAGCAGCAACGCCGCGCACGCCCCGCGGGCAAAAGCCAGCGCAAGCATCCAGTTCAGGGTACGCCAGGAAAGCATCAGAAAAGTCGGTTGGGAGTGAAAACGGCGCGGCAAACGGTTACGGCCCCCCGGCCTGCGGCAGGCCCTCAACCTCGGCCTTGAGCACGATGAACGGCTCGCCTTTTTCCGGGATGACCTTGACGTTGACCAGCTTCACGCCCTTGGCGTTGGCGATGGTCAGGCCCGTTTTGGCGCGGATGGTGACGTTTTCCATCAGCACGTTTTCGACAGGCGCTTCGGGCAGACCGACGATCAAGCCGGCTTCGTGGGTTGAGGTGGCGGTGATGTTGCGGAAGGTGATGTTGCGGTAAAAGGGTGTGGTGTCGGTGATCGGCTGCGGCGGGTCGTCTTTCGGGAAGGTCGCGTGCGTGGTCTGCTGGTAGTAGGCGGCGATCGAGAGCGCCGGGCGCACGTTGGTGAGCGTGCAGTTTTCATAAACGATGTCCTGAACGCGTCCCCCGCGCCCGCGACGCGACTTGATGCGCAGGCCGTTGTCGGTGTTCTCAAAGGTGCAATCGCGCACGAGCACGTTCCGCACACCGCCCACGGTTTCGCTACCGATCGAAACGCCGTGCCCGTGCTTGAACGTGCAGTTGGTGATCACGATGTTTTCGCAGCCGAATTCGCGCCCTTCGACCTTGCGCCCGGACTTGATGGCGATGTTGTCGTCGCCCACGTCAATGAAACAGCGGGTGATGACGACGTTGCGAGAGTTGCTCGGGTCAATGCCGTCGGTGTTGGGCGTGTGATCCGGCGCGAGCACCCGGACGCCATCAATGAACACGTCCTCGCACTCGGTCGGCACGAAGTGGAACTTGGCCGCGTTCTGGAGGGTGATGCCGGTCATGCGAACATTTTTGCAGCGCTGGAGGGTGACGAGGTTCGGGCGCGGCAGGGTGTAACCGGTGACCCGCTGCCGCGCTTTTTCCGCTTCGGGCCACCAGACCCAGCCGTTGCCGTCAATCGTGCCCTTGCCGGTGAAGGTGATGTCTTCGAGGTCCTTGCCGCTGAGCAGCGCGATGAAATCGCCGCTGGCGCTCGCCTTGAGCCAGTCGCCGGGCACTTTCATGAAATCGGCGTGGTTGGTGTGGGCCAGCAGCGTGGCGCCCTCCTCCAGGAGCACGGTGGTTTTGGTGCGCAGCGTCAGGGGCTGGCTCAGGTAGGTGCCGGGTGGAAACCGCACCGTCCCGCCGCCCGCCCGCCCGCATTCGTCAAACGCTTTCTGAATCGCCTTGGTATCGAGCGTCTTGCCGTCGCCCTTCGCGCCGAACTCGCGCACATCAAACACCCGACCTGCGCGGGGTGGCGACTCGGCGTGACAGGAGGCGACCGCAACCAGCAAGGTGGCCGAAAAGCCCAGCAGCAGTGCGTGTCTCATGGCGGCAAGGTAGTCTGTTTGACGGGCGCGCGACATGCGCCATTCGGCACAGTCCATTGCAAAAAGTGCACTGCCGCGCACCCTCGACCGCCCAAGGGCCAAACCGCCGTTGAGCGCGCCCCCGTCGACCCGAATGACCGGACGAGAGGCCGGAGTTTTGGGTGGGATCAAAGCTGATTCCTCCAACCGGAGACGCCGGCCCTCAATGCCGAGGCATTTTTTCCGACCTTGAGTGTGCTTCGTAACGCAGAGCGTCACGGCTTCCAACCGTCACTGCCTCCGAGCACGGCCCCGGGCGTGATGCGGGCGGCCTCCTCCGCGCTGAGCTGTCGCGCCCAGCGCACGCGCGCCGACGGGTTCGCGCCCGGCCCGGTGCTGTTGAATTCGGCAAAGCGCGCGGTCTTTTCGTTCTCCGGGTTGCGCCAGTTGTCCCAGCCCTCGGGACGGACGACCGCCGACATTTCGGTGTTCAGGAAAATGCTCGAACCAAAGGGCCTCCACGGCCGGCCCAAAAAAGTTTTCGCGCCCGGCTCGCCGGTGATTTGGCACCGGGAGAAAACGAACCCGAACGGCTGCGACTGCGGCGTGGACGGCGCGGTGATGTAGCCGTTGGTCCGGCAATGAATCTGGCAACGCTCGAACCACGCCGTGGCCGCGCCGAAAATGAAATCCACATGCCCGGTGATGTAGCACTCCTCAAAGTAATGCCGCCCGCGATTGGCCAGAATCGTGTCCTGCCAACCCAGAAACCGACAGCGCCGAAACACCAGCCGGTCGCCGTCCAGCCGGATGGCCAGCGCCTGACCGACCGGCCCGGCCGAGTTCTCAAACGTGAGGTTCTCCGCGACGATGTTGTCCGCATCCACAAACACGCTCGGCGTCCGGAAGGTGCCGATGGGTTTGCCGTCGCGCCCCGGCAGATTCGCGTGCAGGTCGTAGGTAATGACGGTTTTTTCGGCGTCCTCGCCAACCAGTCGCAGAAAACCGCGTTCGCGTTGAATGTAAACCAGTTCCTTGTAAACGCCGGGTTTGATGCGGATTGTCCACCAGCGGCTCGTGGTGCTGGTT
>JAOAIM010000072.1 GCA_026414705.1 Verrucomicrobiia bacterium | reverse complement strand
CTCCACGTCCGGCCGCAGCCGCCGCATCTGCTCGCGGAAGATGGCCCAGGTGGCGTACCCGTACTCGTAGTCCGCCCCGATGGTGGCCCACCGGCGCACGTCCCGCCGGTCCCGGAACAGCCACGCGGCCACCGCGTCCACCTGATGGCTGGTGGGCACGGTGCGCACGACCGCGCCGGTCCAGCCGCGGTTTTTCTTCAGATGATAAAGCGTGAGCGCGAGGACCTGATTGGGCGTGATCCAGCGTCCGTCGCGATCCACCACGCCGAAGCGGTCGGCGTCGCCGTCCACGCCCAGGCCCAGTTGGGCGCCGCCCCGGCGCACGAAGCGCGCGACCTCGGCCATGCCGTGCGCATCGGGTTCGGGGTGATGCCCGCCAAAGAGCGGGTCGAGTTCATTGTGAAACACCGTCACGCGCGCGCCGGCCTGCTGGAGGAGCGCGTCGAGGTAACCGCGCCCGGTGCCGTAGAGCAGTTCCACGGCGACGCGGAGCTTTGCTTTGCGGATGGCGGCAAAATCCACCAACTGGCGGATGCGTTTGAAGTAGGCCGGGCGCGGGTCAAACGTTTTGCAGGTGAAGGTGCCGATGACCGCGCCGGCGAACCGCCAGCCCTGCGCGGCGCGCGCGGCGCAGTGCGCCTCGATCTGGCGCGTGACCTCCGGTGGCGCGGGCGCGCCGTTGGCGGTGGAGAATTTCAGGCCCTGATATTCTGCCGGGTTGTGGCTGGCGGTGAGGTTGATGCCGCCCAGGGTTTTGCGCGCGCGGATGGTGTGGGCGATGACGGGCGTGGGCGTGTCGCGGTTGCACAACAGCGGCGTCAGGCCGTTGGCGGTAAGCACCTCGGCGGCGGCCAGCGCAAATTCACGTCCCAAAAACCGCGTGTCGTGCCCGACGATGAGCACGGGCGCGCGCTCGCGCAGAGGCGAGTCGGGTTTGTGTCGCTCGGCGTTGAGGTAATCGGCGATGCCCTGGGTGGCGAGCCGGACGTTTTCGAAGGTGAAATCCTGCGCGATGATGCCGCGCCAGCCGCTGGTGCCGAACTTGATCATGGTTGAAGGGGAAGGGATTTGCACTCCTGCATGGCTGTTGCTGACCGTCCCGGGCCGGGATGCGGACGTGGTCAGGTGCGCCAGTCGAAGGCGCGCTTTTTGACCGCGTAGAGGTAGCCGACCGCGAGCACGCCCAGGAAGGAGAGCATCGCCACCAGGATCAGGTTGCGCGTGGTCACGTCGCGCAACATGTCCGCGTAAACGACCGCCCACGGATACATGAAGACGACCTCGATGTCGAAAAGGATAAAGAGCATGGCGACGAGGTAAAACTTCACCGAGAGGCGCACGCGGCCTTCGCCGACGGGGATCATGCCGCACTCGTAAGGGGTGTCCTTGGCGGGATTGGGCGCGCCGCGTTTGCCCACCGCCACCGAGAGCAGGATCATGCCCGCGGTGGTTGCCACCGCGAGCACCAGCAGCATGAGCACTGCGAGGTATTGCGCGAACTGGCCCGTGTTGTCCACGGCGCGGAAGGTAGGCAACCGGCGCGGGGCGCGGCAAGAGGGGAATCAACCTGAACACGGCCTTGGAGCCACGGATGAAACACGGAAGGGCGCGGATGGGCGGTCTTTAACGGGAACAGCCCTTCACCCGACGGGTGAACGTGGTCTTCCCGGAACCCTCCGTGTTGAATCCGTGTTGCATCCGTGGCTCAGGAATGCCGCCGCGCGACAACTGCGGTTTGGAGGAATCGAACTCGGTCGCCGCCGACCTGGCGCGGCTCAAAATCGCATGAACGTGCGGTTGTGGGCGGCAGCCGCAGCGGGTTTCTTGGGCCGACCGACTGGCTCATGTGGCGGCGGCACGACACCTTTTTGTTCTCGCGGATGCTCGGCGCGCTTTGCGTCTGGGTGACGGCGTGCGGTGTGTTTGCCGGCAATTCACTGCACACGACGTGGCTGTGGCACCTGCACCAGCCGATTTACTGGCCCGACCGGCGCGCCAGCGGGCCGGATCATTACGAGGCGGCCTGGGACACGATTCAGCGGCAGGATGCCGGGCGACCGCATCCGTCGCCCGAAGTGCTGCGGAACATTTTCGGGCTGGATGACCGCGTCAACGCCTACCAGAGCCGTCCCAGGGATGCGCTGGGCGACATTGCCTCACACCTGAAGTCCGGCGCGCAGATGAGTTTTTCGGGCGCGCTCATCGAGAACGTGCAGAGTCTGGGTGCGGCCGGGCAACTGGGTTATTCGAGCACGTGGTATCTGGCCAATCAAACCGCGCGGGGCTGGACGACCTCCGGCGGCAAACCGCGCCTGGACCTGGTGCATTTCACCTATCATCACGCCCTGGCGCCGTTGTTGAGCGAGGAAACGCTGGAGATGGAACTGCGCATTCACCGGCGGCAGATGGAGATTTTCTGGAACACGAACGTGGCGCCGCTCTCGCGCGGGTATTTCCCGACCGAAACGTGTTTCAGCCGTCGCATGATTCCGGTGTTGCGGCGCGTCGGCATCGAGTGGGCGATTGTGGCCAACACGCACCTGGCGCGGGCGTGCGCGGATTTTCCCGTGGTCACCGGCTCGGCCGGGGAGATGTGCGACCTGCCGAATCGGGCCGATCAGTTGAATCCGGCGCAGGGCACGAACAACTACCGGCGCGTGACGATCGAGCGGGGTTGCTCGCCCACGCAGGTGATGCCGTTCGGGTTTCAACCGCACTGGGCGCGGTATGTGGACCCGGAAACGGGCACTGAATCGCGTTTGATCATTGTGCCGAGCGACCAGGCGCTGGGCTGGCGGGACAGTTACAGCCCGTGGGATTTGAACCTGCTCAATCCGCTGGCGGCGCGGAACGATCCGGCGCGTCCGGCGTTGGTGGTGCTGGCGCACGACGGCGACAACGCCTGGAGCGGCGGCTACTCCTACTACCGCGAATGGGTCAAGCAACTGGCCGACGGCGTCGCGTCGCGCGGCTATGAGCCGACGACCATTGAGCAGTTTCTGGCGGACCATCCGCCGCCGACCAACGCCGTGGTGCACGTCGAAGACGGCGGTTGGGTGTATGCGGACGGGGATTTCGGCTCGCCGATCTTCATCAACTGGCACTGGCCGCCCAGTTACAACTCCGGCGGCGTGAACGTGGTGGACCCGAGCACCGGTGTCAGTGACAAGGCCGACACCTGGCGGGTCATCATCGCCACCGAAAACCGCGTCAAGACCGCGCAACAAGTCGCGGGCATCACGCCACGCGTGGATCAGGTGCGCGATCCGTGGAGTTTCGGTCAGACGCCCAACGCGGTGGAGTTGGGCTGGCATTATTACCTGGGCGGGTTGGACAGCGGGTTTGTGTATTACGGTTGCCACGGCGACATGTGCCATCGCGCCGTGATCGCGCAGTCCAACGCCCTGCGTCACGTCAACGCCATCCTCGCCGCCAATCCGAACGCGGACGCTACGCCCCCGACGGTGTTTTTGCCGCAGCGGCATCCGTGGAATCCGGGCGGCACGAACTTTGGCTCGCAATACAGTTACCGCGTCACGGTCGCCACCAACACCGACTTCTGGGTGTGGACCTACGCGTATGACGTGAGCGGGGTGACCAACGTGCGGCTGCATCTGCGGCTCAACGGGACCAACCCGCCCACCAGCGACCAGTTCGAGACCTACGCGGGCGGGCCGCTGACCGGCGCGTGGCAAAGCTCCAACATGACGCGCCGCGTGGTCGCGCCGGTGCTCGGTGTCACGCCCCAATACATCGCTGATTATTTCCTGGTGCGGGTGCGGGGTATCACCAACAGCTTCGTGGACTATTACGTGAGCGCGACCGACGGACGCGGCAACACATTCAAATCCCCGATTCAACATGTGTGGGTGGGCGCGCCCGCAGCGACGAGCGGCGGCGGCACGCCCGGCAACACCAACGGTTGCCAGGGCCGCGTGTGCGTTTCGCCCTCCCTGCCGGTGCAGGGCGAGCTGGTGACGATTCTTTATGACCCGACGGGCGGGCCGCTGGCGGGCGCGGGAACGGTGCGGATTCACTTGGGCTGGAACAACTGGAGCAGCGTGGTGAATCCCGATCCGGTGATGACGTTTGACCCGGCGTCGAATCGCTGGACGTTCACGACCGTGGTGCCCGGCGCGGCGACGCAACTGGATTGCGTCTTCAACAACGGCAGCGGCCTTTGGGACAACAACAACGGCCAGGACTGGCACTTCCCGGTGGCGACCAATCCCGCGAGCACAAACCTGCCACCATTCAGCATCAACGGCGCGGTGGACTCGACGAACCTGCTGGTGGTGGCGTCGGGACTGAAACTTTATGCGGCGGTCCGTGGTTCGCAGCTTTACGTGGCCACGGCCTCGCCGGGCAACAGCGGGCCGAACGATCATTTCATTTTTGTCAGCGACGCGCTGCTGGCGGGAGCGACGGCGAACGCGCCCTGGGCCAAGTCGGGTAAAATCGCCGTCGCCACGACCAAGCCGTATCTGGCGAGCGAGAGCCAGAACACCTACATCGCCTGGTATAACGCGCCGCCCGGCGCGCAGGCGGCCAAGTCGGCCTCCACCGCCGGGGTCATGGAGGGCACACTGGATTTGGTGGCGGCGTTTGGGGGAATGCCGACCAACGTGTATCTGTGCGCCGCGGCGTATCAGACGGCTGATGGCGGCGGGTTGGCGGGGCAGGCGCCGTCGGGCAGCGGGCCGGACATCGAGCCGGGGGAGTTTTTCGTGATTCCGGTGGTGGCCTTGCGCGATCACAACGGCGACGGGGTGTTTGACCGGCTGGATCCGGCGCTGGATTTCCGGTTGCTCGGCCCGGAACGGTTGGGCGACGCGATGCGGGTGCGTTGGACGACCATGCCCGGTCGGCGATACCAGGTGTTTTGGTCGGGGGACGGGCCGACAGGTTGGAACGCCCTGCCCGAATCGCTCATGACGGCCGGCGTGTTGCAGGTGGAGGCGGTTTTTGACGTGCCCATTCTGACGACGGTTGGCCAACGTTTCTTTCGGGCGGGGCTTTTGCCCGGGCCGTAGCGGGCGGGGTTCGGAACGCAATCGTCCGCTCATGCCACCGCCGGGGGGGTGCCAGCGGGTCGCGCCCGCACAAAAATGCGGTGGTTGGAAGTTGCGAATCCGGGCTTAACTTGACCAACGCATGGAACGGCTGGACGCTTGCAGCCGGATTCGTGTCGTTTGAACCGAGTATTCCAAAACCGATTCGCCCGCAGGCGAATCACAGCCAACATGCCGTTATGAAACGTTTTGCGATGGGATGGCGCGAGGTTGTCGGACCGGCCGGATACCTCAACCTGCTCAGAGCCGCGGTGTGCCTCGCGCTGGCCGCCGGTGTTCTGAGCGGGGCCGGTCGGCTTGAGGCCGCACAGAACGCCAGCGACAACGCCTGCAGCGGTTACAGCGGGGGCGGCGACTGGACCGGCGTCAACGGCGGCAGCGGCTTCGGCCCCTGGACCGGCAAGACCACCGGCGGCGGCGGCGGGTTTTTCCGATGGACCTCGACGGAGAACGCCGGCGGCAGTGGCGGGATTGATACCGTTTGCAGCGGGAATTTCGCCTGGGGCATGTATGCGAACGGTTCGACGCCGGGCACGCACTTCGCGCGCGTGAGCCGTCCGTTCACCGCCGGCAGCACGCCGACCAACATCCTGCAGGTTGGCCAGATTTTCGCGATTGATTTTGACAACGGCTGGATCGAGTCCGGCGGCTCGCAGGGCTTTGCGCTGCAAAACAGCAGCGGCCAGGACGTGTTGCAGTTCCGGTTTTTGGGCGGGAGCTGTTGTTACCAAATCAACGGCAGCTCGCCCAGTCCGACGATCGGTTTCACCGGCAACGGCTTGCGCGTGCGGGTGATTCTGACCTCGCCCACCAATTGCACCGTGCAGGTTCAAACGCCGAACACCTCAACCTCGACCAACACCTACACCGGTGTGGCGCTGTTGAATCCCAGCGGCGGACGCGCCATCTCGCAGGTGCAGTTGTTTGTGGACGGCAGCGGTTCCGGCGCGAATTACAACGCCTATTTCAACAGCATGAGCATCAGTTGCCCGGCGTTTAGCGTCACGGCCCCGTCGCCTCAAACCGTCTGCGCGGGCGCCACGGCAACGTTTTCGGTGACGGCGAGCGGGGCTGCCACGCCCACCTACCAATGGCAGTTCAGCCCGGACAGCGGCAGCACCTGGCTCAATGTCACCAACGGCACGGGCGGGACTACAACCAGCTTCACCACCGCTTCCACCACTACGGCCCAAAACGGCTGGCAGTTCCGCTGCCGGGTCACCGACGCCTGCGGCAACGTTTCCAACAGCGCGCCCGCCACCTTGACCGTCAACGCCACGCCAACGGCGGGCAATGACACCGTGAGCCGCTCGGCGAGCCTGGGCTTGAAGATCGCCAAGAGCACGTTGCTGACGAACGACTCGACCGGCGCGAGCATTGCCAGCATCACCAGCCCCACGGCCAACGGCATCGCCCTGACGAGCGACGCGACCTACATCTATTACCCGGCCAACGCCACGAATCTCAACGACAGCTTCAGCTACACGATCACCAACAGCGCGGGTTGCTCCGCCACGGCCACCGTGACGGTGAACGTCGCGGCGCAGGCGGCGGCGCAGGCGTTGAGTGTCGAACCCGGTGGCGGTTCGGCGACGGTGCGCTTCGCGGGCATCCCGGGTTATCCTTACGCGATTGAACGCGCCACCAACGTGACGTTTACGCTGGGCACCAACACCTGGTTCACCAACGCGCCGGCCGGCGGGCTGTTCCAGATCACCGACAACTTCAGCGATCTGGGCGGAGCACCGAGTCAGGCCTTCTACCGGTTGCGTTACAACCCGTGATTGCGGCGCGTCGTTAGCCGGGCCGGTAGCGCCGGGAATGTGACATCAAACGGGGTCGGCCCCGTTGCAAGGACGCATGGGACGCAAAATCATAGACCGTTTCACCAACCTGCCCGTGTCGCGGCAGCGGAAGTATCAGTTGCGGATGAAGGCTCGCAAGCGGTGCATCATTTGTGGCGAGCCGGTCGTGCGGGCGAGCTATTGTCTCTACCACATGGTCAAGTATCGCGAACTGGCGCGCGCCCGCGTGAACGCCCAGCGCCGCAACTACGGCGCGCGCTCCTACCAGATTGAAATGGCCCTCCGCTCGCGGAAGCGTTCGGCCCGGCGCGCCGCCCGGCCCGCAACGCACTCCAACGGCGCGCAGGTTCGGGCAATCTCGCCCAGGTCCGCCATCAAGCGGGCTGCCTGAAAACGTCCTGATCCTCCGTCCAACACGCCCTTTCAAACTCATGCAGATGCCACGAATCCACGTCCGGCCCGCCGTGTTGGCGGCATGTCTGCTGGTCGCAAGTTCGGTGTGGCCGTTGGCGGCCCGCGGCGAACGAGACGTGTCGGGTGAGTCCGCGCGTTCCGCCCCGCAATGGGTGCGCGACGCGGTGGTGTATGAGGTGTTTCCGCGAAATTTCTCGGAGCAGGGCGATCTGTCCGGCGTGACCGCGCGCCTGAGCCATTTGAAGGAGCTGGGCGTAACCACGGTCTGGTTGATGCCGATTCACCCGATTGGTGAAAAATTCCGCAAGGGCCGTTTTGGCAGTCCCTACGCCATCCGGGATTACTACGCCATTCATCCCGACTACGGCACGACCAACGACCTCAAGCGGCTCGTCCAGGAGGCGCACCGGCTCGGCCTGAAGGTCATCCTCGACCTGGTCGCCAACCACACCGCCTGGGACAACGTGCTGGTGCAGCGGCACCCGGAGTTTTACAAGCGCGATGCGCAGGGGAACATCATCCCGCCCGTGCCCGAGTGGAGCGACGTGGCGGGGCTGGATTACTCCAACCCGAAACTGCGCGATTACATGATCGGCGTCATGAAGCATTACGTTCGGGAATTCGACGTGGACGGCTTCCGGTGCGACGTGGCGTTCATGGTGCCGACCGACTTCTGGGAGCAGGCGCGCGCGGCGCTCGACGCCGTCAAGCCCGACCTCATGTTGCTGGCCGAGGCAAGCAAACCGGAACTGCTCGTGCGCGCGTTTGACCTGGATTACTCCTGGCCGCTCCACGCCACCCTCAACCGCGTGCTGCTCGACGGCGCGCCCGCGTCGGAGTTCCGCCGCACCTGGGAGGAAATGCGCCGCCAGTTTCCCAAGGGCGCCCTGCACCTGCGGTTTTCCGACAATCACGACGAGGCTCGCGCGGTGGCGCGCTTCGGCATCCGGGGCGCGCTGGCGGCGCAGGTGTTCATGCTCACGCTTGACGGCGTGCCGCTGTTCTACAACGGCATGGAGGTGGGCGATGCGACCGAATCGGGCGACCCGGCGCTGTTTGAGAAGTTGCCGATCTTCTGGCAACCGAAGGAACGCCCGCCGCTGCGCACGATCTATCGCGACCTGTTGCGGCTGCGGCAGCAATACGCGCCCTTCCGCAGCGAGCGGCTCATCTGGCTGCGCAACTCCGACGAAGCCAACCTGGTCACCTTCATGCGGCTGGACGATCGCGATGAGTTCGTGGTGGTCATCAACTTTTCCAATCGCCCGGTCATCGGCTGGGTCGAGGTCATGCACAGCCACGAGTTCCGACCGGTGAAGATCGCCGGGATGCCGGAGGTTTCGATGAGCGGTTTCCCGCTGTTTCGGCTCAACGGCTTCGAGTGGCGCATTTACCACCGCGTCGTGCCCCGCTGAGCGTGCTCGGGCCGGGCGGGGGCGCGTCCAACCTCAACCCCTGTCAACGGTCACCGGCCCTGCGCCTTACCCCACCGGGCGCCGGGCCCTGGCGAATTGGAGATTTCAACCTCCCGACCGACGCAGGACTGGTCAGGTTGCGGCTGCTGGCCGGGCCACGCCGACCTGATCCACCCGCTTGTCCACCAGGCCCACGCACAGGCCCGCCACGATCATCGAGCAGCCGCCCAGCAGCACGGCGTTCATGGGATTGTCGCCGAGCAGGTGTTTCATGACCGTGCCCAGACCCAGGGAGGCCAGGATTTGCGGGATGACGATGAAGAAATTGAACACGCCCATGTAGAAGCCCATTTTCGCCGGCGGGATCGCGTTGGAGAGCATCGCGTAGGGCATCGAAAGAATGCTCGCCCAGGCCACGCCGACCAGCGTCATCGAAACCAGCAGCGCGTGCTTTTGCGCCAGCACCACCGCCAGAATCAAACCGGTGCCGCCCGCCACCAGGCACACTCGATGGATGGCCCGCGCCGTGAACTTCCGCACCAGCGCCAGCAGCGCGAAAGCGAACACGAACGCCACGCCGTTATACACCGAGAAACAAACCCCGCCCCATTCGTTGCCGGCCTGGTATTCGGGTGAGCCCGGTTGCCCGCCGAAAACCCGCGTCGCCACCGCCGGCACGAAGTAAATCCACATGCAAAACAGCGCAAACCAGGCGAAAAACTGCACCACGGCCAGTTGCCGCATCGCCCGCGGCATTGAGACGATCCCGACCAGAATCTCGCGAAACGCGCGCCAGGGCCCGGACGTTTCGGCTTTCATTCGCCGAAACGCTTCCAGGTCCTCCGGCGGATACTCGCGCGTGGTCAGAATCGTGTAGAGCACCGCGGCGAAAAACACCGCTGCGCCGATGTAAAAGGCCAGACGCACCGTGCGCGGAATCGCCTCCTCGCCGCCATTGGCCACCGCAAACCAGTTCGTCAACACGTAGGGCAGCGCCGAGGAGAGCACCGCGCCCAGGCCGATGAGCAGGCTTTGCATGGCGAAGCCCGTTTTCCGCTGTTCGGGCGGCAACAGGTCGCCCACAAACGCGCGAAACGGTTCCATGGTGATGTTGATGCTTGCGTCCAGAATCCACAACAGCCCGGCGGCCATCCAGAGCGTGCTGGAATTGGGCATCGCAACCAGCGCCAGACTGGCCAGAATCGCCCCGACCAGAAAATACGGTCGCCGCCGGCCCAGCCCGCACCAGGTGCGGTCGCTGAAGTAGCCCACGATCGGCTGCACAATCAGGCCCGTCAGCGGTGCGGCCAGCCACAGGATCGGGATGTCGGACTCCTTCGCCCCCAGATACTGGTAGATGGCGCTCATGTTGGCCATTTGCAGGCCCCAGCCGAACTGGATGCCGAAAAAGCCGAAGCTCATGTTCCAGATTTGCCAGAAGGAAAGTTGGGGCTTGTTCATGGGCAAAAGCGTTTTCGCGGATCGGCTGACGCCGTTTGCACCGCGCGGCGTCAGTCGCCGGGGACGCATCAAAACGGAAATCTCGACGCCGGAGCTACCGCATGTTTGTGCGCACAGCCACGCCGGGTGCGCGCGCCTCCCGGGCCTGGAAGCCGTGCAGGGCGCGGCGATCGCTCGCCCCGCGAGGTCCCGTGCGCTCAGCGTTCCTTGTCCGGCTTGGGCCGCAGCCGGTCGCGGAAGTAATAAACGTCCTGCAGGCGGGTGTGCTCGCGCACCCGGTAACGCGGCCCGCGGATGTAACTCTGGTAATTGTTGCCGTGCCCCGGCACGAAACGGCGCGGAATGTCCAACGGCCGGCGGTGGGGGAAGCCCTCCCCCCCCGGCGCCGGGCGGGGACGTCGGAACACATCCCTCACATCCGCAGCATCGAACAACGCCGGCTCGCGCGAGGGCTTTTCGAGCCGGGGGCGCACCGCCACCAACGGCTCACGCGAGGGCACTTCCGGCCGAACGGTTTCCGGGCGACGCGGTTTGGGCTTGCCCGGCCGCGCGAAAACGGGCGGCTCGATGATCGGTCGCTCAAACACGGGCGCCACCCGCTGACTTTCCCGACTCGCGCCCAGGCACACGGCTGCCGACAACAACAGGCTGCTGGCGCCCGTGATCCACCACCGCCCCGGGTTGAACTTCGGATTCACCGTGAACTCTCTAGCACACCGAACGCGCGCCGGCAACGTGTCCCGCGTGGGCGCGAACCGTTTGTCCCGCTCCTAGCGCGCGGCTTGACGCGAGCTTCCCGCAGCCGGCAACGGGTGCGCCGCCAACCAATTCGCCAATTGTTCCCCCGCCTGATGCGTAAAGACCCAGGCGCCATACGCGTTCATGTGCCAGGCGTCCAGGTAATGCGAATCCGGCAGCGTGGGCACCGCCTCCGAAAGCACGGCCACGTTTTTGTGCCGGGCCTTGACGCGGGCGATCAAATCGGCGTAGGCCGCCGTCCGTTGGTCACCGTCGCCCTGGCGCACGATCAGTTCCGGCAGGGGCAGGCTCAGCCAGAGGATTTGAATCCCGTGCGCCGCCGCCAGCGTGCAGAATTTGTCCAGATACAATTCGTTATACGGATGCACCTTGATGGGCCGGGTCAGCAGCGGCGGCAGTTGGTGCGCAGCCAGCACCGAACCCAACGGGGGTGAAGGAGAGCTTTCGGCCTCGGTGATTTTGGCGCGCGTGTTTTGCACCGAAGTGATGGGGCTTGCAAGCCGCCGGAAAAATGTCACGTCGCCCGCCGTCAACGCCTTGTAAAACTCCTCGCGGTAACGGAGCGTGTAGCTGAACCGGCAGAGCGTTCCGTAGAGCCATTCGCTGAGTTTCACCCCGTCGCCGAGCATCTCGAGCGACTCGCGCGGCGTGGCAAAGCGCCCCAAAAACCGGTCCAACAACGGGTCGCCCCACACAAACGGATGCGGGGCCAGCACGATCAACCGGGGCGCTTTGTTCGCCTCCAACTGCCGCCGCAGCACAAAGTAGTTGAACAACGGCGAGGTGCCCGGCAGCGCGTAATTGCTGACCTGGTAGTCCGGCCCGATGAAATGTTCGAGCAACGCCGCCCGAATCGCACTGGTCGCGCTGTCGCCCATCAGTTGAATATCGGCCGGAGGCAGGTAGCGGATTTCCTCGGCCCGATGCTGCACCGTGCGGGTCATGAAGCCCTCCGGCAGCACGCGCAGGGCGGTTTCGATGCCCAGCACGCCCAGAATGAACAGCCACACCGCCGTCAGCCGCTGCGGCGGCGGCCGCACGCCCCGCGCCTCAGAAGGCAAAATAGATGAACTGGTCTCCACCGGTCACCCCCATGATGAGGATCAGATAAAACAGAAACAAGAAGAACGCCGCCACCCAGAGCGGATGTCGCCGCACGTAAAACCACGGGTTCTTGGTCAGGAAAATCGGCGTCTCCACCAGCAGCACCAGCCCGCAGTAGGGCAGCATCTTGAGCAGTTGCCCCCAGAACTGCGGCTCCAATTCCAGACCGAACAACGCCGCCGTGCCCTTGCAGGTCTGCTCCCACGACTGCGAGCGGAACAGGAACATCCCGTAAGCGGTCAGCAGAAAATTGCCCGCAATGCACGCCACCCGCGACAGATGCGAATGGCGTCGCTCGCCCCGCCACGCCACATAGAGTCGGTGCAACGAAAGAATCGTTCCCTGGTAAAAGCCCCAAACCACATACGTCCAGGCCGCCCCGTGCCACAACCCGCCCACCAGCATCGTGATGACCAGGTTCAGGCAGGTGCGCACCGGCCCGCGCCGACTGCCCCCCAGCGGGATGTAGAGGTAATCCCGCAACCACGAACCCAGGCTCATGTGCCAGCGCCGCCAGAAATCCTGCGGGCTGGTCGCGTAATAGGGGAAATTGAAATTCTCGAACAACGTCACCCCGAACCACCGCGCCACCCCGCGCGCGATGTCGGTGTAGCCGCTGAAATCGGCATACGCCTGAAACGTGAACCCCACCCCCGCCAGCACCACGTCCCCGGCCGTCCACTGGTCCTGCGCAAAAATCCGGTTCACCTTCAATCCGAGGTTGTCGGCCACCACCACCTTCTTGCAGTAGCCCCACAACACCAGGTAAAGCCCCTCGACGATGTCCGCCGGCGTCACGCGCCGCCACTGCTGCAACTGCGGTAGCAGATGATTTGTGCGTTCGATCGGCCCGGCCACCAGTTGCGGGAAAAACGTCTGGAACAGCAGAAAATCCCTCAGGTTCCGGCACGCCGGCGCCACCCCGCGATACACGTCCACCAGGTAGGCAATCGCTTGAAACGTGTAAAACGACACCCCCACCGGCAGCACAAACTCGATCGTCCGCGCCGCCGACATCAGCCCCAGGCCGGTCAGCAGCGCAGTGAGATTTTCCAGAAAAAACCCGCGGTACTTGAAGTAGCCCAGCAGGCTGGCGCACACCACCACACTCAACCCGCACCAGAACCGTTTCTCCCGCTCCGTCCTCGCGTCCGCGATCCGTATCCCGCCCGTGAACGCCGTCAGGCAGTTGAACCCCAGCAACCCCAGATACCGCCAGTCCCACCACCCGTAAAACACCGCCCCGGCCAGAAGCAAAATCCAGGTGCGCCACCGCAGCGCCGCCACCCGCACCGCCAGCAACACCACCGCCAGAAAAATGACAAAGTCGAGCGAATTGAAGAGCATTTATCCGGCCGGGTTGAACGACCAACCGCGCGGATGTGGGCTGCAACACATGGTCAGCCGTGACGGTGGCTCCAATCAAACCGCCAAGCCCGGTGAACGGCCGCTGAGAGAGGACTTCGCCGCGCGGTTCATGCCCCCAACGCTATGGGCACGCCAATCCGCGTCAAGCGCAGAGCCACATCCCCCGGCCCGACTCCCGGCGCAAGAAACGCCAACCCACCGCTCCGAGCAACTTCAGCGCGGTCCGCCGGTATCGCACGGCGTGGAAACACCCTGGCTCACGCCCCAAGCCGTTGAAGCGACTCCGTCCGGTCGGGTGGCGACGGTCACCAGGCTGAACGCCGCTGTGGATGAGAGGTCTTTGAAGTGTGCCGGACAAGGCCGCGTCGGTGGCTAGCCGCCGCTCTCACGGCGAAATGAATTCAACACGAACCTCCTGCCGGAGCAGCGCCGCGCGCCGGTCGGTCGAAGTGTCGCGACGCGCCGTGATTTTCACGACTTGCCCGGCTCGCGCGTGAAGGCGTTCACGGCTCTGATCCCGGCGGCCTTGGCGGCGTCCATCACCTTCACAATCACGCCAAACGGCGCGGCCTGGTCGGCGCTGATGGCCAGTTGCAGTTTCGGGTCTTTCTCGGCGCGCGAAACCAGTTCGCTCCGCAACCGCTCGATCGTCACCGGCAGCGCGTCCGCTCCCAGCCGCACGCGGCCCTGGGCGTCCACCGTCACCACCAGGGGCGGCGCCTCGTGCGCGCCGGTTTTTTGCGCCTGGGTGGATTCGGGCAGCGCCAGCTTCAGCGCGGGCTGCTGTTTGAAGGTCGTGGTGACCATCAGGAAAATCAGCAGCACGATCAGCACGTCAATCAGCGCGACGATGATGATCGTGGGCGTCTGGCGGCGTTTGCGGATGAAAAAGCGCATCGGCTCAGCGGTCGTTCACCTCGGCGGTGCGGTATTGCCGGCGCAAAAACTCGTCGCACAACGTTTCCATCTCCACGGCGAGCATCTCGACCTTTTTGGTGTAATAGCTCCAGGCGATGAGCGCCGGGATGGCGATGAGCAACCCGGCGAGCGTTGCGCGCAGGATCAGCGCGATGCCGTGCGCCAGCCGCGCCGGATCAATTTGACCGGACGTGCCGACCTCCGCGAAGGCGTCCATCATGCCCACGATCGTGCCCACCAGCCCGAGCAACGGCGCAATGCCCACGATGATTTCCAGCACGACCAGGCCCCGTTCCAGACGCACGATCTCGTGGCGCGCGCGGGTCTGAAGCGCGTCGGCCGTTTCCCCCTGCGGGCGGTCAAGATGCTCCATCGCCGTCAGAAGCAGACGGCTCAGCGGCGAGGGCTTTTGCCGACACACGCGCTCGAGCATCGCCACGTCCGCACGCGACTGGCAGGACTCGATGGCTGCCTCAACCTCGGGCGGCACGACCTTGCGCCAGCGCAACGCCAGGCCGCGCTCAATGATGAAAGCCAGCCCGACGATCGAGGTCAGCGGCAGCAACACATACAGCACCAGCGCTTCCATAAAGTTGCGGGATTCAATCGCCCGGCCCGGGACCGTTCAAGTCAGTTGTAGTAAAAGGTGAACTGGATGGGGCGTGAATCCTTGCCGATCATCAGGCGCATTTCGCGCGGCCAGCGCGCATAGGGCGCGGGATCAAGGATCGCCTTCTGGCAGAGCAGGCTCAGCATGTCGCTGACCGTGCTCTCGGCCACGCGCAGGTCGGTGATGCGCCCGTCATGGTGCAGGTAAAACTGCAACACAACCCGCCCGGGCCGGTAACCGTCGTATTTGACCTGATCCAGCAACGCATACCAGCGGTCGGCCACCGCCGCGATGAACGCGGCGTCGTAGCTCCCGAACGTCGTGCCGCGCGCGTCCACCATCGAAACGTTGGCGCGCCGGGCCACGCCGCCCTCCTGGCGCATTTTCACGCCCGGGATCTGATCGGGCGCACGCCGCGCCAGCGCCTCCTGCAACGTGCGCGGGCGCGGTCGCTCGCCCTGGCCGCTGCCCTCTCGCGCCAGGTCGTCGGGCCGCGCCAGGGTCAGATCGCCCGGCGTGAGCGTCGGGCGCGGTTCGGATTCGGCGAGCGTCGGCGCCGGCAGCGCGGGCTGCAGCTTTTCAAATTTCTCGCGCGGCACGTCCTCGGTTTTGGGCACCTGCGTTTGCGTGCCGGCGATTTTCGGAATGCCCGTCTCCCGATCCACCTCCGGGTTGGCCGCCTGCGAATCCCGGCTGGAGTAAAACTTCGGATTCCTGGGCGGCTCGGCAGCTTCCTGGTGCGGCGCGACGTCAATAAACACCAGCGGCGGTTCGGTTGGCGTCGCGCCGGCGTTGGGCGAAAGCTCCACCGGCGGCGCGGCCAGGGGTTGAATCCAGCGCGGCAGAGGAATGTTTTGCCAGAGCTGCCAGCGTTGACCCGCCTTGTAGCCGCCCAGCAGCAACAGGTGCAGCAGGATCGAATACACAAACGCCCGGGCCAGCCGCTGGAACTCGGCGGCCTCCGGGCGCAGCGACCACGCCTGCGCACCACGAACACTCATGCGCAGCATAGCTTGCCCGACCCGCATCCGCGCGGCAACTGCGAAGCCGTTGGCCCGCCGGATCGCCCCAACCGGAGACCTCGCTGCCGGCTCGAGCGGGCCCGTTCCACCGCCCTGAAAAACCCCCCGCTCCCGGCGCGCAGTCGAATTTCATCTTCTACGCCCCCGTGTCCGTTGCTATTTTGCGCTCATGTCACGGAAGTCGGCCTCGGGTGCGGCGGACGGGTTCAGCGACGTGATCGGCCTGGCGTTGCTGGCGGCGGCGCTGCTGCTGCTGGTGGCGCAGCTCTCGTTTGATCCGTATGACCTGGCGTCCGTGCGCGTGCCGCCCAACAAGCCGGCGCACAACTGGATCGGCCCGGTGGGCGCGTGGTTGGCGCACGCGTCGTTTTTGTTGCTGGGCGTGGCGGCGTATCTGTTGCCCCTGCTGCTGGCCGCGTTCGGCGTCGCCCACCTGTTCGGGTGGTTCCGTCATCTGCGCGACCGTGCGGGCTGGTCGGTCTTTTGGGCCGTGGTGGGTTTGATGGCGCTCACCGGCTTGCTGCACCTGGCCGACGGCACGGCGCTGGCCGCGCACTGGCGCCAGCGGCTCTCGGCGCCGTTCATCGGCGGCTGGCTCGGTTACCTGCCCTACGAATACGGCGGCTGGATGCTCGGCAACGTCGGCGCGGTCATCGTCTATGCCGCCCTTTATTTCATCAGCCTGGTTTTCCTGACCAACTTCCGGCCCAGCGAACTGCTCGCCCGCCGCCGCGCCGCAGCGTCCGAGGATGCGCTCGCCCCTGAAGAGGCCGCGTTGGAACGCCGCGCGCGCGAGCTGGAGAAAAAAGCCCGCGAACTTCAGGAAGAAGTCAAGCGCAGCGGCCTGGGCCCGGACCTCAAACCTGTGCCCGCGCCGCAAATTCGCGACCTGACCGTGCCGCAACCGCGCACCGCAACGGCCGCCGGGCCCGCTGCCGGGCCGGCCGCCCCGCCGGTCGCCGACGCAAGCCCGGCCCCCGTCACGGCAAAGGAAACCGAACCCGCGCCCACCCGCGAACACGGCCCGGCCGCCACGGCCGACGTGCTGGGCACAAAAGCCGAAGCCGTCCAGGCTCAAGCACGCGCTGCCGAGGAAAAACCCGCGGCGCCCGCCGTCGCCGAGCCGGCCAGGCCGGCCGAGACCAAACCCGCCGAAGCCAAACCCGCCGAGCAGGTCAACATCTACGGGCTGGGCGTGCCGAAGCCCAAAAAGCGCAAGCCGCTCACGGTCGCTGCCGCGCCCACCATCGGCAATTACCAGTTGCCGCCGCTGGACTTTTTGCAGCCGCCCGACAGCACGGCGCGCCCGACCGAGACCAAGGAGGAGCTGCTGGCCAACGCGCGGCTCATGCAGCAGACGCTCGCCCAGTTCGACATCGAGGTGTCGCTGGGCGACATCACCAAAGGCCCGACCATCACGCGCTACGAGTTGCACCCGGCGCCCGGCGTCAAACTCGAACGCATCACCGCGCTCAACAACAACCTCGCCGCCGCGCTCAAGGCCGAGCGCATTCACATCCTCGCTCCCATCCCCGGCAAAAGCTCCGTCGGCATTGAAGTGCCCAACCGCGCCAAGGCCATTGTCGTGATGCGCGACCTGTTCGAGTCGGAGGAGTGGCGCAACTCCAAGGCGCGCATTCCGATTGCGCTGGGCAAGGAC
>JAOAIM010000071.1 GCA_026414705.1 Verrucomicrobiia bacterium | reverse complement strand
CCTGCGAACTGGGCGCGCGTGCCCTTCGAGTTCTGGGCGCTGGTGTGCTTTGTGTTCGGCTGTTGCGTGGGGAGTTTTCTCAACGTGTGCATTCACCGGCTGCCACGCGGCTTGAGCCTGATTTCCCCGCCGTCGCACTGCCCGCACTGCCGGTATTCGATTCCCTGGTGGTTGAACGTGCCGCTGGTGACGTGGTTGTGGCTGCGCGGGCGTTGCAAAAACTGCGGCGCGCCGATCTCGCCGCGATACTTCGCGGTGGAACTGCTCACGGGGCTGGCGTTTCTGGCCTGCTGGCTCGGCTACGGGCGCGAGTCGGTCGGCGTGGCGCTGGTGTATGCGGTGTTTTTGTCGGGCCTGATCGCAGCGACGTTCATTGACCTGGAGCATTTCATCATCCCGGACGAGATCACGCTTGGCGGGATGGCGGCGGGGTTTTTGGCGTCGTTCTTCCTGCCGGAACTCCACGGGGTGACGACGCTCACCGAGAGCCTCCAGCAGAGTCTGGTGGGGATGGCCGTGGGCGGGGGCGTGGTGTATGCGATTCTGCGCGTGGGCAAGCTGCTGTTCGGGCGGCAGCGTTTGAACCTGCCGCCGGGCACGCGGCTGGTGTTCGGGGAAACGGCGTTGCACCTGCCCGACCGCGAAATTCCCTACGAGGAAATTTTTTATCGCGCGTCGGATACGATTCGGCTGCACGCCGAGCGGGTGGAGTTGATTGACCGGTGTTACCGCGATGTGCCGGTGCGCGTGGCGTTGCTGGCGCGGCGGCTGGAAATCGGCGGCGACCAACTCGACCCGGAAACCTGCCCGCACATGGAAGTGGTGGCGTCGGAGGTTGTGTTGCCGCGCGAGGCGATGGGGCTGGGGGACGTGAAGTTCATGGCGGCGATCGGGGCGTTTCTGGGTTGGCGGGCGGTGATTTTCGCGCTGATGGTCAGTTCGCTCATCGGCGCGGCGGTGGGACTGACGCTGATTGCGCTGCGGCGGCGCGAATGGTCGTCGCGCCTGCCCTACGGGCCGTATATTGCGCTGGCGGCGGCGTTGTGGATTTTTGGCGGGAAGGAGTTTGCGGCGGCGCTGCTGCCGTGAATGCAATTGCTGCCGGCCCGTCGGAACGCGGGTAATGGAAAGATCATTTATGAAGCGACCGGCCATCTCGCACGGCAGGAGGCGGCGTTTCGGCGCCGCGAGTTTTTTGTGGTTGAACCTGGCGGTGGCGCTCCTGGCCGCGCGCGCCGTCGAACCGTATCTGGCCACCAACGCGGTGGACAGCATCGCGCTGCTGCCGCCGCCGCCATCGCTCGAAGCGGTGGAACAGGCGACCGATCTGGCGGCGGTTCACGCCGCGTTCGAGGCCACGCCCGAAGACGAGCGCTGGCGCGCCGAGCGGGAAGCGCCGCTGGTGCCCGAGCGATTCGCGCCCGTGATCGGCGAGTGGTTCGACACGAAGCGACTGCCGAAAACAGCGCACCTGCTGGAGCGCGCCAAGCTCTGCGCGCGCGCGCCGGTGGCTGCCGCCAAGGAACACTGGAAACGCCCGCGGCCCTACGAACTGGACGCGCGGCTGCGCTTCGGCGGCAAACCCGAGTCCACCTGGAGCTATCCGAGCGGCCACTCGACCGTCGGCACGCTGCAGGCGCTGGTGCTGGCCGAACTGTTCCCGGAACGACGTGAGGCGATCCTGGCGATTGGCCGGCGCATTGGCTGGGATCGCGTCCGCACGGCCAAACATTTTCCCAGCGACGTGTATGCCGGGCGCACGCTGGGACAGGCCATTTTCCGCGCCCTGCAAACGAACGCCGCGTTTCAGCGTGACCTGGAGGCGGCGAGGGCCGAGGTGACCGCGGCGCAACGGGGAACGATTTCCAACCCCGCGCCCTGAAGTGGTCCAGGATGCCGCCCGGCGGCTCAGCGCGTTTGGCCAACCTCGGTTCGGGCGCCGGCGGTTTTCACGGTGCGCAACTCAAATTTCGGATTCAGTTCCAGCTCGAAGTCTTTGAAGCGCACCTCGGTCGGGCCGCCGGAATGGATTTGCAGGCCGATGATGCCCCGGCGTGCGACCTGAGGATCCTCCAAGTCCACGCACAGGTTGCCGTTGATGGCGGTGCGGATGCGGCTGCCGACGGCCAGAATTTCGTAGGTGTTCCAGTCGCCGGGTTTGACGAACGGCTCGCCGGATTTTTTCCAGAGCAGGCCGCGTCCGTTTTCCTCGTAGAGTTTGCCCCACCAGCCGGCGCCGATGTCGGCCTGACAACCTTTCATCTCGTGGTCGCCGAACGGTTCGCTGCGGAACTGGATGCCGCTGTTGGCCGAGTCGGGCAGCAGCTTGACCTTGCAAATGAGGCGGAAGTCTTCGAGCAGGAAATGACTTTTGAGGAAGGCGTTGTGTTTGAGGCCGGACGGGGCGCGGCCGACGATTTCGCCGCTTTCAACCGTCCAGAGCGCGGGGTCGCCGTCCCAGAAGGCGAGGTCCTTGCCGTTGAAGAACAGGGCGATGTTGTCGGGCGCAGCCAGCAGTGGCACCTGGGCCGGCTCGCGCAGGTAAAAGATCAGGTCGCGCACTTCCTGCTCGCTGAGTTGGGCCAGCAGACCCTCGGGCATCATCGAGAGCGGACTTTCCTGGAGGCTGACGATGTCTTCGCGCGGGATGGTGAGCGTTTCGGTCTGCGTCACCAGCGTGATGGCGCGGTCGGTTTGCGCGGGTAACAGGCCCGTGAGGATGCGGTCGTCTTTGGTCTCGACGATCCAACTCCGGTATTCGTTGGGCACGACGGCGTTGGGGTCGAGGATGTTTTCGAGGATGTAATCGAGGTCGCGGCGGTTGGAGCCGGTGAGGTCGGGGCCGATTTTGCCGCCGGCGTCGAAGAGCACGTGGCATTGCTGGCAGATGCGGGCGAAGACGACGCGTCCGCGCAGGGCGTCGCCCGGCTGCGAGCCGCCGGCGTGGTAAATGTTGCGGTAACGCGCGATCTCGGCCTTTTTGTCGGCGGCGGTCTCGCGGGCCGAACCCCAAACTTTCACCAGCAGTTCGTCCACCTGTGGGTTTTTGAGATTGCGCAACTGTCGGGCCAGTTCGGCGGTGATGTCACGGGCGGGCACGCGGCCTTCGCCCACGGCGCGCAACAAGGCGGCGGCGAAGGAGGCGCGCGAAGCCAGCGCGTTCAACGCGTCGCGCTTTTCGTCCGGGTTCAGGCTCGGATACGCCGCGAGAATGGCCGCGGGCGTTTCGGCGTCGTCAAAACTCGCCAGCGCCCGCAGGGCCGGGCCGCGCAGGGTCGCATCAGCCAGCAGCGCGCGCAAAAGGGCGGGCAGTTCGGGGTCGCGAATGGTCTGGAGCGATTCGAGGGCGGTTTGGCGCGCGGGGACCGGGGCGCGCTTGTCGGTGAGGGTTTGGCGGACGGCGGCGAGCGCCTGCGTGCTGCCGAAGGTGAGCGAGAGGGTTTGGACGCGCGAACGGATTTCGGCGTTCGGGCTGTTGCCGAGGGCGCGTTCGATTTCAGCCCAGCCCTCGGGCATGGGCAGGTTGCGTCGGCCCTTGAGAGCGGCGCTCAGGCCGTTGAGGGCTTCGAGGCGTTGGGCGTCGGTGCTGAGGCGTTGCAGCGTTCGCGTGATCGCGGCGAAGCCGGCGGGGCTGTCGAGCGCGGCGGTGCGGCGGACCGTGAAGTTGAGGAGTTTCGGCAGCTTTGCGTTTTCGGCCAGACGCAGCGCGCGTTCGGGGTCGAGCGTTGGCAACGGTTCGGCAGCATACCAAACCATGAGCGGGATGTTGTGGTCGTCGGCGTCTTCGGCGTGTTGGGAGAGCGCGTCGAGCACTTCCCACCGATCGGCGGGCGGCACGCGCTGCATGGCGGCGGCGAGGTAGAGGCGCACGACGGGCGAGGCGTCGTCGCGGGCGAGGCGGCGGCATTTGGCCAGCAGGCGCGGGGCGTCTTTGCGCGGGAATTCAAAGGCCAGTTGAACGGCCCAGGCGCGAACGTATTCCTCGGTGCTGCGCAGTTGTTCAAGCAGCAGGGGCGTGTCGGTGGCGCCGATGGCGTGCAGTGCCCAGAGGGCGCGGAGTTTGGCGCGGGCGTCGGGCGCGTCCTGGAGCAACCGCGTCAGCCGCTCGGAAAGGGCTGCACGCCGCGCGGTTTGTTTTTCCGGCTCGGGATTGGTGGCGTTGCGAATGGCGCTGCCGGGATTCAGGCCGAGCCGTTCCTGCAACAGCCGCCGGGCGTGACGGCTCAGGAACTCGTTGCGCGAGGGCACCAGCTCGACGAGTTGCTCGTCGCTGAGCTTGGCGAGGTCAAGCGGCTGCCGTTTCGGCTCGCCGTAGCTGATTTTGAAAATGCGTCCGTTGGAGCGGTCGTGGAGGTTGTCGTCACGCGAGTGGCACTGGTTTTTGTCATACCAGTCAATGAAATACACCGCGCCGTCGGGGCCGGCCTGGAAATTGACGACCTGGGACCACTCGTCATTGAACTCGATGAGGTTGGGGTTGTGGCGGCCGATGAAGCCGGAACCTTTGCGCACCGGAGTGTCCCAGTTGATGCACGCGCCGTGGATGTTACCGATGAAAATCTGGCCGCGATATTTCTCGGGCCAGTTCTCGCCCTGATAGATCATCAGCCCGGCGTGGGCGTGGCCGCCACCGGCAGCGGCACTGCGGCGGTTGCCCGCGTGCGGGCCCTGCTCGCCCGCCCAGTGCACGTGATCGGCGATGGTGGGGATGTCTTCGTAAATGTGCGGGTTGAAGTGCGAGCCGGCCTGCCGGTGGTAGCGCGCGCCCTGGATGACGTGAAACAGGTGCGGGATGACGCACGCCTCAATGAAACACTGACCGTGTTCATCAAAGTCAATGCCCCAGGGGTTGCTCGTGCCCTCGGCGAAGACCTCGAAGACATGGCGGACAGGATGGTAGCGCCAGATGCCCGCGTTGATGCGTTTGCGCTCGGAGTCGGGCGCGCCGGGTTTGCCGACGTTGGAGTGCGTGAAGACACCGTGGCAGCCATAGAGCCAGCCGTCCGGCCCCCAAATGAAGGTGTTGAGTGTTTCGTGGGTGTCCTGCCAGCCCCAGCCGTCGAGCAAAATGCGCGGCGGCCCGGCGGGTTTGGGTTCGTCGCCGTCTGCGATGGGCACGAACAACAGATACGGCGCGGCGCCGATCCACACGCCACCGAAGCCGACCTCGACGCCGCTGAGCAGATTGAGTTTTTCCAGGAACACGGTGCGGCGGTCGAAGCGCCCGTCGCCGTCGGTGTCCTCCAGGACCAGGATGCGGTCGCGTCCGCCGAAAATGTCGGCGAGTTGTTCGGGCGTGGGGTTGGAGCGGTCGCTTTCGGGCGGGCGGTTGTCTTTGGGCGGTTGGCCGGTGCGATGCGGGTAGGTGTAGTTCTCGGCGACCCAGAGCCGTCCGCGGTCGTCAATGCAGAAGGCGATGGGCTGCCGCACGTCAGGTTCGGCGGCGAAAAGGGTGGCTTTGAAGCCGGGCGGGAGCGTCATTTCACGCACGGCTTCCTGGGGCGAAAGGCCGGCGTGTTTGAACAGGTCCACGGCGCGCGTTGCGATCGGCGTCGCGCCGAGAACCAGGACGCACAACGTCGTGCGGATGAGCCAGGGTCGTTTCATGGCGACACGATTTCACCGGGGCGCCCCGCCGGATGCTTGCAACCGAGCGCGACACGATGCGCCCCCGTGTCGCGCGCGAACGTTGCTCCGACGCCAAGCAGCGTTCGCGGATTCAACTCAAAAACGTCCGGTCAACGTCAGGGTTGGACTGGCGTCGCGTTGGCCAGCGGTTGGGGCTGGGCGGCCTGCCATTGAGCGCGGCTGGCGCGTTTGGCCACGTGCAGGAACACAAACGCGCCTTTTTTGTTGCCGACCAGGATGTCGGGCAGTTTGTCCCGGTTGCCGTGGCCGATCATCACCTGCGTGCCCACGCCGGAGTCGTCGTCCACCAACCAGGGCACGAAGTCCACTTCGCCGCCGGGCAGGCGCCGGAGTTGAAACCAGTAGAGCACCGCGGGCGCGTTGGGTTCGGGGTCGTGGTCCGGCCCGTGCGCCCAGAAACGCTTGCCGACCACCAGGTCCTTGAGGCCGTCGCCGTCCAGGTCGGCCAGGTCGAGTGCGTGCGGTTGGGAAAACTTCACGCCGTAGCGGTTTTGCGCCGGCTCGCTGCCCATGATCAGGTGCTGGCGAAATGTGATGTGGCCGTCGCGGCGCACCTGCTCGAACCACGCCAGGCCGTAACCGTGCGCTTCGAGGCTGGTGATGACGTCGCTGAGGCCGTCGCCATTGACATCGTAGGCGAACATTTGCGCGCCGCCGGGGCCGAAGTTGGACTCGTGCTTTTTCCAGAGCGGCGCGCCGGCCAGCGATGGGGGCTGCTCCCACCAACCGTCTTTCTCCAGCAGGTCGGGTCGGCCGTCGCCGTTCACGTCGCCCAGGCCCAGCCCGTGAGTGAAACGCTGGTAGCTGCCCTTGGGCGAGACGGCGCGGAAGGTCCAGGGCGCTTCGGGACGCGACCAGTCTGCTTCCGCGTAGCCGATGCGGCCCTGCGAGCAACAGATGATCTCGGGTTTGCCGTCGCCGGTGACGTCGGCGAAGCCGGGCGATTCGTTGTCGAGTCCCTCGAAGATCACGTGGCGCGGCCAGTGGCCGGGTTTGTTTTTGGGGTTTTCAAACCACGCGGCCTCTTTGCCGGGGAAACCGTAGGCGAGGATGTCGGTCCAGCCGTCGCCGTTGAAATCGTAGGTGAAGGTGAGGAAGTTGTCCGAGTAACCGTTGCGCTTGCTCAGCGCGCCCTCGAAACCGGGAATGGTGGTTTCGGTGCCGTCGGGCTGTTTGAGTTTGAAGCTTTGTGTGGCGGGGCGGAACTCCTTTCGCTGCGCGAACGTCGGCCCGGCATACCAGTGCGGGCCGTAGGCAACGTCGGGGTGGCCGTCGCGGTTGAAATCACCGAAGGCCGCGCCCTCGGCCCAGAACTCGCGCGTGAGCTGGATTTTCTGGAAGGAATGCAGTCGCCGGGCGGCGGCGTGGGAGACGCACAGGGCCGGGTCAATCCACGCCCAGGCGAGCGCCAGGAGGGAAATGGTGCAGAGACGCATCAGCCGCATCATTCGGAGACAGCCCGCACGGTCAAGCCGGAAGGTGCGAGTCTGACTTTCGATGGGAGCGTCGGAGCGTGGAGCGTGGGAGCGTGGGAGCGTGGAGCGTCAGAGCGTGGAGCGTAGCGCAGATTGGAAATCTGCCGACTTGAGCCGCTTGGGAAGCGGCGAAAGGGATTGCCGGAGCGCCGGCCTCCGGCCAGGCGCAGGAGGCCCCCAACTCTCGAGGCAAGGCCCCATGCAGCGAAGGAAGGCGCGGCTCAGGTGCGCAACTGGCCGTTGCCGATGCCGATCCACTTGTAGCTGGTCAATTCCTCCAAACCCATCGGCCCGCGCGCGCCGATTTTGTCGGTGCTGATGCCGATTTCAGCGCCCATGCCGAATTCGCCCCCGTCGGTGAACCGCGTGCTGGCGTTCCAATACACCGCTGCCGAGTCCACTTCGGCCAGGAACTGCTGCGCGCGCGCTTCGTTGCGCGTCACGATGGCATCGGAGTGCGCCGAGCCGTAGTGGTTGATGTGCTCGATCGCCGCCTGCACGCCGTCCACCACGCGCACGTTGAGGATGTAGTCGTTGTATTCGGTGAACCAGTCCTGCTCGGTCGCGCGGCGAATTTCGGATTTCGCGTCAGGGAGCGCAGATTTCAAAATTGCCTCGGCGTCGGCGTCCACGCGCAACTGCACACGTTTTTCTTCGAGTCGCCGGGCGATTTGCGGCAGGAAGCGCGGGGCGATGGCGCGGTCCACCAGGAGCGTTTCCATGGCGTTGCACACCGCCGGGCGCTGGCACTTGGCGTTGTAGGCGATTTCCTCGGCCATTTTGAGGTCGGCGTCCGCGTCCACATACACGTGGCAGACGCCCTTGTAATGCTTGATCACCGGCACCTTGCTGCATTCGGCGACGGCGCGGATGAGGCCCTCGCCGCCGCGCGGCATGCACAAATCCACGTATTGCGTGAGCGAGAGCAGGATCGGAATCGCTTCGCGTTCGGGCGTGGGCACAACCTGAATGGCGTGCTCCGGAAAGTGCGGCAGGGCGATTTTGCCGGCTTCAAGGAGCGTCTCCGCGATGAGCCGGTTGGAATGCAACGCCTCGCGTCCACCGCGCAGGATGGTGGCGTTGCCGGACTTGAAACACAGGCTGGCGGCGTCGGCGGTCACGTTCGGGCGGGACTCATAGATGATGACGATCACGCCGATGGGCACGCTGACCTTGCGCAGGCGCAGGCCGTTGGGCCGGGTGCGCTCATCGAGCACGCGTCCAACCGGATCGGGCAGGGCGGCGACCTCGCGCAGGCCGCGCGCCATCGCGGCGATGCGTTTGTCATCGAGTCGCAACCGGTCGAGCATTGCAGGAGACAGGCCGGCCTGAGCGGCGGCGGCCATGTCGCGCGCGTTGGCGGCTTTGAGGGCATCGGCGCGGGCTTCCAGGGCGCTGGCCATCGCAAGCAGGCAGGCGTTTTTCTCGGCGGTGGTCAGTTTGGCGAGCTGGCGCGAGGCGGCCCGGGCCTGCTGCGCCAGTTGGGTCATTTGTTCCGTCAGATTCACAGCTTGAGCATAAGAAAAAAGGCCGGGCTGAAAAGCCGAATTGCGGGTCGGTTGGCCGGCGCGTTGTGGCGAAGCCACCGGCGCCCGATGGGTCGAGGCTGATGTTTTGAGAATGGCCGGCGGCGGCGTTGGCGCGTGGTGCGTCCGTTTCGGGCGTTGCCAATGCGCGGCGGGCGGGCATAGGATACGCACGCCCGGCTTGCCGGAAGCGCGGCGTGCGGCGACACCGCGCAACGGCAGCGCGGGCGGCGCGGCGATGTCCGAATACAAAGTCAAATTCGAAATCTTCGAGGGGCCGCTCGACCTGCTGCTCTACCTCATCAAGAAGGAGGAGGTGGACATCTACGAGGTCAACCTCACACGGCTGGCCGAGCAGTTCATCGAGTATATCGAGTTGATGCGGGAACTGGACCTGGACGTGGCCGGGGAGTTCCTGGTGATGGCGGCGACGCTGATGTATATCAAAAGCCGCGAATTGCTGCCGGTGGATCAGCGGGCCGAGGCGCAGGACGAGGACGAGGGCGACGACCCGCGCTGGGAACTGATCCGCCAACTGGTTGCCTACAAAAAATTCAAGGACGCGGCCGCGCGCTTGCAGGAACTGGAACTGCGGCAGGAGGCGATTTACCCGCGCGCACCGGCCCGGCCGGAGGTGGAAGCGCCCGCGCCGCCGGTGCGACCGGAGGTTTCGATCTTTGACCTGCTGAGCGCGGTCAACGAAGTTCTCAAACGGTTCAGCGCACGCACCGAGTTGCGCGACATTTTCGAGGACCGGTGGACGGTGAGCGACAAGATCGGTCACATCCTGCGCGTGCTGGCCGAACGCGGGCGGGCGTTGTTTTCGGAGTTGTTCGCGGGCGCGGCCAGTCGCACCGAGGTTGTCGTTACATTCCTGGCGCTGCTGGAGTTGATCCGGCTCAAGCAGGTCACGGCGCACCAGCCGGAGGAATTCGGCGAGATTGAGTTGCGGCGCGCGTTGGTGGCCGAACCGATTGCGGCGCCGGTGCTGGTTGCGGTGGAAGCCGCCGAGCCAACGGCGTCGGCCAGCCCGGCGACCGCGTCGCCACAGCCCACAGCCGTTTAGCATGGAACTGAAATTCATCCTTGAATCGCTCCTGTTCGCCTCGCAGAAGCCGCTGCGCGTCGGGGAGTTGCGGGAGTTGCTGGCGGTGACAGGCGAAGCTGACGACGCGCCGCCGGAAGCGCGCGCGTGGAAAAAAGTGCGCGACAGCGAGGTGACGGCGGCGCTGGAGGAGCTGGCGCGCGAGCACGAGGCGGCCGGTCGCAGTTACCGGCTGGTCTGCGTGGCGGGCGCGTGGCAGTTCGTGACGCAACCCGAATACGCGCCGTGGTTGCGGGCGTTGGTCGGCGCGCGCGCGCGTCCACCCCGGCTCTCGCAACCGGCGCTCGAAACCCTTGCCATCATCGCGTATCGCCAGCCGATCACGCGCGCCGAGATCGAGCAGATTCGTGGCGTGTCGGTGGACGGCGTGATGCAAACGCTCATGGAGCGCGGTCTGGTGGAAGTGGTCGGGCGCGCCGAAGCCGTAGGGCGCGCGCCAACCTACGGCACCACGGCGCTGTTCCTCGAATACTTCGGTCTGCGAAGTCTCGAGGACCTGCCCGCCGCCGACGAGTTGCGGAAAATTTCCGTTCAGAAACCGCCGGCCCCGGTGACCGCCGATGCGGGTCTGGCCACGCCACCGCCGGAAGCCCTGGTCGCCAACGCGCCCGCGCAGCCCGCTGAGGCGTCCCCAACGCCGACGGCGAGCGCCCTGCCGGCTTCAAGCGCGACCGAATCCCGGCCGGGGACAACCGGATGAAACGCGCCGCCGCGCCGGGGGAAATTTTCGGGTTCTTCGCAACCGCCGCGCAGCGTTTGGTGTTGGAAGGGAGAGCCGGGTTATATTGGAAACGATGAGATGGAGCGGGAAAATGCGGTTGGCGATGACGGGCGCGGGATTTTTCGCTGCGGTCCTGGTGACGTTCGGCCCGCGGTTGCTTGCGCAAGAGAGTGGGGAGAATCCCTACCTGAGCATCGTGGACCGGAACGTGTTTGCGCTCAAGCCGCCGCCGGACCCGGAGGCGGTCAAACCGCCGGCGCCGCCGCCACCGCCGATCGAATTGCAGGGCATCAGCGTGCTCTTTGGCAAAAAGCGCGTGCTCTTCACCGTCACCGTTCCGGGCGGCAAACCGGGCGCTCCGCCCGAACGCAAGGCGCTCATCCTGGCCGAGGGCGAGCGGCAGGATGAGGTGGAGGTTTTGGAAATTGACGAAAAGAGCGGGACGGTGAAGTTCAACAATCACGGCCAGGAAGACCTCAAAACGCTCGCAAAGGACAGCTCCAAGATCGTCGCTGCGCCTGCGCCCGCCGCACCGCCCGTGCCCGGTGCGCCGCCCCAACCCAGCCCGCCCGCCGCCGCTGCCAGTCCGCCCGTCGCCGCCGGCCACGGCGGTTCGACGCTTCGCAACATTCCCACCCGACCGGTGCGGGTGCTGCCGGTCGCACCGCCCCAACCGCCCGCGCCACCGCAACCGGCGCAACCCGCCACACCGCCGCAGCCGTAAAACTCAATTACCCAACTTTAGGGCGGTTGCCCGGCGGCCCGGCAAAAAGTCAGCATGGAGCTATCGTCAGGGCGCGCAAGCCCACGCTTGTTGAAGCGGCGCGCTTGTTGTTAGTTGGCGGCGATGGCTGCCGGGTTTGCGCGGCGCGTTCGCACGTTCTTAACGCTGGGTCGGGTGTCGAATTTGCCGACCGTCTGGTCGAATTGCCTGGCGGGCTGGTGGCTCGGTGGCGGCGGCGCGCCGGAGCTGCTGGTCTGGCTGCTCGGTGGCGTCAGTCTCCTGTATTTGGGCGGGATGTTCCTGAACGACGCATTTGATGCGGAGTTCGACCGGCGACATCGCCGGGAGCGACCGATTCCCGCCGGCGAAATTTCCGAGCGGGCGGTCTGGGCACTGGGATGGGGTTTGCTGGCGACGGGCGCGGGGATGTTGTTTGGCTGCGGGAGCGCATCGGGCTGGTTGGGATTGGCGCTGGCGGGGAGCATCGTGCTCTACGATGCGGTGCACAAAGTGGTTACGGTCGCGCCGTTGTTGATGGGGCTGTGCCGGTTCTGGGTGTATGTGGTGGCGGCAGCCAGCGCACGCGAGGGGGTGAACGGACACGCCGTTTGGGCCGGGCTGGCGCTGGCGGGTTACGTGACCGGGCTGAGTTTTCTGGCGCGACACGAGCGGATGGGCGGGCCGGTTCCGAGATGGCCGACGGGGCTGCTGGCCACACCCATCGTTTTGGCGCTTCTGATGAACAGGGGGCCGCATCTTGAACCGGCCCTGTGGCTGTCTNTGATCTTGGGACTGTGGGTGATTCGCTGTGTGCGCTGGAGTTTCGGGTCGTCGCATCCCAACGTGCCGTTGACGGTCAGCGGGCTGTTGGCGGGGATGGTGTTGGTGGACTGGCTGAGTGTGGCGCCGGAGGCGACGCGGGAGTTGAGCCTGATTTTTCTGGGATTGTTCGCGGGCGCCTGGCTGGCGCAGCGGCTGGTGCCGGCGACCTGACGCGCGCGCGCGGCGATGCCCCCTCTGCCCCACCGCGCCCGGACGGTCCGGTTGACGCACGGCTGCGATCAACGGTTCGGGGCAATCGGCGAAAAAAGTTTTCCGTTCCGCGCTTCCGGCTGCTAGAGTCAGGTCGCAATGACTCCGCCAGGCACAATCCGCGACATCCTTGCGCAGAAAGGCTCCACGGTGTGGACGATTTCACCCACGGCAACGGTGTTTGAGGCGATTCAGATGATGGCGGACAAGAACGTGGGGGCGCTGGTGGTCACCGAAGGCGACCGGCTGGCGGGGATCATTTCCGAGCGGGATTACACGCGCAAGGTGATCCTCAAGGGACGCTCTTCCAAGGACACACCGGTGCGCGACATTCTTTCGAAGGAAGTGATCCACGTCACACCGGAGCACACGGTGGACGAGTGCCTGCGGTTGATGACCGAACACCGGGTGCGGCATCTGCCGGTGTTGGAGGGTGAGCGGCTGGTGGGGATTGTCTCGATCGGCGACCTGGTCAACTGGGTCATCCACGCGCAGAGCACGACGATTCACCAGTTGCAGACCTACATCACGGGATACCCCACGCCGCCTTCTTGAGGATGCCCGGCCCGGTGCGGGCGCGACTGACCGTGGCCGAGACATACCGCGCCTGCGGCAGCGCAAACTTTTTCACCTCCACGTTGACGGTGTCGGGGTGAAACTCGTTGACGACGGCGTCGGCCAGGTCGGTGGTGAGTTTTTCCAACAGCTTCCAGCTTCGGCCCTCCCCGAAGCGCAGCAGGAACTGCGCGACGGCCTGGTAATCAATCGTCTTGGTCACGCGGTCGGTCAGCACCGCAGGCCCGAAGTCAAATTCCATTTCCACCGTCAGCAACAGCCGCTGCGGTTGGGCGCGTTCTTCGTCCGGCACGCCCAGGCAATAAAACACTTCCAGGTCGGCGATCGTGATTTTGGACATGGACAGAGGAGTTGAAGGGTCGAAGGTTCAGGTGGTGGCAACGGCTTCCAGCAACCGGCGCGTGGGCGCGTTCAAGGGCATCGTCAGCGCCCCGGCGGGCGAAACCCAGCGAAACTCGCGCGCCTCGTCGTTGAGGCGCACCCGGGCCGGTTCGACGCAGCGGCAGGTGTAGTTCAGCAACACGAAATGCGCGTCCCGGTAAAACTCCGGCGGCCGAATGCAGTCTTGCACCAGCACCAGGCGCACGTCACGGATTTCAAGGTTGGTTTCCTCCCGGATCTCCCGGCGCAGGGCGGCCTCGGCGGTTTCGCCCCACTGGATTTTGCCGCCGGGGATGCCCCAGAGGTCCGACCACTTGTGGGTGCGAATCATCAGCACCTCGCCGGCATCGTTGAAAATCAACGCGCCGACCGTGACCACCGGCAGACCGCTCGCGGCCGCCGACGGCAGGTCGCCGCCGTTGCTCGACAGCAGCGCGCGCAGTTCGCCCAGATGTTCGACGATCACATCCGGCTGCGCGCTGCGCAGGTCGGCCAGCGTGTTGTAACCGGTCAACACCGCGCACGAGCGCACGCCGCCGAGCCGCGCCGCTTCGATGTCGTGTTTCATGTCCCCCACAAAGAGCGTTTCGGCGGGCGTGAGACGATTTTCTTCAAGAATTTCGCGGATTTTCGGGCGTTTGTCGCGCACGCCCAGATAGGTTTTCTCAAAACAATCCTCCAACCCGGCGGCTCGCGCCTGCACCGCAAAATGATCCGGTCGCACCGTGCTGAGCACGAACAGGCGCATCTTGCGCGCGCGGCAGAAGCGCACGAACTCGCGCGCGTGCGGAATGGCCTGGACCGAATCCTGCACCTCGCGGAAGCGCGCGTGAAACCACTCCTCCAGTTGATCCAGCGCCACGTCGGGCGTGTGCCGTTCATAGAAGGTGGTGAATGGCAGTTGAAATTCCGCGCGAAACTGATCCAGCGACATCGTCTCGCGCTTCGACTGCGCCAGCACGTAATTGGTCGCCTCCCACACGGCCGGCAGGTCGTCCACCAACGTGCCCGACCAGTCGAAGATGATGTTGCGAATCACGCGCCCAGTGTAGTGGGCAACCCCGGTGATGCAATCCCCGCAACGGCCCGCGAGCCGATTTCACTTCAACCCTGTTGCCAAGCGCGCGCCCGCCGTTCAAACTCCGCCCATGAGCTGGCATGTGTTGGCACTGGCGACTCTGCTGGGCGTCGTTCTGCCGCTGCCCGCGACGTTGGCCGCGAGCGTGCCGCCGGAAAAGGCCGCTCAAGCCCCCGCCGAAGAATGGCTCGCGCTGGTGGACGCGGGCCAATACACCGAAAGCTGGGAGCAAATGGCGCCGCATTTCCGCAAGGAGGTCGGCAAACGCAAGTGGAAAACCGAAATCCAGAAAATCCGTCGCCCGCTCGGCAAACTCTCCGAGCGAAAACTCAAGGCCGCCGAGTATTCCAGGGAACTGCCCGGCGCGCCCGAAGGCGAATACGTCGTGTTGCGCTACGACACGTCCTTCGAACACCGTGCCGCCGCCGAAGAAACAGTCACCCTGGTGCTCGGACAGGACCTGATCTGGCGCGTGGCCGGCTACGCCGTGAAATAACCCGCCCGGGCTGCGGTCCGTTCGCCCGAGGAGCGACGGGTGGCCCGCCGGGTTCGTTCGGCAAGGTCGTCCCTGTGCCCGAGCCGTCATCGCCGTTCCCGCCCCTGCCCTCGGGCCGTCGGGCCGCACTGCCTGCCGGGCGAAAGCGCCCTCTGAAGCGAGTGCGCGGAAGCTTTCACGCCGGTTTCAATCACCCGGTTAAGAGAGCCGGAAATCCACTTGAATTGTGCTAAATTCCTGCAACGTTCGCGCTCAGTAACCACGCGAACTTTTTACAGGCGCATTTTCAAACTGACAGAGCGCAAGATGCAAACGACCAACGACCCCTGGCCACGCCGCTCGGCCCCTTCTGCCCGGCTGTGCTGGTTGTGGTGGCTGGGGCTGATCGCTGCCGCCCCCGGCGTGTTGGCTCAAATACCGGGGCCGGATGCCAACGCCAAACTCACTCACCCCACCGAAATCCACCGCCGTTTCACCAATGGCCAGGTCGAGGTGATTGTCACCCTCGCGCCCCCGTTGCAGCCCGCCGCCGCCAACCTGCGCTCGCCCGCCGTGCGCGCCCAGGTGCGTGCGCAAATGCGCGCCGCGCAACAAGCCGTGCTCGATGCGTTGCCGGCCGCCCACGTGCTGGTGCGGCACCGCTTTGACAACCTCGCCGCCTTCACGGTGCGCGTCTCCACCAACGGCCTGCGCGCCCTCCAGGCGCACCCGGCGGTGCAGGCCATCGAGCCGGTTGTGGAACTGGAACCGCACCTGGCCCAGGGCATCCCGCTGATTCGCGGCATGACCTTTCGCTCCACTTACAGCGGCCAGGGTGTCGCCATCGCCATTTGCGACACGGGCGTGGACTACACGCATCCACGCCTGGGCGGCGGCGGTTTTCCCAACGCCAAGGTCATTGGCGGCTACGATTTCGGCGACAACGACCCCGACCCGATGCCCATCGCCCAGGCCCACGGCACCGCCTGCGCCGGGATCGCCGCCGGCGACCTCGGCACCGTGGGCGATTACATTGGCGGCGTCGCGCCCGCCGCAAAAATTTACGCGCTCAAAATCAGCGCGGGCAGCACCGGCACGGCGACCAGCAGCGCAATGGCCGCCGCCTGGGACTGGTGCGTCACGCATCGGGACGATGACCCGAACAACCCGCTGCTGGTCATCAGCACCAGCTTCGGCGGCGGACGCTATTTTTCGGCCTGCGACAGCGTCTCGCCCGCAATGACCGCGGCAGCCAACAACGCCGTTGCCGCCGGCATCACCGTGCTGGCGTCCTCGGGCAACGACGGTTTTTGTGATTCACTGAGCTGGCCTTCATGCATTTCGAGCGTGATCTCGGTGGGCGCGGTCTATGACGCGGCGTTTGGGAACTTTCTGCCGTGCGTGAGCGCCGATTCGTGCGCGCCAAAAATTTCCACCAGCGGCTGTTCCAGCGGCTGGTATGTCAACGACTCCACGGCAGCAGACAAAGTGACGGCGTATGCGAACGTGGCCTCGTTCCTCACGCTCTTTGCCCCGGCCAACCAGTGTTACACCCTCGATATCGTCGGCAGTTCGGGCTATTCGAGCGGCGATTATTTCGGTTCCTTTGGCGGCACCTCGGCCGCCTGCCCCTACGCCGCGGGCGCCGTCGCCGCCCTCCAATCCGCCGCCAAAACCCTCACCGGCAACTTCCTTTCACCGGCCACCGTCAAAACCATCTTGCTCAACACCGGCGACAACGTCACCGACACCAAGGTCGCCATCACCAAACCGCGCGTGAACCTGGAGCGCGCCATTCAGAGTCTCGGCACCAACGCGCTGACGTTTATTTCGGCGACCCTGGTGGGCGGTAACGGCAATCAAACCCTCGACGCCAACGAGTGCGTGCAACTGGCCGTCGCCATCCGCAACAACAGCACCGCCACGGCCACCAACGTCGTCGGCACGCTGGTTTCCAGCGCGCCCGGACTGACCGTTACGGAGGCCGTGTCCAGCTACGGCAACGTCCCGCCGGGCGCCTTCGCCACCAACACGACGCTCTTCCGCCTGAGCACCACTCCAGCTTTCGCCTGTGGCAGCCCGGTCAGTTTCACGCTGCTGCTCACCGATGCCACCGGCACCATCACCAACTCCTTCCAACTGGCGTCCGGCGTTCCGACCTACCAGATCACCGTTTCCACCGGCGCGAGCATCGTGCCCGGCAGCGCCGACACCGGCAATCACGGCGACGACGTCACCACGACCATCCCGCTGCCGTTTGCCTACACCCTCTACGGTCAGACCTTCACCAACGCCACCTTGAGCGCCAACGGCAACATCCAGTTCAACAACAACAACAACGCCTGGGCCAACACCTGTCTGCCGGCTGGCGGATTCAACAACACCATCTTTGCTTTCTGGGACGACCTCCGCACCGACGGCACCGTCGGCCCGGCCCAGGGCATTTACACCAGCACCAGCGGCGTCGCGCCCAACCGCATCTTCAACATCGAGTGGCGCGCGTCCTACTACCAGGCCAACCGCGGGGGCAACCCGCTCAATTTCCAGGTGCGCCTCTACGAAAATCAGCCGCGCTTCGATGTCATCTACGGCGCGCTCAACGGCAACGGCAACAGCGCCACGGTGGGCGTCCAAAAAGACGCCACCACCAACTTCACCCAGTTCTCGTGTAATACCGGCGTGCTGAGCAACGGCCTCCAACTGACCTTCGTCTATTCTTGCCCGAACGGCGGCGGTTCGTGTGCGCCGACGCTGGCGAACTTCACAGCGCACCCGACCAACGGCGCGGCTCCGCTAACGGTCGCCTTCACCAACCTGAGCCTCAACGCCGCAGCGTTCGCCTGGAACTTCGGCGACGGCAACACCAGCACCAACGCGCATCCGGCCCACACCTTCACCAACGCCGGCAACTTCACCGTCACCCTCACCGCCACCGGCCCCGGCGGCACCAACACCCTCACTCGAACCAATTACATCGTCGTCACCAACCACCCGCCGCCCGTGGCCAACTTTGCCGCCGCTCCCACCAACGGCCTGGCCCCGCTAACCGTCAACTTCACCAACCTGAGCCTCAACGCCGCAGCGTTCGCCTGGAACTTCGGCGACGGC